>JADFXI010000033.1 GCA_015233655.1 Nitrospirota bacterium | reverse complement strand
AATCTGGTTGTAAGCAGTGGCATTCACACCCTGCAACCGGTTAAGGCTGGTCGCAATATCACTCGCCTGCTCGTTTGCTGCAACTGCAACTGCCCCGTTCTCTATAGTGGTGCCGGCTGCATTGGTAATTTTAAGAGTCTGTGCCCCATAGTTGTTAGTATGAATTGGCAAACATTTACCCGCAGCCGCACCATCGGTCGCAAACCGGTTGAAAGAGGAAGCCTGTCCCATGCCGTTAGTACCATTATTGGTAAAAGCCAAGTCGCCGCCGATGGAGGAAGCGCGCGCATCGCCAATGGAGAGAGCAACGGTCTGGCCGGCATTCGCGCCAACCTGGTAGGCAACGTTCTGCTGCGAACCATTGAGGATAATCTGGTTGTTAAATGTCGTAGTCGCAGCTATACGGGATACTTCCTGTTGTAGCTGGGCGACTTCCGCCTGCAAGGACTGACGGTCGATGTTGGTGTTCGTGGCGTTTGCCGACTCGACAGCCAACTCACGCATGGTCTGCATAAGATTGGAAGTCTGGTTAAGTGCGCTATCAGCAGTCTGGGCCTCTGCAATACCGTTGTTAACGTTATTGACGGAGGTGTTCAACCCGTTGATCTGAGCACCCATTCTAGTTGAAATAGCGAGACCTGCAGCATCATCCGCCGAACTGTTGATCCTGAGACCTGAAGAGAGCCTCTGCATAGCTGACTGCAGGGCAGGCTGAAGCAAAGAAAGGTTTCTCTGGGCATTCAAAGAAAGTGTGTTGGTGTTGATATTAAGAGCCATTTTTTTCCTCCATGAAGTTTTATTGTCAGGGCATCCTGCCCCTTTTAGCGTCAAGCATACATCGTCGTGCGTCAGCAGTAAGGCTTTTTACCGCCTACCGCATAATTCCTACTTTTTTCACCTCCCTGTGATTGATTTCACGCCTCAACGACCAATGCTTTTTCGCTTGTCTATTTAATCGGGAGATATTTTGAAAACTTTAGCGGCCATGAAAAAAATGAGTGTAAAGGCATGTGGGTTTAAACTCATATGCGAATTTAGTTTGTAATTTCAAATGCTTAATAAAACGAAGAGTCATCCACTCGTACGCTCTTATGCTGCTTCCCCCAATTACAATTTCATCAAATCCCCTGCATATTTCATAAAATCATCATCCTTAGGCAGCTTGCCGCACCATTTGGCAAATAACTTGATTCTCCTCTTCCAGTCATTATCAGGATCATTGCCTTCGGATTTTTTCCAATAGTCCACAGCCCCGCTTTTATAAACAACTCCGAGACAATCAGGCAAATAGGTGATTGGAAAACCTTTGTCCTTCGCCGCAAGACAAAAATCGACTTCCATAAGGTGATTTGCAATACCTTCGTCAAACCCGCCTATGGCCATGAATGCATCCCTGTTAATTCCAATAATACCGCCGCCGACCGCGTCCCTGTGCGCATCACGCGCAACATCTTCTTTAATGAAAAATGGAGTGTAATTAAAATCGAATCCTATGCCGAGACAGTAAGGCGTCATATCGGCATTCTTTATAGGCATACCGGCCACTCCATTTTGCATTGCTTCGGCCAAGCCTTCACCTTTCAAATAAACAATGCCCGGCGTCACAAAAACAAGGAATTCTCCTGAAGAAGCCTCTGCGCCCCTGTTATAGAGAAGTGAAAGATTGTCACCCTCGGAATCAACAATCTTTAAATCTCCTGAAAGACCGGCAAGCAACTCTCTTAATGCTCCGCCATTGACAACTATAATAGTTTCCCAGTCAGGGAATGCAACGCCTTCCGACAGGGATGTGAGAGTTGATAAGAGCGCTTCAGCATCGTTACCTGACGGGACAATAAAACTGACCCTGCCCTTAACCGCTGACCCTTGACCGCTGAGCACTGACCGCTGACCACTGACCCCCGACTTCTTTGCATCGAGGATGAAACTAATCACATTCACGGCCCTTTCTAATGACTTCCCGTCCATTTTATACAAGGACCGCCTCACATAGTTCTCGGCATTTTCCTGTATTGCGGCAGGAAGACCATGCTTCATCGTGTCAAAAAGTTTTTCCCAGTTGCCCAAAGGCGATATCACCTGTGCAACGCCCGACTTTCCATAATATGATTCGGTCTCTGACAGGTTCGGGATCTCAAACAAAGGCTTTCGCCAGGCAAGGGCCTCGACACCAAGCGTCGTTTTACCAAGGACCACACAATAATCTGCCACAGAAAGGATTTTATATGGATCATACGTGTAAAACACCATTGCGGACGGCATGATTTCTTTTATTACAGCCGCAATTCTCCTGAAATCTTCGAGAGGCAGCAAAGTATGCCACTTGAAAACGCATACAAGCTCGCCACTGTCCAGGCCCGAGCATAATTGCTGCCATATTGCTTTGTCCTTGACTATGGCCCAGTCAATACCAAGCAAAAACGCCAATATTTTCTTTCCCCCTTTTACTCCGAGTTCATTCCTGACAGCCGCGACTGCGGAGGAATTGGAATATTTTTTTATAATGTCATCGAGATAGGTATTACCGGTAATTACCATCTTATCGGTCGAACACCTGTATTTCCCCATATGCTGAGCGGTTGCCTCACCCCAGAGGAGGCTCACGGTGGAATATTCCGTATGGATGCAAAAAAACGGGGTTTCCACATAGTAATCTCCTTCCTGCAACGTTACAAAAGGGATTCCATATCTGGTTGCAAGATGTCCTATCTCCTTTCCCCAGGGGTTCCCTTCATGAAGGGTCACATACATGTCCGGCTTTTCCATCTGGATCATTCTCTCAAGGCAGAAACACTCCTCCATCCTCAGCATAAAAAGGTGGTCCTGCTTGTAAAAAGGCCAGTGCCGGATCCCGTCCCAGCCGAAACAAAAACTGGTCCATTCATCATAGAATTTATTTAAGGACCTCCTGATCCGCTGCAGGGTTTCCTCGTCCGCATATTGCGAAACGAATTTAAACCTGCGATTCCTCTTCAGGAATTCACCCTCGAAGGGATAGAGGTCTGCGGAAGTGACAAACAGTATTTCTGCGCCCTCCCTTTCGGCAGCTTCGGCAACAGGAAATAAATACTTGGCGTGATGGGGCAGCCCGATATAAAATGCTATTTTCTTGTTCTTAAGTTTCAGCTTTTGTCTTTGTCTATCGCCCATGGACTATCGCCTGCTATTATTGCACAGCTTGCCGACAATGTCCGCCAGACAATTGTAGCCGGTCTTTTTTTCATTGAAACATTTTAGTATCATGTTCTTAAGCTCGTCCGGACGATCCATAAATACGACACCGTCATCTGTAGCCATATCACGGAATATGCTGTTGTAAACTACAGCCGTCTTCTTATGTCCCGCTGCAAAGCCCAGCATCTCCTGGTACGAAGACGAAATCGTCATGTCCGACAGCAACAAAAACATAAGTCTATTTCTAGCATTCGCCTCTACAAAAAAAACTCCGCCTTTGATTTTATCTATAATATCTTTGTAGACGAGTTCAATCACTCCCTGCTCTTCAAGCTCCCTTACGTTATAGCCGAACTTTATCAGAATGACAACGACAGGGAGGTCCAACTGCCATATGACCGAAAGTATCTCTTTTATTTCAGATCTGTAATTCGGGTGGTTGAAAATAACAATACAGAACGCTCTTTTGTCCATATTGATATACTTGTCAGCCATGAATTCAAATAAGTCATTCATATATGAGTCTTCTATGGATTTGAGACAATAAGCCTCTACGGGGTCCGTCAAATGAAAAATCCTCTCTTTTTCTATGCCGAGCTGTTCGAGATATTTCCTTTCCCAGTCCTCTTTCACCACAATAAAATCCATAATCTTCGCATAGAGAAATACATTCTGTACGGCAGGCCGCGTTTGCAGTCCAAGGAGACGTACTTTTTTTTCTTTAGCGAGGAAACAGATTACGGAATAAAAACAATCGGAGCCCAACTGTGGAAAATCGTCTCTCGAAAGCACAGGCATCAATACAAGATCATAAGGAGTGATGTCTATATCAGGGTAAGTATCGTCTACAATATAACCAAAAAAATCATCGAGGGCGGAAAGTTTGTACATCTTCATGTCCGTTTCCGGGATAGTCATATTGTGTGTCTGCCTGATAAAGGTCTTTGCAAGATCATCCTTGAAACTGCCCGGAAGCGCTATAACATCAGGCCTCACAAATAAAACATCCACCTTTTCACTACCCTTAAAAGCCTCAGCTGCCTTTGCACGGACTTCCTCATTTGGAGTCATAATATCGACTTTGTATCCGTCATCGGACAGTATGCGGACCAGGCGCAGCAACCTGCCCTGGTTTGCATCAAATTCTTTTCTGTCTATAGGAAAAAGCAGCCTCTTATTAGTCATTAATGAGTTTTATCAATGCCCGCCATGATTTCGCGTGCCCTTTTGAAAAGCTCACTGCCCGTCGCCTCCACAAAGCGCGTTACTGAGGCCATATACGCTTCGCGGTCGGTGGAATTCTCGTAAGCCAGAGGGAGCATCTCAATCATGACGCCGTCAATTGCATCCTGATTTGTAAACCGATAATCATAAATACCGCTGTCTTCAGCGCTGCAAGCGATCAAATAGTTCAAGACATCTGGGAACATCGCATTGTAAGCTCCCCTGTACCTCAGAACAATCAGCCTCAGAAATAAAAGGTCTGCATAGGCTGCCTTCAGGGAAAGCCCCTCTTCGATATACTTTGCAGCAGAAGTATAGTCTTCATCCGATATGGCCATTGACCCCAGGTGAAAGAGTATTTTTATATAAGCAAGATTATCGCCGTTTTTTTCATCTTCCGGCACCTGGGAAAAGGCCCTTTTCAAAGACTCCCTTGCCTGGTCCGTTCTTCCGATTTTCAAATAGGCAAGTGCGGAATTCAAATTAGCTATATATGGCGCTTCAGGCATGTACCCTCCCCTCTAATCTCCAAATTTGTTATGTTGGCTATCATAACAGATTCACCCTACACACTCCCAGCTGAGAGGTGTCCCCTTTGCCAAAAATTTTCGCGCTTTGCTGCCGAGAACATCTTTTAAATACCTGGGATGCAGCCCATACCCGGGCCTTATCGAGCGGATGTTTTCTGCTGTCAACGTTTCACCTTCGCTTATATCTGCGACAACAAACAAAGAACGCGAAAACTCCCGGCTTCTCTTTATTTTGTCCGACAGGTCATAGTTTACGGTTCCGAGCGCCCTCTCTACATCTCTGACGGCATTGACCATCGCCCTGAACTCGTCCGGCTCAAGAGAAAATGCAGCGTCAGGCCCGCCTAATTTCCTGTCCAGAATAAAATGCTTCTCTATTATTTTTGCACCGAGCGCCACGGATGCCGCCGGGACGGAAATACTTAATGTATGGTCGGACAGCCCGACAACTGTCTGAAAGGTCTCAGCCATATTCGGAATAGTTCTCAGATTCAGCTCTTCCATAGGCGCGGGATAGGAGGAGGTGCACTTAAGCAATGCAATTTGTTCATTCCCCATCCTTTTGCACGCATTTATTGCCTCTTCGATATCACAAAGCGTCGCTATCCCTGTTGATATGATCACCGGTTTCCCTTTTGATGCAATGTGCTCGATCAATGGAATATCCGTTATCTCGAAAGAAGCCACCTTGTAGACAGGGTTGCCTAATTTTTGCAGAAAATCCGCCGATGTACTGTCGGTAGGAGTGGAAAAAAATACCATTCCCAAATCTTCTATAATCGACTTGAGCCTGGGCTGCCACTCCCACGGCATGTATGCTTCCTTATAAAGCTGGTAGAGCACCTTGCCGTCCCATATAGTGCCCTGCCTTATCTTGAAGTACTCATTAGCACAATCTATGGTGATGGTATCGGGCGTGAATGTCTGGAGTTTAACCGCATCAGCTCCGGATTTATTTGCAGCCTTGATGGTCTTTACTGCGAGGTCAAAGTCCTGAAGGTGATTTGCCGACAGTTCGGCTATAATGAATACAGGATGAGCATCTCCTATCTTTCTATCTGCTACATTGATTTCCATATTCCAAAAAGTCTTCTAATTTATCCTCGAATGCTTTAAGCATGGCCTGAATCTTTATTTATACTGCCCATAATTATAACATCATACCAGTTGCCGTCCTTAAAAACAAACTCTTTGAGCCTGCCCTCGTCGCGGAAACCTTCCCTCCTGTAGAAGTCGACAGCCTGGCTGTTTCCTCCCACCACTTCCAGCTTAAGAGTATGCAGCCTCATCTCACCGAATGCAAGCCTCTTCAGACAGTCCATAAGAATGTGCCCGCTGCCCCTCATATGGTTGTCCGGATTGACATATATTCCAAGGAACGCATTTTTATTGTTAAAATCGACCCTGTTCAAATAAACGACGCCCAGATAGTCTTCCGCTTTGTTTCGTACTATCCAGTAAGCATTCCTGTGATCAGAGCGCAGCCCTTCAATAAATACATGATGCCGTTCTCTGGATATAATATCGCTGTCGTACATCCACTTCCGCACCGTTTCGTGGTTCCTCCAATTTCTCACCATCTCAACTTCTTCAGGGCCGAGGCTTGTAAAATCAAGCAACACTAAATCTCCAAAATCCATTTTTTTGTTGAAATCCACTACTTGATGACCCTTACGCACTCAAAAGCCTCCGCATAACGCAAGCCTATTTTCATGCCCCACTGTCCGGCATTCATCGTTATGCCTTTCAAAGACCTGGGATGCGGAAAGTCCTTCAATTCCGTCTTATACTCGGCCATGGCCTTGAGTTTTAATTTAAGTGTGTTTTCAATATCGAAAAAAACATCCGGGGAAAAGGACAACGGGAACCCCCACTCAGTGGAAGACGGTATTTCAAACGAATAGATTTCTCTGACAGATTCTTCCGCAGACGGTCGTGCGGCGGTGATGGCCGCTTGATAGGTGAGCTGATGGTCTATATTCAAGTCTCTCTTATAATGGGTGAAAATAATGTCAGGCTTGATCGTGTTCATAACAGACTCTATGATTTTTATAATGTCCAGAAGCGCAACGGTATCAAACCTGTTGTCCGGAAGATCGTAGGCAAAAACCTTTTTAATGCCGACTATCTTGTCCGCTCTGCTGATCTGACCCTTTAACTGTTTTATATCTTCCGATCTCTTTCCGCGGACCCGCTTATCGTCTCTTGACGTTATCCCCTCCCCCAATATCAGGCTGTATGCTTCGCAGCCCTCACCTGCAAGTCTTGCAATAGTTCCGCCGCAACCGAGTATTTCATCATCAGGATGAGCTGCTACGACAAGTATTTTTTTCATAAGTTCTTACTCCGAATAATATTTCTGTTCATGATGTGTTTCAGCCCAAATCAATTTGTTATGACCTCAATTACCGGAAATGTCCTGTATATCGTCTTGATGGTCTTGTTCAGATTGAGTTCACTCAACCTTGAGACAATTTCGTCCGCAAACTGTGAAAAAATAATCAGAACATTTATTCCTTTGTCTTTCAGGACATCAGGGGAAAAAATATCAACGTCTGAATGCAGGAATTCCATGCCGCATTTTCGAGGGTCGGAATCAATAATATACTCTACTTTGCGCAGTTCCTCGACCTGGGCCAAGAGGTTGCCTGTAAATGACCCCCCACCCCATACCGCAATACTGTCACCGTTACTAATATGTTTTGAAAGCAGGCCTGTGAGGATGTCCTTTTTTTCTTTAATATTGCGCTGAAAGGATGCAAGTTTCCGTTCCACTTGAGACGAAGTG
This sequence comes from Nitrospirota bacterium, assembly GCA_015233655.1. GTDB lineage: Bacteria > Nitrospirota > Thermodesulfovibrionia > Thermodesulfovibrionales > Dissulfurispiraceae > JADFXI01. The sequence goes on along the minus strand of JADFXI010000033.1, from coordinate 17,130 downwards.
TTGAGGATATTGCCCATGGCTTGGTCTAATGTGCAAAACATTTCAGAAGGCCTGAGTGCTGCGACGCAAACAGTCCTGTGCTCGCGCTCAAGAAGGGAAACACCGGGGATAGACAGATCACGCAGGAGCCTCAGTATGAATTTGTGGCCCAACAGGATCTGGTGCTGAGGATGAAAAGCCTCGGATAAATCGTTAAGAATAAACCAGTCGAGGCTTGGTGTCTCAAATATTATTGTCCCGGTATCCGTAAGCTTTAGCTGGCCGGATAAAAAATCATAAACATTGTCAACGTGTTCTATAACATGCCGGCTGAATACAACGTCGAATTTTCTCGTGCCTATCTCGCCGGCAGGGAAAAAACTATTGATTACATCAATGCCGGCGCCCCTTGCTATGCACGCAGCGTTACCGCCTGGTTCTATGCCAAGAACGTTGATTCCTTCATCTTTCAGTTTCTTCAAAACATATCCGTCGAAACAGCCGATCTCCAGCACCTGCGATACATTCTTAAAATATGGGCGTGTGATCTCGACAAAGTCGTCAGCCTCTGAACTCGCAATACCGGTCAGCAATGGTGAAATGTAATTGTAATGTTGGCTGTATATTTGGCCTATTATTTTATTTTCATCACCCGAGATATTGGAAAAAACGAACCCGCAGTCATAACAGTAAAAGTACTTCAGGTTTGTAACGAATGACGCCAGACTTTTCTTAAGTCCGGCTTTGACTTTTTTATCCAGTGGAAATGCAAATAATGGATATACATCTTCCAGGAAATTGAATGTTCTTGGGCTATTGCAATATTTGCATACTGTTGTTTCAAAGCTCATATGACTGATTTCCTCATTTCTTTTCTTCAATGGCGCAACAGATTTGCTCTATGGATAACAACTGCAATATTTCTTTTGCCGTGAACTTGACCCCAAATTTTTCTTCTATGGCCATAAAGAGCCTTAAATGTCCTAATGAGTCCCAGTTTGGCAAATCTCCGGCTTTCAAATCCATGCTAATCTCGCCCTCCGGCACACGTAAGACGTCGGTTGCCACCTCAATCAGACCCTCAAGCACGGCCCGCCTTTTATCAGACATAACAAAACCCTCTTCAAGCAATATATTTTGCCGTTAAATGCCTTAATGCATCTACAACATTGCATTCATAAGTAAAGACGCCGTTATCCTCACCAAGGGCGATAAACCCCGACTTGTCAAAAAAATCCCTGGCTACAATATTCTTATTAGTCGGTATGAAACCGGATTTCACAACTTTGACGCCTTTGTCGGACAACATGCTCAATATTCGGCGCAGAAAAAGAAATTCCACATTTCTTCCGATCACCCTGCAACTCATCAGCAGCGCATCTAAGTAGGCCGCATCACCGTTTATGGAAACTACAGCGCATCCTACAATGCCTTCGTCACCGAATCTGTCGGTATAGCTAAGGGCATATACATTCCCTTTTTTCATGAACTGCTCTATATCGGCTTCAGTATATCTCCTTGTCGTTACATTGAACTGGTTTGTCTTTTGCGTCAGTTGTGCCGTTCGCTGGACAAACCTGCCGTCATTTACATAGACTTCAATCCGTATTTCAAGGCTCTTAATAAATTCATCTATGTTTAAATGTTTGGAAAGATCGCCTCTTTTGATATTTGCTTTGTACTGACCGGCTTTTCCTGCGTCCTCTTTCGTAATAAAAACCTTGGGGAAATACTTGTATACTATGTCCTTCAAAAACCATTCCTTAAGCTGTGCAGGATCATCTGGAAATTCCGGGACGGCGACCACTGAATTTTGCCGGACCATTTCCCTTTCTCTGCCGTTGTCATCGATAAAGACGAAACTATCTAGTCCGAGGTTAAGTTCCTGTGCAATTTCCTTCATATTATCGACCTTGTTGTTCCAATTAATCTTGAGTATAACAAAATCCTCTTCTTTTAAAACCATCATGGGATGATTGGCGAATACATTGATTGCGTCTTCAGGATTGTTTTTTGAATTTATCGCAAGTATTACTCCCAAATCTTTCATAGCTTTTACGACAAACTGAAAATCCCTGTATGCTTTCCCGATTCCGTCTTCGGACAATTTAATGCCGTTTATGCCGTCCTCACCGATGATACCGCCCCACAGGGTATTATCGAGGTCCAAAACGAGTACCTTTTTAATGTTGCCTTTAACCGCATCAGCGCAATTCGATATCTCTTCTGAAAGGACCTTTAATGCCTTATTTGTATATTTAATCCTGCCGAGAAACCAGAATTTTTCATCGTACATCGCTTTATATCCGTAAAACAGTACGGGCCTTTTCCAATCCAAAACAAAAACATTGGCGATACTTGCTGCAAATTTCAGGATTTTCTCATTTAAGAAGTGTTCTGTTGACGAAAAGGAATAATCCGAATTTGTATCAAGATAGTTTATGAAATAAAAAGGCGGAAATACCAAAGTGCTGAAAAGCAGGGTCGCGTGCTCGCGCACCATAAGATATTTTTTTGCCGCTTCGAATACAATGTCCAGCCTCTGCCCTAGAATATTTTCAGCGTCTTTTGTTTGGACCAATCCATATAGAACGTCTTTTGCAAACTCTTCACCGTCCAAATGCAGGAATATAATGTCAGGATTACCGGAATAGAGGCTTGAGTTCTCATCAAGCAGTTCCTGCATATATTGTCCATAATCACATATAACTTTTTCATCGGCGTTCAGAAATGTCCGCAGGGGTTCCATATTAATATTGCTGAGGACCGCAATTTTCAAAATTAATCCTCCAGTAACTCTACTATCCCGGTAGGGGTAAAGAGGAATGAAACCCTCTTGTTGTCAAAAAGCACCGCAATTTTAGGGCCCGATATCACCATCGCCCCTTTATCCACCAGTTCTTTTGTGGCCTGTTCTATGTCAGGCACCGAATAACAAATATGATAATAGCTGATGCCCTTATTGACCAAATTCTCCACTTTTCTGCCGGAAATCAATTCGATCGTCGACCCATCTTCCGTTTTCAGAATGCACAACTCGGCATCTTGTTCCGGGTCATATACGACTGCACTTTCAGACATTATACCGTGCGCCTTTCTGATCCATTCTCTGGCCTGCCCGATATTACTGCAAGCTATGCCGATATGATGAAAGTTAAGCCTCAAAAGGTCCCTCCATATCTTCCTATATCACAATATTCTTATCTGCGACATATTGCTTAAAATCGTCTATTATGCGATGGTCCCACGAAAGATATCTCATAAAAGTCGTCCTTAGCGCCTTATCCATAAAAAGCCCTGATGCCGCATCATAATGTTTTGCAAATTCAATGTGAAAGTTATTTTGCCTATAGATATATCCTAGGACTATATGCGCAATAATATGTTCAGGAAGCCTAATCAAGAAATTCTCGTAATATTGGCGGAGATGTTCCCTGCCTTCAACCGAATCCATCAAAGGGTTGTTCAAAAAGTTCAGTTCTATATTTTTATCGTATATCATCTCCTGTAATTGATTGTAATTCCATTCCTCAGACTTCAGATAGTCGCACTTTCTCATATCGAACTTATCAAGGTCATCTTCCTTGAAAATCAAAAGGTCCTGGGACTTTGCATATTCAAATAATTCAGTACCCGGATACGGCAGAACTACCAGGAACTGGTTGTGATAGGCCCTAAGTTCCTGCGCAAGATTAAACGTGGCATTTATCTGGGCTATAGTCTCATTCGGGAAGCCGATCATCCAGTTTATGTGAACAAGCTTGTTCTTTGACTTTATAAGATTAACAATCTTTCTCACCTGATCAAAATCTATGTTTTTTCTTACAAGCTTCTGTATTTCCGGCGAGCCGGATTCAACAGCAATGCTGAATTCGTCCATACCGGCCTTTATCAGCAGGTCGATAATATCTTCATCAAGTCGTTTGACCGAGAAATTTGAAGCCTGCAGTATCATGGGCAGTTTCAGGTCAATAAAATTATTCAGGAATTCCGTGACCCATTCTTTCGAAAAAGAGAGATTATCATCGACAAAGTGCAGCATGGTTTTATAACGTTTATATATTTCGCATATTTCTTCTATCAGATGTTTCACAGGCTTATAACGGACCCTTCGTCCCCAGGAGAGAAAGGTGCAGCAGAAGGCGCAATTATACGGGCAGCCCCGACTGCCTTCCATAGGAAGAATGTTCATTCCGCTCTTTCTAAGGTATTCTTCAATATTAAGATAACCCCATGACGGCATCGGTAAATTTGCGAGGTCAAGGAAATATGATTTCTTCTCCGACAATGTGATCTCCCCTGCCTCGTTTTTTGACGCATAACTTTCAAAAGGGAACTGTCGGCTGAATTCATCATCATCATAATCATTGTATCTGTTCAGTATATGCAGCAGTGTCGTCTCACCCTCACCAATAACAGCATCATCTATATCATGCTCGTTCAAACATCTTTCAGGAAATAGAGTAGGATACCCTCCCCCAATAATAATTTTGGCGTTGGGATGATATTTTCTGGAAAGAGAAACAGCCATATCAACCCATCTGACGTTATAAACAAACATCGCCGACAAAGCAAGCACATCATACTCATTATTCCTGATGCATTCTATCAGCAGGCCGCTGTAATCCATAATGTCTATAGGAATGTCAGGCTCTCTATAGGCTTCAATATTTATATCAACCGCTTTTAAGCTGTATGCAAGTTTTTTATACTTGTCTATAAACGCACATAAGGAAGCCAGAGCCAATGATGGGATGGGCCTGAAAGGCGCATGGGTCCTGAAGTCATGGTCCTTTTCAAGAGCGTCAGGATGTGCGCAGTAAGGCAGTTTGAGCAGTAAGACTGATTTAAAGTTATTCTTCATAAGGCACCCTTCCAATACATCCAGGTTAAAGGACTCATTTCAACCTCAAACGTCATATATTAAAAAGCATCTGAAACAGCCATGGTGAAGGACCAGTTTCTTTTGTCAAGAATGGTCCCTTCATTCTTCGCATCAAAAAGGTAGCAGCACATATTTGTTTTAAACGACTCGCCTGTAATGAATCTTTGAAAAAAATCCTTATAATTATTTTCCCTGTTCCAAAATACAATTTCCCGTATCTTATAAAATTCGAATATGTTTACAGCCTCATGTACCAGCGAACATAATATATCAATATCGTTGCCTTTGGATGAAAAGTCTATAAAATGACCGACCATTTTGTTGTCTTCTCTCCTGAGAAAAGTTTTTAAGACAATGTACCCGACAAACTCTCCGCCTTTGAAAGCCCCTAAATTTACGTAATGGTTTACTGGATGTCCGATGAATCTCCAGTTCAGATATTCGGAAGTCTTATTCAATGATATGCGTTCTTCTGTCCTGTCAAGCCAGTCCGCTTTTGGGAAAGAAGATAATTCCGCCACTTCTGTGCCTTCATCCCTTTTGACCTTCAATCCGGCAGCATCAATTACGGCTGCTTTAAATATATCTATCTCCTGCCAGCCTAAAAGCTGTTTCTTTACGAGAAAAAAATTGTCGTTTGGAAAAGCAAATAGGAACGATAACTCGGCTTTTGCCTTTGCATAGGCGAGGTCCATTAATGACTTTATTATCTCCAGATTTCTATAGGCCGGATGCACAACCGCCTGCTGACCGAAACCGGCTCTTACCGTTTTCCCCCCCATAAGCATTTCCAGAGGCATTATAGAATAGTGGGCTATTACTTTATTCTCAATTTTTGCAACCAGAGACAAGCTGCCGCCGAAAGGGGCGACCTTGTTCGACCATAGCCAATAATTGACGACCCTGCAGTGTCTTGGATCAGCAACATTAAAAAGAGTAGTTATACCCCTTATGTCGTTTTCCCCTGCGGTCCCGTAAGTTATTTTGTTTTCCATTTGAATGGTTAATTTTTTGTCAGTCTCATCAGGAAATCCAAAAAGTTTCTCAAATCTTTCTGGAAATTCTTATAGGTCTTGTTTAAGTTTCCCGATAGCAGCTTCAGTCTTTCGCTGTCAATCTCAAAACCGTAAATATTCCTGACTATATGCCTGAAAGCAAGATAATCTTCAAGTGCTTTTTCAGTTACTGCTGATATAACCTGCGGCCTTATACCTTCAATCTCAAGCGACATAATCTTTAAAAGTCTTTTATGCCAATCCATCGTACGCGGGACCCCGCCATTGATATCATCAGCTATCTTTTGAAATATCCTTTCACAGCCAGTATAAAAATTATGAAGCTTGAGAGCAAGGCTCTCTTCGTATATTCGTTTTTTCTTACTCTCTGCCCTGGGCGTTTCCCTTACAGTATCTTCGATATCGTTTATCAGGACATCAATAAGCTTAAGCTCATCCCTTATTTCAGATACCAGATCTTGAATCCTTTCTTTTCTCATACAACACCTTTCCCCCGGCTATTCTCAATTTGAACAAATCACTTACATCTTCGATTGGCTTTAAATCTACGTTAAACTCGCTTTCCATTATCAGCCTTCCAAGCGCGGCAAAATACATATTCTTGGACAATCCTGACACCGCTAAATCTATGTCGGAATATTCATCAAACTGTCCTTTCTTCATAATGGAACCGAATAAAACCACTTTTTCGACGTAAAATTCGTTGACAAGAATCTCCTTTAAGTTTTCCGCATCTTTTAATGCCTTCTGGCGCAATTTCTCTATCCTTTTCTCATTATTAAGTGCCATCTCGTTCCAGTGTTTTTTATACTTATCTATTTTAATCATTTCTTAGACCCCGCTTAAATAACATCATTTGCGCTATCAAGCAAATTTTAACATATCTTTGTTTTTTGGTCTTTTTGATCCTATCACTCAGTTCTGAAACATCTTCAGAATAAAATCAACCACTCTCCCTGCGCCCTTTCCATCGACCATGGCCCTGCCTGTCTGTGCCATTTTAATTCTTCTGTCCCTGTCTTCAAGCCGGGCAAGAGCCTTGAGAACATTATCCATTAAATTTCCGTCTGCCCACCAGCCGGCGTACTCTATGAATCCCGACTCCTGCCATCCCTTTATATTGTTCATCTGATTATCGGCAACCGCCACTGCAATTGTAGGAACCCCAAACCTTGCAAGCTCATATAAGGTCTGGCCGGCGGCGGATATCGCAACATCCGAGCCGATCATTATGTCTTTCATCCCTGCAGCATCCGGATAATAAATAATATTGGTTTTGTTATCGGCAGACTTTTCTATTTCCTGCACATTATTAAACCCTTTTCCAATGGCAACGGCCTTTAGTACGCCCGGATATCTTTCAACTATGGCACTTAGCACCCTGGGCGTTATGTTCCTGTCGTCATCTCCGCCAAAAGTTATCATTAAACTATCAATGTTTTCATTTATAACTTTTTCAGAAAAGTCCCAAAACGCCTTTCTGAGAGGAATATAGCGGCTGCCAAGCAGATATGTAATATCTGTCCTTTCAGGATAATTCAACTCTTCGGCGTTTATGCCTCCGTTTAAGACAATTCCTTTAGGATAATCCAATCTTTTATAGTCATCCATATAAACCGGAACTTTCACCAACATGGAAAGTCTTTCATAAATCCCGTATGTAGCCATATATGAATCTATAATCACTATGTCGGCATCTTCCAACGTCCGGTCCAGTGCTTCGTCTTCTTTCAGCCAGTCAAATAACCTGAATCTCTTATCGCTCAAGAAATCCTCAACAGCGGTGTCGCCGTTCACTATTACGTCTGCGGAAAGGCCCTCCTCCAGAAATGCCTGATATAAAGAGTCGCATCTCGTTATGTGACCAAACCCTATGTTATTGCCTCCTTCAGTCAAAATAATAACTCGCGGAATTCTATTGCTCATGTATTGACCATAATTTCATATGCATGTGCTTTAATTCTTGGCTGCATAATTAACTATCTACCACAATAGTTTTTAAAATCTCCTCAATGCCTGAAACCATCCCATGTACCGGAAAGGCCAGGCATTTCTCATATTGCGGCTCAACAGGATTACCTGACCAATTAAAATGATAGACACAGGTCTCATACCCGTGCAGTCTGAGTAATCGTTCTCTATTTTTTAGCATGCTGTCCTGTGAACAACCTCTCAAGAGCGGCACAATTCCAGGGCCGGCGCCATTTTCAATTGCCTCCTTCATCCAGTCAGGCCATTGCTCCGCAAACATGGTATTCAGCATATCCTTAAGATTTTTTTGCCTTTGCATCAACTCATGCTCAACCGCTCCAAAAAGGTCATTTCCAGCCGTCCATTCGGCAAGTTGTGCAGGCAATGCTTTTATATCTTCTTTAAGAATATTTTTTACGAGGTCACCGGGTTGCTCAATCACCCCGCGGTCTTCAAATACGTTCAGAAGCATCTTTGATTCCGTTTCAGGGCAAAATGAAAGATATTCTCCATTAACTTTTGCAATGCCGCCCGACAGCAAACCCAAAAGTTTGGAAAGACTGATGATCTCGACAAATGCCTTAAAATCGTCAGGAATGGCATCCATAGTTCTCATAACATGCGCAGAATCCACCATATCTTTCACAAAGATCGTCCCTTTAAAATATTCCGCAAGTTGCTGCATGACCTCGAGGCGGACAGGCCACCCCCACTGTTCGTATATCAGAACCGAATCCACGGGGATCCCGTATCGAATCACCTCGGTAATCGGGATAGGGGTACAATATGCGCCTATAGCGCTCACAACACAATGCGAACTCCATTCAGGAAAAGCCATGCGATGATATCTGGACAGTCCAAGATGCTGAAGTGAACTGCTTAGCGCCTGCCTGCCGCTGGGGAAAATATATTCAGGATTGAAATGCCTCCCGCCCGGCCCTGACAATTTGCATACGGGCTTCGTTCTCCACAACCTTAAATTATCTGAATTGCAAGTGTCAGCCGCCACTGTAATCCCTGTTCCTTATCCGACCTTTTTTATGAGGATATCTTCGCGCGTATTACCGAACGGAAGTTTAGGAGACTGGGGCAGAATATACGTATGATATCCCTTCTTCCTGAATATTTTTATTATGTCCGTCACCAGATCATCATCAAAGTGTACAGTACTTTCATCGGAAGGCACGGCAATTCCTGCTTCGCCTTGACCCTTGGCCACTACCTCCCATTCTTTGACAAATCGCTTTCCTTCCGCGGAATCAACAAATCTTGTTTTTGCGGATATATTCGGGACGTCACCAAAAAGGGCCTTTCCGCCAGGGGCCAGGTACTCCAATGCCTTGTCAATGAACGTAAATACTTCATCCCTCCCGGAGAGATAGTGAAGCACGCTGTAGCACAAAATAATATCGTACTTTTTACTCAAAGAAACATCCAGGAAGTTGCCGGGGATGAGTGATATATTTTTGCCTTTGGGAAATCTCTCTTCCAGTCGCTTTAGGCACGCCTCATGGTCTATTCCGCTAATTTCACTTACAAAAAATGAAATCGGTATCAGCAAATTGCCTGTACCACAGCCGATCTCCAAAACAGAATCTGCCGGCTGCAAGTCGAGCTTGTTTAAAATGTCCTTAACGACATATTTCTCGGCTTCTGCCTGTATCTTGTACCTGCCTGATATTATCGTGTCGTCTTCCAAAGTTTGCGCGAGTTTGCCGTAATTTTCAAATGATACTCTGCTCATGTTTCACCCATCCCTTTCGCTGCAACATCCCATGACTGATTTAAGGGCCTCGTACAGCACCTTATTTTTTCACAATGAAAGTTCAATATGCAATTTCAAAAACATATGGGTTGCAAACCCCTCTTTGAAATGAGAAATGCTAAGCTCTTTTTCATTCGGTTTACTGCTATCGCCGGGATAGAGGCGCTCCCCTAACTTATGCCATCGCAAACCGAGCGTCTTCATGTGTTCGATGGCCTTCATCTGTACTATATGCCCTAACGGTTTATCAAAAAGGCTTCGGTCATATACACCGACAGAATACAGGCCTTCCGTTCTTGAAATATAGAACAAGCCGCCTCCCACCATCACCCCTTTATCGTCTCTCAGCACTACAAGAAACGCATCGCCTTTATTGACAGCCTGTTCATTCAAATCCCATGTTTGCAGCGAACGGGTCATCCGCCCCGAAAGCCGGAAATGCAACTTTCGGAATTCGTCGAACGTATCATGGTCGACCTTTGCATATATGCTTGATTGCCACAGTGCGTCCCCGGTAGAAAGCAGTGATTTATAACTCTTCCTCAAGTTTCCCTTTATGTCCTCCATGCTGAGAGAAAGGTCGACAAACATCTCGTGCGCAACCCTTTGGATCGTCGCGCCGCTTTCCATGATTTTACGATGCCACAGGTCAGCACCGCCGGTCCCTATGAATTCTACTCCTCTCCACGTCTTTTGTCCGGTAATCCTACACAATTCATTCAGGGCGTCAATACAACCTTTTATAAGGTTCTTTCTGGTTTTTTCAGCAATCTTATTTATAAACAAGGGTGCGCAAACAGGGCCTTCATTTGACCCGCTTACCCAACTTCCGTCAGAAAATCTCATGTTCAACGGCCAGACACCGATGGGTCTGTTTTCATGGAACAAAACCAGCGACAAGTCGACAAATTCATCCACTACTTCCATCATATACGCTGATTGATATGCAACCACACTGGGGGTATATGTTGTAGGAACATGGGAGGCGTGTGACAGCACGTAATCCCAATCAGCCGGAAAATCGACCATCGGCTTTGCATTGATCCGGGATGCAAAAGCGTTAAAATACGAATGGTAGTCCGTTGCCATGCATCAAACCTTTCTGAATACAGGTTCAAGTAATCTGCCTTCCAGCAGCGAGTCTATCATGCTATAAGCGATCCCGTATTTTAAAATATCCATGACCTCGGAATATACCGACAAAGTTTTTTCTATAATCGAATCATCATGCGGCAGCGATATGTTATGCCCGCCGGTGAACAGAACGCCTCTTTTTGCGCATTCCTGCTGGAAAAGAGTTTTCCTCTCAAGGCTTTCTTTCTCCTCCCCCCTGAATCCCATGACCGTTCTGACAGGAAAACCATCTAAAGACAATGCGGCGCCAAGACCTTTTTCACTTATAAGTTTCTCGATGCCGGCCTTGAGCTTTTTCCCTTGATTCCATACATACTCTATGACGGAATGATCCTTCATATGGCGAATTGTGGCAAGCGCTGAAGCAATGGATGCTGTCTCACCTCCAAAGGTGAAGGAAAAAAATATCTCGTCGAAAAGCCTCATATATTCTTTCCTGCCCACTATGGCTGAAACAGGCAGGCCATTGCCCATTGCCTTTCCAAGACATGCAATATCCGGCATGACCCCAAAGAATTCCTGGGCACCCCCCAAAGCAAACCTGAAACCCGTAACCACTTCATCAAACACAAGCAGTGCATTATTCTTATGCGCTGCATCTTTAACCTTATCAAGAAAATCATTCTCAGGAGCTGTAAGACTGACCGGCTCCATAATCACGCAGGCGATTTTGTCTCTGTATTGCTCAAACAGTTTTTCCAGGCTTTCTATATTATTGTATTGGAATGAGAGCGTCAGTTCCTTAACCGCTTCCGGAATGCCTTTACTGCGGGTTGTCGTGGCAATGTACCAGTCCTGCCAGCCGTGATACCCGCAACATGCGATATAGTCTCTCCCTGTATGAGCACGGGCAAGTCTTACTGCTGCAGAGGTGACATCAGAGCCGTTTTTCCCGTACCGCACCATTTCAGCGCACGGTATGACCTGCGTGAGAAGCTCGGCCAGCTCATACTCAAGATAGTGGGGAAGAGTATACGAACTCCCCTTACCCAGCTGTTTTTCAACTGCGTCGAGTACCGGATCAAAGGCATACCCCAAAATGCAGGCACCCAGTCCCATTGTGCAATCAATGTAGTTGTTACCGTCTACATCGGTGATGAGGCACCCCTTGCCTTCCCTCGCAAAGAGCGGGGCCGCGCCGGCACTGAACTGCATATACGACTTGCTGAAAGTCTGAGAGCAGTTGGGGATAATATCCAGCGCCTTTTTAAACAACTCATTATTCCCGTCGAGCATCAGGGGTTTTCCTTTCATCCCCATAAGAAAGGCCTTATCTTCCTCTATAGATTTGAAATAACCGGCATTCGGCACTATGTCCTTCGTCTTGTCAAGCAAGGTTGCATCTTCTTTTATCAGTTTAACCACATCATCATACGTGAAATCCTGCTGCCCCAGCCGCTGGAGTATTGCCCCTATAGTGTCGGCATCCTCCGGGTAATCGAGGCTCAGGTGGATGTGCGAAAGCTCTTCTTTTCCATAAGGTATGCTGATTACTTTGAACCTGCCGCTATTGCGGATATACGGCCCCACATGCTCCCTTTCCGACGGCATTACGGCATTTTTATCGGCATGGAGTATCGCCTGCCCGCTCATCACTTCCAAATCGAAGCCGTCAATAATTTGCGTAAGCACGAGATAATCAGCGTTGTGTTCCCTGAATTTTTGTATCGCAAAATTTACCAATCGGTAATCTGTCAGAATGCAGTCACCCGTTATACGGACAAGATAATCAAGATTATATTCTTTTACCGCCTGTGCGAATCTGTTGAGCACATCATTCAGGCTTCCCCTTACCACCTTCCATCCCTTTTCTTTAGCACAGCCTGCAAGAACGTCATCGTCAGCATCCTTTGAAGTGGCAAGTATCTTGTAGTCCGTTTCAATCCCCCCGCACCTGTAGAGCACCCATTCGAGTGTTGTTCTGCCGAGAAAATCGTGCAGCATCTTTTTCGGATACCTCGTCGAACTGTTCCTTGCCTGGACAATGACCCCGCTATTCATTAGACATCCCCGATGCGCCATTTATACGGCAGAATAATTTCCTCATCGCTGACAGCCAATTCCAATAAGGATGGTTCCATGTCAGAGTAACTTACATTATGCCCCGGGCGCAAACATTCCATGTTATTCTTAAGCTGCTGTATGCTATCGACTCCAATGACCACGCCGTCCACCCACTGATTCATGACAGCAAACAACAACGCCGTGCATTCCGGCCTCATATTATGAGCTGCCGAAAGGTCCCGCAGGGTCTTTACGTTACCCCGTACCGCTTCGAACCTTCCTCCAAGGGCGCTTTCACCCAGAAAGAATAGTCCCTGCAGGAATACAGACCTTGCAAAGAGCAGGTTCCCATTGCCCTTCATCTCCTGCAAAAATGCATCTATCAAAAAACGCTGATCAAACAGGTTGAGCGGAAATTCAAAAACCAGCTTATCGTCAGTCATGCGCATCATTTCCACAACATCGTCGGGATGGTATACCGAGACGCCGTAGGTCCCTATGACATTGTCCCTGCACAGCGATCTAAGCACCGGAATGACAACGCTTTCATACCGTTTACAGGTATCAAACGAATGTACAAGCAATGCGTCAATCGACGAAAGATTCATATTCCTTAACGAGCCAAATATCTCATCTTCCACAGTCTGTGCGCTCAAATACTCTTTGGCCGGAAGTTTCCCGATAACATTGAACACTTTGCCCCTCTTTGCAAAGAATTCCCCGACCAGCAACTCGGCATCGCCGTATGCTCTGGCGGTGTCTATCCACTGTATGCCCTCTTCATGCGCATAATCGAGGATGGCAAATGCCTCATTCGAGTCCAGCTTCCGGTCGTTTGCAATACCATAGCGCAGGCCGAAATTGGCCGTCCCGATGACCAACTTGCGAATCATGACGCTTCAAGAACGGACCGCAGCCTCTCGGCCACCACGAAAGGGTCCGAGTCACTCATGCCCTGATAGATAGGAATGCTGATTTCCCTCTCATAAAAGTCCTCTGCTGCAGGGCATAATCCCTTTCTAAAACCTAAGTTCTGATAATACGGCTGCAAATATACTGGAATATAATGCACCTGCACGCCAAGCCCTTTTTCCCTGAGTCTCGAAAAAATTGCACGCTTATTATCTCTGCATGAATTATTCAGCCGTATAGGATAAAGGTGATACGAGGACCGTGCGTACTCCTTTTCGACAGGCGCATCAAAGAAAAAGCTGCCTTCAAACGCTTTATCGTAACGTGCAGCAATAGCGCGCCTCTGCTCAGTAAACACTTTGAGCTTGCCGAGCTGTGAGGAGCCGAGTGCAGCCTGGATATCGGTCATCCTGTAATTATTTCCGAGAAACTGCATCTCATAATACCAGTCGCCGTGCGGCTCACTTATAAAGTTTTCCTTTGTAATGCCGTGCGTCCTGAATTGTTTAAGCCGCTTATGGATTTCAGGGTCGTTGGTCAGAACGGCACCCCCCTCTCCGGTGGTTATAGGCTTCACGGGATGGAAGCTGAACACCGCCATAGCGGAATGCAGGCAACTGCCTATTTTAATCCAGTCAGGGCCGGCTTCCGACTTCTGTTCTTTATTTTCCGACCCATGACCGATGACGCCTGCCCCATGTTCTTTGTATTCAGCTCCAATCGCATGACAGGCGTCCTCTATCACCAAAACGCCATGCCTTTGTGCTATGGCGTGAACGGCAGACAAATCGACCGGATGACCGGCGTAATGGACCGGGACAATGGCCTTTGTCCTGGGAGTTATCGCCTGTTCCAGCAGCCCCGCGTCAATGTTCCCGGTGTCGGGTTCCACATCCACAAAAACAGGTCTCGCGCCGAGCATCAATGCGGCATTCGAGGTGGCGACGAACGTCATCGGAGAAGTGATCAGCTCATCATCCCGCCCAAGACCGGCTGAAAAATAGGCTGCATGCAAGGCGGCAGTCCCCGATGAAAAAACAACGGAGTATTCCGCTCCGGCATATGAGGCAAGCGCTGACTCGAACGCCTCTACTGCAGGGCCCTGCGTGAGATAATCGGATTTGAGGACAGAAACTACAGCCGCGATGTCCTCATCATCTATGGATTGTCTGCTGTAGGGAAAGAATTCATTCAAGCTCGAATCCCTTGATCATGGCAGTGATTTCATCACTGCTGAGCCATTTTTCGTTAATGTCGCTCCTGTAGAAGAAACCATCAGACATCCTCGGATATTTCAAGTATCCGTAATGTTTGTTCTCCTGGAAGCTGAACTGGGGCAAGATAACATATATATCACCCAAGTCGACGGCATTTCGCCCTTCGTCCTCTGAAACAAGCGATTCATGCAGTTTCTCGCCGGGCCTGATACCGACAAACTCACATTCACAATCCGGGCAAAGCGCCTTTACAATATCGGTTATCTTTGTACTAGGGATTTTCGGCACAAAGACCTCTCCGCCGATGCTTTCCCTCACAGCCCTGCAAACCAGTTCAACACCTTGCGAAAGGGTTATCCAGAAGCGCGTCATGCGCTCGTCGGTAACAGGCAGTTTTTTCGCCCCTTTGCCCAATAGTTCCAGAAAGACCGGCACAACGCTGCCCCTGCTGCCGATCACATTACCGTACCTGACCACGCAAAAAGAGGTGTCTCTGGCACCGACATATGCGTTGCCGGCAATGAATAACTTCTCCATCGCAAGCTTGGTAGCTCCGTAAAGATTAATGGGACTGACGGCCTTGTCCGTCGAAAGCGCTATGACCTTTTTTACGCCTTTATCTATGGCTGCTTCAACGATGTTCTGCGCGCCTATGATGTTGGTCTTCACCGCTTCAAAGGGATTGTATTCGGCCGCAGGTACCTGTTTGATTGCAGCGGCATGAATTACATAATCGACACCTTCAAAGGCCCTGTATAAACGGTCCCTGTCTCTGACATCTCCCAAAAAATAGCGCACAGGGTAACTGGAGTCAGGCAGGGTCCGGGCCATTTCAAATTGCTTGAACTCATCCCTGCTGAAGATAATCACTTTCCGCGGCTTATAATTTTTAACAAGGTGTTCTGTAAATTTCTTCCCAAAAGAACCGGTGCCGCCGGTTATCAGTATCACTTTGTCATTGAACATGCAAATCTCCTAACTGTCCGGAATTTGATATGGCATTAGCTGTAACATTAGCTTGCAATAATTATACCTGTAAATTAACACAAGCTATTCGCTTGTATATCAAGCCTATTCCCACTTTTTGTTTCTTCCGATTCACGAACCAATTATCACAAAAGGAAATATTTTCCCGTCATATAATTGACTATGTATTTTTCAGCCAGGCCGGGTTAAACATCTTACGCAACTGACCCGTGCGATTTTCTTGAAAGCGCAATTAAGGCATCTCGTTCTTTGCAGCAAGAATTTTCTGAACATAATCCTTGCCGTAGTACCTGGTTTTTGAGGGATCAAATTGGACAGGCTTGTTCATAAAAATATTTTCAAAACTCGTTTTCAGGAACTCCCCTTTTTCCTTCATATACTGCCCTATCATTTCATCCAGAACAGCACGGTTTTCTTCGCATTCGCGCAAATAAATGCCCCCGTCGGCAGGCAGTGCCTTATCAAACATAATATTTTCCGCCATTTCAGCCAGACTCGCCTTCATCAATTCCTTAAAATTCCTTATGGATGTTTTGACTTCGGGATTATTAATTTTTTCTCTGCCTTCATTAATCAGACAATTAAGCTCGCCGGCATTGCCGTATTCTATGTGCCTGAATCCTGAATATGGAGGAGTCTTCACAAGCGCCGGACAACAGAGAAACGGCACATCCAAAAAAAGGGCATCGTTCACAGCCGGATGGACTTCAGGATAATAATAATTGAAATTCATCGTGATATAGAGAAGATGCTCTTTCGAGATTAATTCATGCTTTTCCTCGGCTTCCAAATACTTCTGGTAATATTGCGGAAACAACTTTCCCAGGTTGGTGTCGCCGTAAAGAAGCACTTTGCGGTCGGTTTTGATACTGTCTATAATGTCATATTTTAAAAAAGAGAAGCATGTATTGTAAAAAAAAGTCGTCAGCTTATTATCGAGCAGCCTCAATTCGATTTCGTTGAGCTGCACATCATTAAAAAGCATCCGGCGAAGTGAAAGCCACCAGAGTTGCAGTTCAGTGACGGTATGTTCCTCGTCTAAAGAGTCTAACAGATAGATGATCGGATATATGTCCCGAATGACATGTGCAAACCGTGAGTTGATCATTATGAGGACCGAATAATCGTCCCCTAGTTCGAACGTATTCTCAGGCTTTCCATAATCCTGCAGGTTGGCGACATAATGAATAGGCTTGATATACAAGCGAATAGCTTGTGTTAATTTACAGGTATAATTATTGCAAGCTAATGTTACAGCTA
>JADFXI010000032.1 GCA_015233655.1 Nitrospirota bacterium | reverse complement strand
ACAATCATGATTTTTTGATAATTAATGTCCTGCTTTGTCATAATAGGGATTGAGTCAATATTTATTTCAGCAGGTGAATTATATGCGGCTTCTTCTTGTACAAGCCCCTTCTACTGAAGGGGGCACCCAGGAAAAGGTGTATCCTTTGGGAATAGTTTCTCTCGCGAGCCGTCTGAACTGGCCCTCCGATGATATTGCCCTTATCGATATGAATATCGAACAGGATGCCTTCGGAGCGCTCAAACAGAAGCTGCTCGACTTCGGCCCCGATGTTGTGGGTGTTTCGCTCAGAAACATCGACCCCCTGGGTAATAAGGTCACCTCGCTGGTCCAGTTTTTTTTCGCAACGGTCCGCATGATTTCATCCCTGGTGCCCAGCGCAAGAATTATTGCTGGAGGCACGGGCTTTTCACTTTTTCCCGGGAGACTTATGCGCGAACTGCCGCAGATCAGTTACGGCATAGTCGGTGAGGCCGAGGAATCCCTGCCGGCGCTGCTCTCTGACTTTGACAACCCCCCTTATATTAAGGGACTTTGCAGACGAAATGGTGATGATATAGTAATGGCCGAGGCTGCGCAGGAATTCGACATGTCCGGCTATGTGTCTCCGATGAGAAACCTGCTGGACCCGTCCCGCTATCTTTCCATAAACTCCTATGTCCCGGCAGTCGGGATAGAGTCGAAGCGAGGATGCCCTTTTAGTTGTTCCTACTGTGTTTATCCCGCCCTTCAGGGAAAGAAACTGCGCTGCCGCATCCCTTCATCAGTCGTCGATGAAATGGAAATCCTTAATAAAGATTATGGCATCCAGTCTTTCCACTTTACCGACCCTATACTGAATATACCGGACGGCCATCTGGAGTCAATGTGCGATGAGATAATCAGAAGAAAGTTGCGCATAAGGTGGGATGGTTTTATGAGAGAAGACCGTCTGAATGAAAAGAATATTTCTCTATTCGAGAAGGCCGGCTGTGAATGTTTCTCTTTTTCCCCTGACGGGCTTCACCAGAACGCGCTGGATGTCCTGGGGAAAAATCTCAGCGTGGCGAATATCATCAGGGCGGCAGAGCTTGTATCTAAAACAGACACGGTCAGCGTCTATCACTTCATGGTCAATGTGCCTGGTGAAACGGAAAAGAGCTGCGATGAGGGCCTTCGTCTTCTGGAGCGTCTCTACGGCCTGCACTCTGCGAATAGGAACCTGGGGACAATAGTGCTGAACAACATCCGCATTCTCCCCGGCACACGTATAGAAGCCCAGGCAAAGGCAGAGGGCTCCATCAGGCAGGATGCGGATCTCCTATATCCTGCATATTACAATCCGGCGCCTTTCGACACTCTGCGGTACCGGCTTGAAGAAATGCACTTTTGCAGAAACATCTTCATGTGGCACGACATCAAATGAAGATACTCTTAATTGAACACCCGCGCAGCATCAACCCCGACAGATGCAACGATATTGCCAATACGCCCTTATCCTCATGCCTGCTATCGGGCTATGCCGCTGCTGCACTGCGAAGCAAGGGACATGACGTCGAGATATTGGAAGGGTTTCTGGACCAACTGACCTATGACCAGATTGCCTCTGTGATAAATGCTGTAAAACCCTCTTTTGTAGGCGTCCATATGGTCTATCACTGGAAGAGGGACGAAGCGCTATATAATTTTATCACTCGGATTAAAGCCGAATTTTCCCCGTACATAGCGGCTTATGGTTATTTCCCCACAATAGCGCCTGAACTGGTGCTTCAGGAATGCGCTGCCATTGATTCTGTGCTCCTGGGCGAACCTGACGAGACCTTTGTGGAATTGGCTGAAGCCCTGTCCTCCATAAGGGATACGCGTTCCATTAAGGGCACAGCTGTGAGAGACGAGAGCGGTAAAATACACCGGCAACAGAGGGAACTTGTGAAAGAGCTGGATTCCCTGCCTTTTCCGGTTCGGACGGAGGCGCTATACCGCATAGGTGAGGTCAACATCCTGGGGAGTCGGGGATGTTATGGGAGGTGCACTTTTTGCTACATCAATGGCTTCTACGGACAGGGCCCTGTCTGGCGCAGCCGCAGCCCTGAGAATATCATTGCGGAGATAGACGGGATTATCGCCGCTAAAGGAAAGAGGGACTTCTATTTCACTGATCCTAATTTTTTCGGTCCCGGCAAACGCGGACAGGAGCGGGCTTTGTCTCTCGCATCCCTGCTGAAAAAACGGAATATCACGTTCGGGATCGAGGGCCGGGTAAATGATATCCACGACAACACCATCGAAGCCCTTGCCGACGCCGGACTCCGCAATATACTCATAGGCCTCGAAAGCGGCAATAACGCCGCACTGAATCGAATGAACAAAATGACTACGGTGCAGCAGAATGAAACAGCCCTTCAAATCCTCAGAAAGCATGGCATCGAACCCAACGTAGGATTCATCATGTTTGAACCAGACTCATCACTGCCGGACATACGGGCCAATTTCGAATTCCTCGGGAGAAACAGCCTGCTGAAAAATCTGCCGGTCACTGCCAATGTGCTTTATCACCATCAGATCGTATTGAAAGGCACCCCGGCATATCAGGCGCTTGCGGCCAAGGGCACGCTTGTCACGCCATTTCCGGGAGCATATGAGGGCACCGCAGCATTCAGTTCAGCAGAGGTCGGCGCTCTGGCATCCATTATGAGGCAGATCACCAATTTTCTGTTCGAATGCATGTCCGATATCTGGAGCGGCAGGATGATCGATGGATTCGACTCCCATGAGCGGTACGCTAAAGCAAATAATCATCTCGTAGGTGTATTCGACGCGACCCTGCGGTCACTCGAATCAGGCGAAACGCTGAGCACAGATGAAACAGACTCGATCATACGCAATGCCTGCAAAGAAATAAAACAATCCCTAACAGTCAAAGAGCAGGCAGGACATGGTGCTGAAGCGGACTTTTGCAGCCTAAGAGAAACCAGGGAAGGTTGAACAGGCTGAAATAGCCTCGGAGCAAGGCTGGAGGCCTTGCGAGAATGAGCTGAAGCACTGTGGCCTGACTGCTCGACATCAGCTGTATGAAAACTGTGGTCTAAGGCCAGATCGGGCCGCTGTATGGTGCGAAATGGGTCCCCGTCGTTTTGCCTTTAAACAGGGTGATCGTATTATCGTAATAATTCGAGACCCACAAATTACCGGCGAAATCTATTGCAACGCCTTCCGGATTATTTCCAACTTTTAAAGTATTAAGCACCGCTCCAGTAGAGCTTAACTCAATCACAGTATTGCCCGGAGAAGTAGTAGTGCCGAAATTAGTTACCCACACACTTCCGGATGTCTCGGCAGCGATGCTGTGAGGCCCTGTGCCTGTAGTGAATGTGCCAAGGGCCGAGCCTCCGGAGTTTAGCACCGTAACTGAGTTTCCGGGATTTGCATCGCTCCCTGCATTGGCCACCCACACGTTGCCGGAAGGGTCTATAGCAATACCGCGCGGGCCGCTGCCGACCTGGAATGTTCCCAGCACCTTCCCGTTGGAGTTTAACTCCGTAACAGTATTCCCGAGAGTTCCCGAACTGCCGTAGTTCGACACCCACACATTGCCGGAGGAATCTATGGCGATGCCGTATGGACCAAAACCGACCTGAAATGTTCCCAGCACATTGCCTTTGGAGTCTAACTTAGTCACGGTATTGCCGACAGGGTTTGTACCGCCGCCCTGGTTCGTTATCCACACATTGCCCAAAGAATCTATGGCGATACCCCGAGGGCCGGGACCGATGCTCGTTGAGAATGTACTAACAACCGTTCCACTGGAACTTAATTCAACAACAGTGCCGGAACTATAATTAGCCACCCATATATTGCCGGCAGAATCTATGGCAATGCCTGAAGGGCTTGAGCCGCTTGAGCCGGCTGAGAAAGTGCTGACAGTCCCGGTTGAGCTTATTTCTGTAACGCTATTGCTGCCGAAATTTGCCGCCCACATATTACCTGAGGCATCTATAGCAATGCCAGTGGGATTAAGACCGACTGCATTGGTGGATACAACTGTCAGGGTAGCGGTGCCTGACACGCCCGACATCGTAGCAGTAATAGTTGTTGTGCCGGCAGCAACAGCGGTGGCCTTGCCATTGGAGCCCGAAGCATTGCTGATCGTGGCAACCGAGGCTGCCGATGAACTCCACGTCACGGAGGTCGTCACATCTTCTGTGGTCTTATCAAAAAAAGCGAGTGTAGCCGTAAACTGCTGGGTTGTGCCAGGGGCTATACTCGACGTGGCAGGGGTAACGGTAATAGATACCACCGACTTCGGCGTAAGAGAACTCTTGTTGCCTCCGCAGCTTACTGACATCACGAGCATCAGCGCAAGTATAAATATTTTTCCTGATTTCTTATTCATTTAATTTTATCCTTTAGCCGGTTTATTGGAAGTCTCACATAATAGAAAATACCTGTTTCTTTGTCAATACGCCGATACGCTCTTACTGAGGCCATATTGGACCATTAATCGGGGAGTAGTGCGCACCTGTAGTAGCACCTTTCCAAACCGTCAGGGTATTGTCGTAGTAATTTGTTACCCATACATTGCCCGAGAAATCTATCGCAATCCCCTCCGGGTTGTTCCCGACCGTGAATGTGTTAGTTGATTGTAAAATATTGCTTCCATTGAAAACCAGCTCTGTGATTGTATTGCCGGGCGAGGTGGTCGTGCCGAAATTCGTCACCCAAACATTGCCCGATGACTCGATGGCGATGCTGTGAGGCCCTGTGCCTACCGTATAATTGGTTGTCGACCCTGATGACGGGTTTATCATAGTCACTGTGCTGCTCCCGGAGTTTGCGACCCATACATTGCCTGACGGGTCTACTGCAAGGCCCCTTGGGCCGCTTCCAACAGTGTAAGTCGTCTTTGCGTGCGTAGTAGCGTTTATCTTTGTCACAGTACCATCGCCATAATTGGAGACCCATACATTGCCTGAGGAATCTATTACGATACCGTAAGGATTATTGCCGACACCGAAAGTGGCTGGATCCGACAAAGATATAGTAGCAGGTTTCTGTATAGTGGTAGAGCAAAAAATATAACTTACAATAATTTCTGTGACAGTATTACTGCTGTAATTGGTGACCCATACATTATTCGAGGCGTCTATGGCGATTCCAAATCCGCCGGAGGCGCCTTGTGTCATAGGGTAAACAAGGCTTCCACTGCCTTTCGAGCCTGTGGTACAGGCCGTTGCGTCGTAAGCAGGAGGACTGAGGTTAATCATTGTGACATTCGAGCTATTATTATTTGCCGTCCAGATATCGCCCTTGTAATCTATGGCAATACCGAATTGACTGGTGCCGACAAATGCATACGTGGTATTTGTTGACCCGTCGGGATTCAACTCTGTAATACTGTTGATGCCATAATTTGCCACCCATATATTACCGGTGGAGTCGACAGCAATGCCGGATGGGAGAACACCAACCTTGGCTGTGCTGTAAGACGACGGCGAAGTAACAGTCGGCGACGTAATTGTCAATGTGGTGGAACCGGATATGCTCCCTGATGTAGCGGTAATAGTTGTCGTTCCTGCAGCTGCCGAAGTCGCCTTTCCATTAGAACCAGCAGTATTGCTGACAGTAGCCACAGCCGAGGACGATGAACTCCATGTAACCGACGCTGTCAGGTTCTGGGTGCTGCCGTCGGAATTGTATCCGGTAGCCGTGAACTGCTCCGCACTGCCAAGTGCGATTGTCGGGATGGCCGGTGTAACTACAATAGATACGAGTGCCGCCGGTGTGACTGTCAAAGTAGCGGAACCTGAAATGCTCCCTGATATGGCTGTAATTGTTGTAGTTCCTGAAGCCACCGAAGTCGCCTTTCCATTGGAACCCGCCGCATTGCTTACAGCAGCCACGGACACAGACGAAGAACTCCACGTAACTGACGCTGTAATGTCCTGAGTGCTATTGTCCGAAAATGTCCCTGTTGCCGTAAACTGCTGAGAGCTGCCAAGCACAATGCTCGGATTGGCCGGCGTTACTGCAATAGAGACCAGAGTTGCAGGAGTGACTGTCAGGGTAGCGGTACCTGAAATGCTGCCTGATGCGGCCGTGACCGTTACAGTTCCGGCAGCTACCGAAGTAGCCTTTCCATAGGACCCAGCCGCGTTGCTTACAGCAGCCACGGACGCAGACGAAGAACTCCAAGTGACTGTAGCAGTAATATCCTGGGTACTGCCGTCCGAAAAAGTCCCGGTAGCCGCAAACTGCTTCGTGGTGCCGAGGGCAATACTCGATTTGGACGGAGTAATTGCAATAGATACGAGTGTTGCAGGAGTGACCGTCAAAGTGGTCGAACCGGTTATCTTACCAGACGTAGCCGATACGGTTGCAGTGCCGGCTGCTACAGGCGTAGCATTTCCATTCGAGCCGGATGTATTGCTGACAGTGGCTACTGACGTAGCTGACGAACTCCATGTGACCGATGCCGTGATATCCTGGGTGCTGTTATCAGAAAAAGTCCCTGTAGCGGTAAACTGCTGGGTTGTGCCAATAGCAACGCTTGGATTGGCAGGTGTAATCGCAACGGATACCAGCGTCGCCGAAGTGACTGTCAGGTTTGTTGAGCCTGATATACTGCCTAGTGTAGCCGTAATGACCGCCGTGCCCGCAGCCACCGAAGACGCCTTGCCTTTGGTCCCTGCGACAGTAGCCACAGAAGTGGTCGAGGAACTCCATGTCGCCGACGCTGTCAAGTCCTGAGTAGTCTTATCAGAGAATGTCCCCGTTGCCGTGAACTGCTGTGTAGTGCCTAGAGCTATGCTTGAATTGGTCGGCGTGACGGCAATCGATACCAGTGTCGCAGAAGTTACCGTCAGCGTAGTAGAGCCGGTTATGCCGCTTAATGCAGCCGTGATGGTTGTAGTGCCCGGAGATACCGACGTAGCCTTTCCATTAGAGCCTGCAGCGTTGCTTACGGTGGCAACCGCTGTGGCAGAGGACCATGTCACTGATGCCGTGAGATCCTGAGTGGTCTTGTCCGAGAAAGTACCGGTTGCCGTGAACTGTTGGGTCGTCCCAACAGCAATACTCGAATTTGTCGGCGTAACCGCAATGGACACAAGTGTTGACGAAGTGACGGACAGGGTCGTGGACCCGGATATTGTCCCTGAGACAGCGGTAATAGTAGCGGCCCCGACAGCCAATGCCGTGACCTTTCCGGCTGAGCCGGATGAGCTGCCGACAGAAGCGACAGACGCGGCAGATGAACTCCATGTCACAGACGCCGTAATATCCTGTGTGCTATTGTCCGAGAAAGTTCCGGTTGCCGTAAACTGCTGGGACGTGCCGATGGCAATGGCAGCATTAGTTGGCGTGACCGCAATGGATACAAGTGTTTTTGACGACGAGGAACCGCCGCCACCCCCGCCGCAGCCGGCCAGCAGCACAGATATCAGCAAAAAAATGATTATTTTTTTTATTACGGCCACCTTCTCAGATTTAGCGGCAAATAAGTGTTTATACCGTCACATAATAGACAATAGGTGCAATATTGTCAACACACAGCGCATAAGCGATATCAGCGACCTGTCAGCCTGACAATTTCCATTGTCTTACTGATAATAGCGTCTTTTGAAATCTCCTCATATAGCAGCAGTTCTTCCGGTTTCCCGCTTCTGGGCAGTTTCCGTACCGCCAGCGAAAACACAGGCATCGGTTCACCTGCAAGCGCGCTTCTCACAGCCTCGCCTATCCCGCCTTCTTCGTGATGGTCCTCAACGGTTATAACCGCCTCCGTCCCCTTTATCGCCTGCTTAAGGTCAGTGCCGTCAATCGGCTTTATGCAGTAAAGATCGATGACCCTGATATTAATACCTTGTCGCAAGAGTTCCTCATATGCGCTAAGAGTTTCAAATACTGTCACGCCTGCTGCGATAACCGTCACATTGTCGCCGACGCTCTGCTTGATTATCTTGCATTTTCCTATTGGAAATGTGTCGTCAAGCCCGTATAGCGCAGGAGTTTTTTCTCTTGTCGTGCGTATATATACCATGCCCTTGTGCCGCGCAGCCTCTTCGACCAGTTTTTCAGTGGATATGGCATCGCACGGATACAGTACGACACAGTTCAGCACCGACCTGAACATGGCGATATCCTCAAGTCCCATTTGTGAGGCACCGTCCTGTCCGATCGATACCCCGGCATGGGAGCCGCAGAATTTTATGTTAGGCAAAGAATACTGGCTCATCCGTATCTGGTCAAAGGCACGGGTAAGGAATGCCGCAAAGGTCGAGACAAAGGGGATTTTCCCCCTGCAGGCCAGACCCAATGCCATTCCAACCATGTTTTGCTCGGCGACATACATCTCAAAGAACCGCTCCGGATGCGCGGCCCTGAATAAATCAGAATAAGTCGAATTGCTGACTTCGGCATCAAGGACTGTCATATCAGGAAACGCAGGGAATATTCTGCACAAGGCGTTGCCGTACGCTTGTCTGGTCGCCACAGGGCTGCCGTCAGTATATGAGAGAGGGGCCGCCTCTGCAGAGACTCTATTTTCCGGAAAAAAATTTTCGGGTCCGGCCATCGCACCTCGCAGCTCGGTATCGACAATCCCCAGTTCACCCAGGGCCTGCTCATGCTGCTCACTGCTCAACGTCTTGCCGTGCCACCCGTTCCTGTCCTCTGCGAGAGACACCCCTTTGCCTTTAACAGTCCTGGCAATTATCATTACAGGCTTATCTTTGCTTTTCACCGCCGTGCGATATGCCTGCAGTATTTCATTAAAATTATGGCCGTCCAGAACAACCGTCTCCCAGCCGAATGCGGCAATTCTCGCTGCATACGCTTCGAGGTCATGACCCCACATCGTTTCGCCGCGCTGTCCCAGCCGGTTCACGTCAATAATACCTATAAGATTATTCAGCTTATAATGAGCGGCTATCTGAATGGCCTCCCACTGCGAGCCTTCAGCCATTTCGCTGTCGCCAAGCAGTACGTAGGTGCGATAGGTGAGCTTATCAAGGTATTTGGCATTCAATGCCATTCCCGCGCCGATGGAGAGTCCCTGTCCGAGCGAGCCGGTTGCGGCATCAACATAACGGAAACTTACAGTGGGATGCCCTTCCAAAGCGCTGCCGAAGCTACGGTAGGTCATCAATTCCTGAAGACCCACTTTCCCGGCAGCGACCCAGAGCGAATAAAAGAGCGGCGAGGCGTGGCCCTTTGAGAATATGATGCGGTCGTTGTTGGGATGCCCTGGATTGTCCGCATCATATCTGAAAAATCCTGAGAACATAAGGCCCACGAGCAAGTCAGTAGCTGATAAAGAGGATGTTACATGACCTGAACCGGCTTCGGTAGTGGCTGCAAGTATGTAATAGCGTACCAGCCTTGCCAGCTTTTCCAGATGAACAGTCCCTGCTTCGTCATCCGGAATAATCTTTTTATGAGGCCCCATCTTTCCTGTCTAATATTTCCCTTACAGTCATAAGAAGGCCATGCGGCGAAACCGGCTTGGACATGAAATCGGTTTTTTCCTCAAGTATGCCTTTCTGCCGGATAACATCAGCAGTATAGCCGCTGACGTAAAGGATCCTGATATCTCTCTTGATCTTTTGAATGCGCTCACCGGCATCTTTCCCGCTCGTCCTCGGCATTATAACGTCAAGTATGACGAGCTGAATGTCGTCCTTTCTTTCCTCAAACTTGTTTACAGCATCCTCTCCATCGACAGCGTCTATGACCTTGTATCCGGAGGCTTCGAGCACTTTCCTGGTAAGACCTCTTACCTCGTCATTATCTTCAGCAACTAGTATAGTTTCCGTTCCTCCCCTTGGCGCGACTACCTCCGCAACATCTGATTTGAAGTCCGCTAATTCACTCAATGGCAGATACATCTTGAACGTTGTCCCCTGCCCCAACTCGCTGTATACGTTGATATTGCCGTTGTGCTGCTTGACTATCCCATACACCAGCGAAAGGCCGAGACCCGTGCCTTTTCCAAGCTCCTTGGTCGTAAAGAAAGGCTCGAATATCCTTTGCCTGATCTTTTCATTCATACCTTTGCCGCTGTCGGTCACTGAAACAAGGGCATATCTGCCCGGCTTTTCCATTTCGTGGGCTTTGCAGTATTCCTCATCAAATTCCACCACTCCCGTGCTTATGGACAATATCCCCCCATCAGGCATGGCATCCCGTGAATTTGTGACCAGATTCATTAAAACGTGTTCAATCTGCCCAGGGTCTATCATGACCGGTAAAACCTCATCGTGCAGTATTGTCTCAAGCTCAATGTCCTCGCCGATCACTCTGTCAAGCAGCTTGTACATCCCCTTGATCAGCTCGTTTAAATCAACCTGCCTCGGACTGATTATCTGTTTTCTGCTGAAAGCGAGTAGCTGGCGGGTGAGGTCAGCCGACTTTTCCGCTGAATTGAGGATCTGAGCGACATATGACTTCAATATGCTGTCATTCTCAAGGCTATTATTTAAGAGGCTGCCATAACCCATAATGGCGGTCAGCATATTATTGAAGTCATGGGCAATTCCTCCGGCAAGCTGGCCTATGGCCTCTAATTTCTGGGCCTGCCTGAGCTGTTCTTCAAGCTTCTTTTTTTCGCTGACATCGATAATGATCTCAATCGCCGAGACTACTTTGCCGGCATCGTCTTTGATCGGATATGACTTTGTCTCGACATAAACATTATTATCTTCCTTGTCCAGATGTATATGCATGGCTACGTGAGGCTGTCCGGTAAGGAAAGTATGTCTCACTGAACAGTCCTCTCCATTTTCATGACAAGGCTTGTCCGAATGATGTGAACATTTATGGCATTTCACTCCTATAACAGCCTCCAGCTCGGCACCGACCTGGTTAAGATATGCCTGATTTGCAGAAACGATCCTGTATTCGGGGTCGATGACGATAAAGGCCTCGTCAATGGTATCCAGTATACTCTTTGTAAATTTAAGCGACTTGTTCAGGTTGGCTTCGCTTTCCAGCAGCGCATCTTCGGACTCCCTGAGCGACAGGAAAACAGGTTTGAGATAAACAATTCCGGCAAGCATAATGGCCGAGCCGAGCAGCCCGATAAGTTCGTAGCCCAGTTCAGGAGAATGCCCTAGCTCGTCTGTAAAGAAGTATATGAAAGACATAAGTCGCCTTATGCCCATCGTCGCAATGCCTGCTGATAAGAATATCCAGGCCTTCTGCCGGCCTGTGACGACAATCATTCTGAGCGAGTAATAAATGGCGATAATATGCAGAAAGAGTGAAACACTTATAACCGATAAAAGCAGCATTATGATTTTGCCCCGTTCGACTTTGTCATTCCAGCCTTCACTTCAGTCCTAATCTCCAGTTACTTGTTTTAGCTCGTCCTCATTACCTGCGGCTGCTCAGCGCATGAACAGCGTCAACCATGGCGATTGCATTGTCCACAGGCGTTTCAGGCAGGATGCCGTGGCCCAGATTAAAAACATGGCCCTTAGCGCCCTTGGCACCGTTAAGAATCTGCTCGACCCGGTCTTTTATCAACTCCCTGGTACCGAAAAGGATACAGGGGTCGAGGTTGCCCTGGGCCGCCACTTTATTGTCCAGCGCAGAGATCGCCTCTTTCATATCTATCCTCCAGTCAATTCCTACTACGTCGGCCCCTGAATTCACGACCCTCCTGAGCATGGCGCTGCCGTTGAAGGCAAAATAAATGACAGGGACTTTTCCTTTGAATTGCGCGATAATCTTCTGCACGTAAGGCAATGCAAAGCGATCAAAGTCCAGCGGCGAAAGGACCCCGGCCCAGGAATCAAATATCTGTATCGCATTGACTCCCGCATCTATCTGGGCCTGCAGATAATTGATTACCGCAGCCGTTATCTTGTCCATCAAAGACGCAAAAAGCTCCGGCTCTGCATACATCATCCTCTTTGTGTTAATAAAATTCTTTGAGCTGCCGCCCTCTATCATGTAAGTTGCAAGAGTAAAGGGAGCGCCAGAAAAACCGATCAACGGGACTTTCAACCTGCTTACAAGCAGCTTTATAGCATCCGCAACAAAGGGCACATCGGCTTCGGCCCTTATTTCTCTGAGACGCGCTACGGCTTCAGCGCTTCTTATGGGATCGTGCAGCACAGGTCCCTTTGACTCCGAAAATTCGAGCTTCATGCCCATAGGTTCGACAGGGATTAGGATGTCCGAAAAAAGGATGGCAACGTCCACTCCGAGAATTTCGACCGGCTGAATAGTCACCTCAGCGGCAAGCTCCGGGGTCTTGCACAAGGTGAGAAAGTCGACCTTTGACCGCACCTTTTGGTATTCCGGAAGATACCTTCCGGCCTGCCTCATAAGCCAAACAGGGGTATAATCCGTCTTTTCACCCCTGCACGCCTTTAAAAACGTATCATTCATGAAGCCTCCAAACATAAGAATTAAAAGTAAAAGTTGAAGCTGGTTCCAGTCGTTTTAACTAATTATTTTTTACTTGTTTTCAACGGCACATAACTGCAAAATGGTTCTTCAGCCAGATAGTCGCCGTGCACTGCGTAAGCTCTTGCCCTGCAACCGCCGCACACGTTTATGTATTCACAGGAACCGCATTTGCCCTCGTATTTACTGAAATCCCTCATGTCCTTGAACAGCTCCGAATTCTCCCATATATCGCGGAACGACTGCTCTCTGACATTACCCGCAGCTTTAGGGAAGTAGCTGCATGGGAGGACATTGCCATCGACGTCAATGAGGCATATGAGCTGTCCGGCCAGACAACCCTTGGCGCCGCCTGTCGAAAACTTGAGAGTGCGCCGCTCAAAACGCGCGCCCTCTTCTTT
Source organism: Nitrospirota bacterium (assembly GCA_015233655.1). Classification (GTDB taxonomy): domain Bacteria; phylum Nitrospirota; class Thermodesulfovibrionia; order Thermodesulfovibrionales; family Dissulfurispiraceae; genus JADFXI01. Next base: position 12,076 of record JADFXI010000032.1, on the reverse strand, counting down.
TGATTTCTGCAAAACGACCCTGTAGTAGTGCGGCGCGCAGGTCGGCCTTACCAGCATGTCATGCTCATCCTTTTCCATCTGGAAGTGCCAGTCGAGGATTTCTTCATAATCTTCTTTTGATATAAGCTCCGACATGATGTCCTCGCCCCTGCCTGTGGGCACAATCATAAACATGTACCAGGCCGTGGCGCCGAGCCCTTTTGCCAGCTTGTAAACTTTGGGGATTTCTTCCTGATTACGTTTGCTGAAGGATGAATTTATGATGAATTCGATGCCGTTTTCCCTGAATAATTTTGCGGCATTAAGCGTACCGTTAAACGCTCCTTCCTCATCCCTGAATTTGTCATGCACTTCGGCAGAGGCCCCGTCCAGACTCATCGATACAATCCTGATGCCGGATGCCTTTATATTCTTACACACTTCATCAGTAACGAGAGTGCCGTTCGTCGCCAGGCACATGCGCAGCCCCTTGTCGCTTCCGTAGCGGGCAATATCGAACACGTCCTTTCTGAGAAGGGGCTCTCCTCCTGACAGAACAATGACAGGCTTGGCATATCCGGAAATATCATCAAGTATGCGGTAAGCTTCCTGGGTAGAAAAGTCAGGGTGGCCCTTGATCTCCATTTCTGAAGAGGAACGGCAGTGAACGCATCTGAGATTGCAGCGCCTGGTAATTTCCCACGCGATCCATTTGGGAGCGAATTCCATAGTTAAGTATTATAACCCAAATCCGGTAATGAGATGTTACAATTAAAGATAAAACGGACGCGGCATGAAATGGAAAGTCTCAAATCAACGGTCACGCCTTCTACTCATAGGCACGATGATCCTGCTGGCCGGTTTGGGCAGTGCCTTGCTGATCTATATATCGTCGGGAAATGGCGAGGACCTTTCTTTGGGCTTTGAAGAGTCCAAGATGTACAGGCATGATCTGGAATTGTACGGCGGAAAAGCGAATGTGCTTGCGGATGAGTTCACACGCTGGTATTCCGGCTTATGGCATGGAAAACCGCTCGCGTACACAGTTGCATGCGGTTCCGCAGCGGTGTCGCTCGGTTTTTTCTTTGTCGCCCTGCACTTGCCGGTTGAACCTGAGTCTGACGGGTCAGCCCGCCGGTGATTCGGGGCTTTCAGCCTTTGACGCCCAGATCCTGCTCTCGACCGCCCTTAATAATGGGGGTAGCGTCTCAGTACGCATTGCCGACACTGCTATGGCGCCATGCCGGGCAATTATATGTTCAGCTTCATCAGCCGATATCTTATCGAGTTTATTGAAGACGAGCATCCTGGGTTTTACGTCCAGTCTTAGGTCCTTTAAAATGTTTTCGACTGAGGATATCTGCTGCTCATATCTGGGGCAGGCGATATCTACCAGATGAATGAGCAGGTCGGCATCTTCCAGTTCTTCGAGCGTGGACTTAAAAGCCGCAAGAAGGTCTGCCGGAAGGTCCCTTATAAATCCGACCGTGTCGGTTATTATAATCTCCCGTTCCCGCGGGAACCTGAGCCTTCTGCTTGCTGTGTCGAGAGTCGCAAACATCTTGTCCTCGACAATAGTAGTGCTGAGAGTTAAAGAGTTCAGCAATGTTGACTTGCCTGCATTGGTGTAACCGATTATTGAAACGATGGGGACCCTGTTTTCGACCCTTCGCTGCCTGCGTTGCCTTCGCGCTTCGCTCAAAGTCTTAAGCTCCCTCTCGAGCCGCGCTATCCGCTCGCGAATGCGCCGCCTGTCGATCTCGAGCTTCATTTCGCCAGGCCCCCTGCCGCCGATGCCTCCCATAAGCCTCGATAGGGCCGTGCCTTTGCCGGTGAGCCTGGGCAGAAGATATTTAAGCTGCGCCAGCTCAACCTGCGCCTTGCCGTCACGGCTGTGGGCCCTCCTCGCAAATATGTCCAGTATGAGCTGCGACCTGTCGATTACCTTAAGCTCTGTGGTATCGGCAATCGCCCTTATCTGGGACGGCGCGAGGTCCTGATCAAATACCAGCAATGTGGCCCCTTTGTCCATCGCGCTTATTACAAGCTCCCGGAGCTTTCCTTCACCAAGCAGGTATCGGGGATTGACCTCTCTCAACCTCTGTATCACGCTACCCAGCACAACCACATCACTGGATTGGGCCAGTTCCTTAAGTTCTTCCATAGTGTCTTCCATTGCGTAGCGCGGCCCGGTGGAAGCGCTTACAAGTATCGCCCTCTCCCTGGGGTCTTTCTGGTCAAGTATCCTCGACCTGTCCATTTCATCCTCAAGAGACCGGACAAATTCTTTAAAATCGAGTTCGAAACGGTAAAAATCGGATGTAATTGTTTCAAATTTTTTGCCGGAGCCGTACGGCATCAGGTGTGCAGCATAGATATTATGCGGGAGGCTGTCCTTAATGCTGATTGCCGCAATAATGTCGAACCTCAGAAGCGCCAGGTCCGAGAGGTCTTCATTGTTTAACGGTTCGTCCCGCAGATGTGTATGAATATATCGAAGTCCCCTTAAAGCCTTTCTGCCCAGAGGATGCGTGTCAAGCTCAGGGATAAAAATACCTTTCGCATCGCCTACAATCACATGGGTTATTGAGCCGTTTCTGGCAGAGAGTATGCCTATTTGCCTGCCTATGTCATGAGAGAGTTCAGTAAGGTATCTCGCAAGCTCCGGCGTAATCAACATTGCGGGAGGGATTTTTCTGCGATAAATCCTTTCAAGAAAGGAGAGAGACTGTTTCTTTAAACCTGTTATGTTACCGTAAATGGCCGCGATATTACCCTCCTTAATTATTCTATCACAATTTATTTCTTGCCGACTGTTTTGCAATACCTGTAAATAAGGAACGCCACCAATGAAACAATTAACAATACTACGGCAAGATGCTGCGCCTTCGAAACGCCCCTCCTGATGATTTCTAGGCTGTTTCCCCCCGCATAACCGGCCCCGATCATAAGGGACATGGTAATGAGAGATGAAAATGCGTCTGCGCCAAGAAACTTCAGCGGCGACATCTTCATTACGCCGGCAGTCAGAAATATCTGGGCGCGAAGTCCTATCAAATGCCTTCCAATAATGATCAGCATAACGCCTTTATCAGCAAATTTACGCTCCACAGCCGCGAGACTTCGCTCCGAAATGATCTTGCGGAACACCGGGTGGTTTACAACAGCGTGGCCGTACTTATTGCCGACAAGAAAAATAAAAAAGTCGGTGATAAGCAATCCGGCATAAACAACCAGCAAGGCGGGCAAGGGTCTGACCAACTCTTCAGAAATAAGAAAGCCGCACAAAATAAGCGTGGCATCTTCAGGAAACGGCAGGCCTACGCCACCGAGAATAAGCAGGGCGAACAACCCCATATATGGGAACTGGGCCACGAGATAGGATAGGTATGAGGCCATAAGTCATAGTCTACAGGAGAATACTGAAATCTTTCTCTGTGTCGCCCAGCAAAAAGCGTTTTCTTAGTATCTTTATATGCACCGTGTCGCCTTTCTTCTTATACAAGAGATGTATCCTTATGTCATCGACAGCGGCAACAGGCGTGTCGTCCACCGAAAGAATAATGTCACCTTCCCTCAACCCGGCCGCCTCTGAAATACTCCCTTCAGGAAACCCTTTGACAACAACCCTCCCCTCAGCCTCTTTCATTACTGCCATGATCCTTGGAGCTGTCGTGCCCTCAACCGGCTTGGGGTAAATGATATAATCCGCAACGTCACTTTCGATGTCCACATCATTAAGTATTGTTGCGTATGATAGGCCGTTCCTTCTGAACGTCCTTTTAGGTATGCCCGTACCAAAAGCCAGATGCCCGTTGCCCGCAAGTACGACCACCTGAAAATCCGGGTTACTCTTCAGGAAATCATCAACAGACTGCGACATGGACTCGTCCCAGAGGACTTGCGACGTATAAAAAAAGTCAAAGTTCATTTCCTTTGAACCTTCATGCCTCTTAAAGACCTCATACAATTCCTCCCTGTACTGATTGTCCGAAAAATCCATTTGAGACGGTATCTCCTTTTTGTCCCCTTCCGAAAGAGAATCAAGTCCTCCCTTCGAGACCTTATCGGTAATTTCACGACGTATATTAAGCGCGATTACGGGGACCCTCTCGCTCCTGGCAAATGTAAGAATCGGCCGGTACAGGTTATAATCAAACCCCCACCTTTTAAAGTATTCCGTACCCTTGAGCATAGTCCTCTCGTCAATAGTTCCGGCTATGTATTTATCCAGCACTTGCTGGAAAGGCCGCTGAAACATCTCCATGCCGATCGCTATCTTCCTGTTTTTTTGATAGAGGGCCTTTACGGCTTCAAGCTCCACAGCGTGATTCGAAAAACGGTCATGAAATTCGCCCACATAAACAATTTTTTTCCCCGAAACACGCTCCAGCACTTCAGGCAGCGACTTTACGGCAGAAACATCTATAGCAATAGTCTGGTCCTCATTGTCCAAGCTCAATCCCCCTTCGTCTGCTCCGATTTCGATCACCGTCACATCGGCTGCCCAAGCCGAGACAGGCATAAAACAAAGGACAAATAACATAAACAAACAATTTCGGGTCATTTTGTAATTATACTATAATACAGTCATGTTGAGGATATCCCGGAGTTTTACTAAACATGGCATTCCCTTTATAATTAGGTGACATAGGAACATTACTTTACTGTAACATCAATACGCATGCTGCCAATCAATTTTGAATCATATTGGGGAATATTCCCACTCGGTATCATCATTGCAACAGTTGCCATGTGCGCCGGTATCGATGGCGCCGCCTTCTGGGGCCCTGTGCTCCTGCTTGGATTCGACGTGCAGCCCACCGTTGCAGTAGCATGCGGCATTTTTGTTGAGTTGTTCGGTTTCAGCTCGGGTGTTTACGGCTATGCAAGGAGAAAAAATATTGTTTTTAAAATTGCTGTTCCTCTCTTGCTCTTCGCGATCCCCTTTAGCCTCTTAGGGTCTTATGTCTCAAAAATGCTCAACCCCAAAATACTGACAGTGTGCATGGGGGCGGGCTGCATTTTCCTGGCTGTCAGGAATATTCAGCGGGCCTGGCATATAATATCTGAGCGAACAACAGCGGACTTGCATATTGGAGCGAGGCTGCCGGGATATTTCTTAAGCAGCATCGGCGGTTTTTTTACCGGAGCCATAGGATTCGGCATCGGTGAGACAAATGCTTATTATCTTCTGGTAAAAAACCGGTTCCCTATAGCCTACTCTTCCGGGACCACGGTGTTTACAATAGCAGTAACTGCCCTGATCACATCGGCCTTTAACATATTGTTTTACCGGCAGAGCATTCCTGCGGACATCACAACGTTGTTCAATGTTGTTTTATTCGCTGTCCCCGCTGTAATCATAGGTGGCCAGATCGGAGTGAGGCTCGCCCATATTGTAAGTCGTCCATTCTTTCATTATTCTCTTTCAGGAATATTTTTTATTATCGCTGCGCTATCAATCGTGAGGGCTGTTAAATAAAGCAGGAGGAAGTACGATGAAAACGAGATCATTTCTGACAGCATGCCTTGCCGTTGTCTTCGCCATTGGTGCAACTGCGGCGCTTATGTCTTGCAAACCTGCTGCCGGACCAGGCGATGCCGGGGCCCATAAACTAAAGGTCATCACCACTCTTTTTCCCTTATACGATATGGCGAGATATGCAGGCGGTGACAAGGCCGAAGTGTCCCTGCTCTTACCTCCGGGAGTGGAACCGCACTCCTACGAGCCCAAACCGACTGATATAATAAAAATCGGCGACGCAGATGTTTTTATCTATACCGGCAAGTTTATGGAGCCGTGGGCGGCAGATATCGTCATGCGGGTCACAAATAAAAATCTGCTTGTCGTTGACGCCAGCCAGGGCACGAAAATGATCGCCGCCGTATTTCACGATGCCGACGAGCCGGCAGGTTCCCTGGACCCGCACATCTGGCTGGACTTCGACAATGCAAGAATAATGGTCAAAGGCATTGTCAATGCCCTCAAGGCAAAAGACAGCGCGAATAAGGATTATTATGAGCAGAGGGCCTCTGATTACATAAGCAGGCTGGCCGCGCTCGATTCTTCTTTTAAGACAACACTTGCCGCGTGTAAAAGCAATGAAATTATCTACGGCGGCCATTACGCCTTCGGCTATCTGGCAAGGCGCTATGGCCTGCGTTACACGGCGGCCCAGGGGATCTCACCCGATGCCGAGCCGACCGCGAGGGACATGGCCAATCTGGTCAAGCAGATAAGAAAGGAAAGGATCAAATATGTTTTCTATGAGGAGCTTACCAGTCCGAAGATTGCGGAGACCCTTGCCGGTGAAACCGGCGCGAAACTGCTGCTGTTAAACGCTGCTCACAACCTGACCAAGGATGAGTTGGACAAGGGCGTTTCTTACTTCGATGTCCTAATGCGGGACCTCAACAACCTGAAAGTGGGACTTGAATGTCAGTGAGAAATGAATAACTTCATTATCATTCTCATCAGCATACTGCTGGAGGCCCTCCCTTTTATTCTCATGGGGGCACTTCTCTCCGGCCTGATTGAGGTCTTTGTAACTGATTCGGTCACAGCGAGAATGACCTCATTCAGGACTGTGACTTCCGTATTCATAGGCTCCCTGATGGGTGTATGCCTCCCCATGTGCGAATGCGGGTCTGTACTCGTAGTTCGGAGACTCATAAAAAAGAGAGTGCCGCCTGCGGCAGCCATCGCTTACATGCTGTCGGCGCCCATCATCAATCCCGTCACTCTCCTTTCAACCTATACCGCCTACGGATGGTTCAAAAAAATGGTCCTTTTGCGGGCTGGGCTGGGCGCCGTCGTAGCTGTCCTGATTGGGCTGTTGATACATAAGTTCTTCAGGGAAGGTGTTTTGAAGAAGAGAGGCGGATATGAATTAAATATTGTCCGGGACCAAAAACTGCCCTTCAGAGTCAAGCTCAGCCAGGCCCTTACCCACGCTGCCGATGATTTCATTTCCATTTTTTCCATGCTCCTTATAGGGGCCACAGCCGCGGCATTATTCAAGGCCTTCTCTCCTCCGGCTGTCTTCGTGTTTTTTCAAAGGGGCGGATGGCTCGGCATCCCTCTATTTTCAGCCCTGGCCGTTTTGCTTTCGGTATGCTCCGAATCAGATGCCTTTATAGCATCGGCGCTTCACAATGTCTTTGACATCCCGGCGCAGCTCGCATTTCTTACTCTCGGCCCCATGCTCGACCTCAAGCTGCTTGTAATGTACAAGAAGGTATTTACAGGAAAAGTCTTTCTGATTCTTTGCCTGGCACCGCCTGTTGTAATCATGTCGTCCTGCTTCCTGTTAAGGTGGGCCCTGCGATGATGCGCCAATTCAGATACAGGGCAGTAATTCTGAGTTACTTCTTTTTCACGGAGTACCTCCTCTTTAGCGGTGAGATATCCCGCTTTATCGCGCCAGGATTTGCGTGGCTCAGCTATGTCACCGTAGTTTTGCTGGGTGTTTTTTTGTTCTTCGCACAGCGCGGCGCTGGTGAAGGACCCGATGCCAAAAGACATAAAGAAACTCATGAAAACCTTAGGACCGAGATGGCCAAACTAGTTCTTCTTATTTTTCCGGTACTCCTTTTTTTCCTGGTAAAGCCGGTTGCCATTACGGATTTGAACACTCTGGCAATCAAGCCTTTGACAAAGAAAGATCAATCTGTCGGCACCAATGCAATCCTGTACGCTGAAGAGGACGGGTTCGTGCATGTAAATTTATATGGTTTGTCGCTTATAGCCGACAATGAACCCTTGCTTCTGACAAGATATAAGTTCAAGACCATCGGCAGGGTATCAAAACTTTCAGCGAAGAAGCTCACTTTGCAGCGAATCCTGATAACATGCTGCGCTGCCGATGCCCAACCGGTAGAGATAAATGTAGCCGTCGACAGCAGCGGGCCGTTCAAAAAAGGGGAATGGCTGCAGATTAAAGGAAAGGCCGAACTGCGCGAAGGGATTTTAACATTCATGCCCGATAGTATAGGGCGCATTCCAAAACCGGATGAATTTTATATGTCCCTGTACGATTCAATACCAAAGATGTCAGAGGAAGGACAGCCATCCGGCAACAGACCGTGAGAAATTGGAGGACAAAGTGAAATTAAATCCCCTTGCATTAGGACTGGCCCTCGGGTCTGTATGGGGTGTTCTGCTGTTCATAACCACCCTCCTGTCTTATTACACAGGCTATGCTCGACTGTTTCTGGAGGTACTGGCCGGCTCGGTATACCCGGGCTATACCATATCTCCGTCCGGCAGTCTTCTGGGGCTGTTATACGGTTTTGCCGACGGATTCATATGCGCACTTTTGATTGCCCTGATATATAATAAAATACAAGTTAGAAGCTGATAGTTATCCCGGAGGTGCTGAGATGTCAAAAGTTTTTTTTGCTTCGGCGAGGGTCGAAAAATGGCGTTATGAAGACAGTATGCCCGGAAAGCTCGAACGCCTGCTCAGAGAAGTCCCTCTTTCGGCCCACTTCGGGGCAGATGAGTGGGTAGCTGTCAAGACACACTTCGGTTCGTACGGTGCCCACCGCATTGTACGACCCGTGTTTCTCAGAAAAGTTGTCGAATCGCTCATAACACTTAATGCGAAGCCGTTCGTCACTGATACGGTAAGAATAAAAGGTCTCGACTACCTCGAGGTCGCAAACACCAACGGGATAAATCACCTTTCGGTAGGCGCTCCGGTTGTCCTCGCTGACGGACTGTACGGAAACGATAATATAATGGTCAATGCAGGAGAAATACTGGGCGAGATAGCCGTGGCCTCTGTCATTTATGACGTGCCGGCCATGGTCGTGTGTTCCCATGTTAAGGGGCATATAAACGCCGGATATGCAGGGGCGATCAAGAATATTGCAATGGGCGGTATCAGCAGCAGCCATCGCCACTGCGGATGGAAATGCGGGCGTGGGGCCATGCACACAATAGGCGAAGGAAAGCTTGTGTGGGACAGTGAGAAGTGCACCCTTTGCCTGCAGTGCGAAGATGTCTGCCCGCTCGATTGCATAGACTTTGAAGACGACACGTTCAGCTACGCCGACGAGCGGTGCTGGCGCTGCGGCAGATGCACCAGGGTATGCCCCGATGGCGGATTGACGCTGCCGGGAGATGACAAACTGTTTATGAAATCACTTGCGGAGGCCTCGAAAGCAGTGCTAGGCACCTTCAAGCCGGGCAAAGTCATCTATATAAATTTCATCACCGAAGTCCAGCCGGAATGCGACTGCATGCCCGCAGCCGAGGTGCCGGTGATACAAGACCTGGGCATTCTGGTGTCTGACGATATTGTCGCAATAGAGCAGGCCTCTGTTGATATGCTCATGAAGGCAAAACCGTTGCCTGCATCAGTTGCTGAGAGCGCCCAAATAAAAGAGGGTGACGACATCCTGCTCAAGCTCCACGATAAACCTTATACCTTGCAGATCGAAGAAGCGGAACGGCTGGGACTCGGCAGCAGAAAATATGAGTTGGTTGAACTGAAATAGTTCCGACAAAATGCATACTCGGAATTCTTGGCGGAAGAAATTTCTCTTGCATATCGTCAGGAGCGCATTCAAAACGAGCAATGCGATGACTTGACAGTGCATAGCAAATTAATTAAAATAGTATAGAAGGTCTTGATTTTTCAGGGTCAAACTGGATGTTTGTCGTGATTGTATTAACTGCCAGTTTAAACTTTGGGAGGTCTTTATGAAAATCATTGGGAATAGCATCGCACATGTACAAACACCAGTGTCCAATGGCACACAGATCTCCAAAACCGCCAACACAAATAATAACAAGCCGTTATCTCTCAATACTAATCAGTCTAAAACAACATCAGATTATTCCGTTAATATAACCAACAACTCCCTAGCACTGGCGCAGCCGGATGACCCGGCAACTTCAGTCAAAAAAGAGAACGCCCATACGATTGTAGATGTACACACCATTGAGCAAATACAAGAACACAAGCTCACCCACCCTAGTCCGCTGGATGCGGCCGCATCGTACGCAGTTAACCAACAAGCAGTTACCATAAACCGCTACGTCTAAAGCCAGCTTAGGAAAGTGGTTAATAACGTTTACGGCCCACATGCGGCGACGTTATCCTCGCTTCCCTTTTTCAGGGGTAGCGGTCCCGTTTGTCTTAAAAAATGCAACGGCACTTTGCAGCAGCTCTGCCTGCGAAGACAATTCTTCTGATGTTGATGCCAGTTCTTCTGATGCACTGGCGTTTAGCTGTATGACCTCATCTAATTGATGGATCGCCTGGTTTATCTGTTCAGCACCTATATACTGTTCTTTACTCGCCGCACTAATCTCCTGTACCAGTTCTGCTGTCTTCCTTATATCAGGCACAAGCATTGCCAGCATATCACCTGCAGTTTCAGCCGTTTGCACGCTTGAGGCAGACAACCGGCTTATTTCTGCTGCTGCTGTTTGGCACCTTTCGGCAAGTTTCCTTACCTCTGACGCTACTACTGCAAAGCCCTTCCCGTGCGCTCCAGCCCTTGCTGCTTCTATTGCAGCGTTTAATGCCAGCAGGTTGGTCTGTCTCGCTATCTCCTCTATGATCGATATCTTGGTCGCTATTTCTTTCATAGCACCCACTGTCTCCGAAACAGACTTGCCGCTTCCCTGCGCATCAATTGCTGATTTCTGTGAAATCTTCTCTGTCTCCTGCGCATTGTCAGTGTTCTGCCTGATGTTGGAAGTCATTTCTTCCATAGAAGACGATGTCTCTTCAATAGAAGCTGCCTGTTCTGTGGCTCCCTGCGAAAGTCGTTGAACTCCTGCACTTAATTCTTCGCTCCCTGCAGTTACATTTTCCGCAGCTGACTTTACTTCAGCAATTGTTATCTTTATTTTTTCCAGCATGTTTTTCATTTCCTGTATCCTGTCCTTCTGTAGGAATGCGTTGCGGACGGCTATCGCATCTTCCCTGACTATATCGGCCATATCGCGCGCAAGCCCCGCGCGGACACTGTTGACCTTTACGATATGGTCAAGATCTCCCTTTACGCTGGCCATATTGCCGGCAGCCAAAAAAATGAGCGCCGCCATCAATACAAGCACCAGACCGAATCCCAATGACAACCTTTTACCAATTTTCATGTCCTTTAACATTTTCGCCTCCATCGATTAAAGACACCATGGCTTGCTAATTCTCGTGTCCTACCCTAAACTTACATCATAAAAAGGAGCTTTGCAATTCTCATCTTGGACGTGAACCATTAGACGAAATGAGGAAAATTGACAGACTCTTTATTCAATGATAGTCTTTTCTTGGGAAGAAGTGATCAAACCAAACACCTCAAAGGAATTATGAGAAAAGCGGGCCTTTTGCCATTCTTATTTGTTATCCTTCTATTCACAGGTGAATGCCTGGGAACCGATCCCTATGATAATATCGCAGTGCCGCCTGGCCCATACTTGTCAACTTATCCTTACTATTTTAGTTCTTCCGAACTCGCAGATAAAAATGGAAATAGAATTTCAAAAGACCCGGACGCCAAAACTTATCAGAACACTCTTAAGTTTAACTACTACGACAAAACCGTGCTGCCGAACACTTCCGTACTGGCCATTTTGGTTCCGGGCGGCTGCACACAGATGCTGGGTGACCATGATTGCGGGATAGGAGATTTATTGCTGGTAGCAGGCTACTGGCTTGTAGACGACCCTGATTCAAAAACGTGGTTTGGGATAAGGCCTTCATTGTCGGTGCCTACCGGAAGCTATGACAAAAACAGAAAGGCCAACATGGGAAGCAATGTTTGGCAAGTCCGGCCTATTGTTTTCTTTGCAAAGCAGTTCTGGAAAATAGACCTGGAGTTGACGGCAAAATATAATATTTTTACAAAAAACGACGATACTCATACACGACAAGGAAATCAGGTAATTTTCGAGGAATATGCCGGTTATTTTATCCGGCCTGATCTGCTGCTCGGATTCCACTTCAACGGCATCTGGGGACAGGACACGATTGTCAATGGAGCCCCCATTCATGAGTCCGGAGTCCAAAAATACCAGGCCGGCCCCTCCATTTTCAAAGATTTTGGCAATGGCTTTGCAATTTTGATTGAGGGGCTG
>JADFXI010000031.1 GCA_015233655.1 Nitrospirota bacterium | reverse complement strand
CGACCTGCTGATTACGAATCAGCTGCACTACCAACTGTGCTATCCCGGCATATTAGCTTAAGTTTGACAACTCACGGACGCTCTGTAAAAACTTATTTTACCATGAGCTATTCGCTATGAGCTAGATAGTTTATCAAATTCCTGCTTAAAAAAACCAAGGGTAAGTTCATCGAATATGCAAAACTCGACAATCTTAACGGGCGAATTGCTGTTTTTCAAAAGAAAATCTCTTGCCGTACCGACCAATATTCTTGCGCAGCGGTCTTTGGGAAATCCGAATATCCCTGAGCTGATGGCGGGCATCGAAACACTTTCGAGGCCCTTGCTCGAAGCAAGTTCAAGGCTGCTTGATACTGCGTTTTTCAACTTATTGTCCTCATCTCCTTCGCCCATCCTGGGTCCTACTGCGTGGATCACAAATTGTGACGGCAGTTTGCCGGCTGTAGTTATCGCCGCACTGCCTACAGGGACGTAACCTATAGCGTTGCTTTCGTCCTGAATAACCTGGCCGCCTTTCCGTACAATGGCCCAGGCGACACCGCCTCCGTGGGCAAGACTCGAATTGGCGGCATTGACAATGGCATCAACATCGCGCTCGGTGATATCGCCCATTACAAGTCTCAGTATTTTGCCGTCAATATTGTATTCAGCAACTATTTTCATCGGAAAACCTCCTCTTTAACTTCTCACTTGTCTTTATTGTACAATACAACTATGAAGATAGCATTTTTCGACTGCTTTGCAGGCATAAGCGGCGACATGTGCCTTGGCGCTCTGGTGGATGCGGGTGTCTCTGTTAAAGAACTCGGAACGTTGCTTAAGAAGCTTCGCGTAAGTGGATACAGCCTGGAGGCATCACGGGTTTCGCGTTGCGGTCTTACCGGTACTAAAGTGGACGTCGTGCTGGATAAGGGGCTTAAAGTCCGGCCTATGAAGTGGAAGAATTTGGAGTCAGTTATAAACGGGTCGGACCTCCCGGAGAAAATAAAGAGTAGGGGACTTCAAGTTTTCAGGAAATTATTTGAGGCCGAAGCGAAAGTTCACGGCGAGGGCTTTAAAGAGGTACATCTGCATGAACTCGGCGGTATAGATTGCATGGTCGACATCTTTGGGACCCTTATGGGGCTTGAACTGCTGGGGGTCAGGAAGGTATATGCTTCACCAATTAACTTGGGAAGCGGCCGGATAAAAACTATGCATGGAATGCTGCCCGTACCGGCACCGGCTACTTCAGAGCTTCTGAAGGGGTATCCGGTTTATGCTTCCGGCATACCCTTTGAGCTTACTACTCCTACCGGCGCTGTTATTCTGGCCGGACTGGAAGCTGAAACACCCTCTGTTCCATCGATGCGGATCGAGCGCATCGGCTATGGCGCCGGCAACAGGGATTTAGAGGACATGCCGAACATGTTGAGGATAATTATCGGCGAAACAACTGATTCAGGAGGGCAGCGCAACGGCAGATTATCTGATACAGAGGTCGTTGTTGTCGAGACCAATATAGATGATATGAATCCACAGCTTTATGAAGATATAACCGACAAACTTTTGAAGGCCGGGGCCCTGGATGTTTTTTTGGAGAATATAATAATGAAAAAAGGAAGGCCGGCTGTAAAAATGACCGTTATTACAGACGAGCAGAAGCTTGAGCGGCTGACGTCACTGATTTTTAGGGAAACGACGACTATCGGACTCAGGTTCTTCAGGGCCGGGCGCAGGGTGCTTGACAGGGAGATCAGGAAGGTCAGGACGCGCTTCGGTGAAGTGAGAATAAAGATATCCCGTCTCGATGGAACTGCTGTCAACGTCTCTCCTGAATACGATGATCTGAAAGCTCTTTCTAAAAAGACGGGTCAACCCATCAAGATGCTTTCAGAAGCGGTAACTTTTGCACTGAAGGAGCTTGAAACCAAACAATAGCTGAAGGCACTTTCAAATGCTCAACTATTATTCACCTGTCCAGAACAGCCCTTATTTTTCCCAGTAGCTTATAGGACGTAAAAGGTTTTGCTATAAAGTTTGTATCCTTGTCCAGTATTCCATGATGGGATATAACATCGTTTGTATAACCTGACATATATAGCACCTTGAAATCATTTCTGATATCTTTCAGGCGCTCAACAAGTTCCCATCCGCTGAGGTGGGGCATAACCACATCGGTCAGTATCAGATTTAAGGACCTGTTCCATTTTTCGCAGATAGTCAATGCTTCGTCCCCATGACGGGCTTCAATCACTGTATAGCCATACTGTTTCAGGGTCATGACCGTCGCGTTTCGGATATAATCTTCGTCCTCAACAACGAGTATGGTTTCTACTCCCCGGGGCAATGTCTTTGGAGCGGTGCTGACTTGGCAGGCTTGGGTCTTTTCATAAGTCCTCGGCAGATATATTTTAAATGTCGTGCCTTTGCCTTCTTCACTGTAGCACCAGATATTCCCTCCATTCTGCTTTACAATACCGTAGACAGTTGCAAGACCGAGACCTGTCCCCTTGCCTTTTTCCTTTGTCGTAAAAAAAGGTTCGAATATATGCGCTTTTGTTTCCTCTGTCATCCCTGTGCCTGTGTCTTCAACTACCATCATGACATACTCACCAGGCGTAACGACGAAGTGGCTCAAGGCATAAAGTTCGTCCATTTCAACATTGGCTGTTCTTAAGAGCATTTCACCCCCATCAGGCATGGCATCCCTCGCATTGACCGACAGGTTCATCAGGATTTGTTCAATCTGAGAAGGGTCGGCCTTCACGTTTCCAAGGTCAGGAGCAAAGTCAGTAACCAATTTTATGTCCTCGCCTAACAGACGCTTCATCATTCTGCTGAAATCTGCTATAAGGCTGTTCGGACTTAAAATCTGGGGCTCTATCATCTGTTTTCGGCTAAAAGCGAGAAGCTGCCTGGTTATCCCTGATGCCTTCAAAGCCGATGAGTGGATTGCCTCCAGGTTATGGAATAACGGGTCCTCAGGCGCGAGATCAGACAACGAAAGCTCGGAGAACCCTATTATGGCCGTCAGACAATTGTTAAAATCATGGGCCACGCCGCCGGCCAGCCGTCCTATCGCTTCCATCTTCTGAGACTGGTATAAGCGCTCTTCGAGATGCTTGCGTTCTGTAATATCAACAATAAGTCCCTCGTAAGCTACAAGTTCATTTCCTTCGTGGTGCGGCACCGGCGTGTTTTTCACCCAGCGTATTGAACCATTCTTGTGAATAATCCTGTGTTCCAGTGGTTGGGGGACTTCTCCTGCGAGCACACGTTCGGACTGTTTTATGACCGTGCTGCGGTCTTCTTCATGAATCATTCTATACCAAAGGTAGGGGTCGGCATCGTACTCATCGGATGTGTAACCGGTCACCCCTTGACAACCAGGTCCGTGTACTGTTGAAGCCACCCTGCCGTCCTTGATCCTGACACTGTAAATATAGTCTGTAGAGGCCTCGATCAGCCGTCTGTACCTCGCCTCTCCCTCAAGCAGAGCTTCCTCCATCTTTGTGCGTTCAGCCTGCCCTGTCCTGGACTTTCTCCTGCTTTTGAATTTTTTACTCATATATTGACTCCACTGTTGTATCCGCTGCTTTCTGTTTGAAGTTTCTTGTATATTGTAGGAGCAACAGAAATGAGAGGAACGTTCATTCCGTTTAATGATTCAGAGTGGCCGACAAACAGGTATCCGCCGGGGATAAGATGATCGCAGAACCTGTTTATCAGATTTTCCTGTGTTTTGCTGGTAAAATAAATTAGAACATTTCTGCAAAAGATAATGTCTACCGGTTCCGAAATCCCGAAATTGCTGTCCATGAAATTCAGCCTGCGGAATTTTACACGGCTCCTGAGTTCAGGCGTGATTCTCACAAGTCTTTTGGTCCTGTCCTTGCTCGTCATCAGATATTTTTTTTTGAGATTTGCCGGCAGAGGTCCCGTTCTCTCTTCGTTATAAATGGCCATTTTGGCGAGATCGAGCGCCTTTGTGGATATGTCCGTCGCGAGGATTTCGTGATTATGTATCAACTCAGGGCATCTATTCGAAAATTCGCTGATGACCATCGCCAGGGTGTATGGCTCCTCCCCGGTTGCGCACCCTGCGCTCCATACTTTCAGTGGTCTTGCAGCGGCTGCCCCACGGGAATCAGCAATATCGGGCAGTGCCTTCTGAACAAGATAATCAAAGTGTGCAGGCTCGCGGTAAAAATCGGTTTTGTTTGTTGTGACAACATCGATCATATGGACAAGCTCATTCTCCATCCCTCTCTTGCTGAATACATATTCGCTGTATTCTTCATATGATCTCATATTCAGAGCGCGCAGCCTCTTCTTCAGCCGTGACTCAAGCATGACTTTTTTGGAATTGGGCAGGTTGATGCCGTACTGCGAATGTATGAAGTCACTCAAGCGGCAGAAATCCTTTATGGACATCTCTGTGGTAGCAGTGTCAGTTATAGATTCCATATAAAGGCGTTAACTCCTTCCGGTATCTGATTTGCCGCAGAGGTCTTCCAAGCGCCCTCTGCGGCTGACAGGCCCTTACGCTTCGACCAATTCAGGTTCTTTTTCCACAGTTGACTCCTGCACATTCTGAACATGCAACAGGTCTTCAGAGGAGAACACCTTGTCCATATCCAGGATCATAATAAATACCCCATTGCGCTTTCCCATGCCGCTGATAAATTCAGTCCTAATGCTCATGCCTATTTTCGGGGCCGGCTCTATCTGGTCGGGCTCCAGTTCTATGACCTCCTGCACAGAATCGGCCAGGGCCCCTATTATGGCGGTTTCATTGTTTATATTTATCTCTGTAACTATAATGCATGTGTTGACCGTCTTTTCTGTAAGTGTCATCCCGAACTTCAGGCGCATGTCTACTACCGGCACCACATTCCCACGCAGGTTAATTACTCCTCTCATGAATTCAGGTGTGCGCGGTACTTTCGTCACCGAAGTGAAATCCAGTATTTCACGGACCTTTGCGACATCCAGTGCAAAAATCTCATCTCCAAGATTGAAAGTCAAATACTGTTTCGTCTCATTAATGGTCGCTACAGCCATATTTCCCTCCTTTATGGTAGCCTGTCGCATTCAGTAAAAAAGTCACCTGCCTCCGGCTGCTGACGGCTGATAGATGCTTACTAGTGTTTCTCGAACTCGTCATCCGTCATGTCGCCGCCATTTCCCATGTCCAGCGCAACACCTGCCAACTGCGGCACCCTGGTTTTTGGGACCTGAGTATGATGTTTCGGGACGTCAGTACGGGCCTTTTGAACTGTCTTTGAAGTCGAGCTTATTTCAGTCCGTGATTCTTTTCTCTTTGCGCCGCCGTTACCGCTGACTTTAAAGAACCCTATTGTCGTCTTCAACAGTTCCGATTGGCCTGACAGTTCCTCAGAGGAAGCTGCGACCTCCTCGGCGGCGGCTGCATTTTGCTGGACCACCTGATCGAGCTGCTGTATTGCCTTGTTTATCTGAGTTGCTCCTGCATCCTGCTCCCTGCTTGCAGCGCTAATCTCCTGCACGAGTTCTGCTGTCTTCTGAATTGCAGGTACGATCTGTTTCAGCATTTCACCCGCCTTTTCAGCGATTTCAACGCTTGACCCCGACAGCTTGCTTATCTCTCCTGCTGCTGTCTGACTTCTCTCGGCAAGCTTGCGCACTTCGGATGCAACCACCGCAAAACCCTTGCCGTGTTCACCTGCCCGGGCAGCTTCAATGGCCGCATTCAGCGCCAGCATATTGGTCTGGCGGGCGATCTCCTCTATTATAGAGATCTTGTTCGCAATGTCTTTCATTGCGTTAACGGTTTCCTCTACCGCCTTGCCGCCTTCTCTTGCGTCGTCGGCCGATTTTACAGCTATTTTTTCTGTCTGCTGAGCATTATCGGCATTTTGCTTTATATTGGATGCCATTTGCTCCATCGAGGAAGATACCTCTTCTACAGAGGATGCCTGCTCGGTTGCGCCCTGGGACATCTGTTGGGCTGAAGCGCTTATCTCTTCACTACCGCCTGCTACCTGATCTGCAGCATCTTCAACCTGGACTGCGAAGTTGGTTAGATTTTCGATCATCATATTCAAATTGTTCTTGATGGTGTTGAAGTCACCGTTATAGTTGTCAGTTATCTTTGGTGGAATGTTCCCCTTGCTTATCTTGTCAACATACTCAGCAGCTACATTCAATGGTCCGATGACCGAATCCAGCGTCTGGTTGACGCCAGTTACTATCTTCTGATAATCGCCCTGATGCTTTGCTGCATCGGCCCTTGTCGCAAGTTTCCCTGCTACTGCTGCATTGACAAGCACGTTGGAGTCTGCGACCAGCGCATTAATGTTGTCTATGCAGTTATTCAGGTTGTTTTTGATCTCATTAAAATCACCATTATAGTTATCAGTAATCTTAGGAGGAATGTCTCCCTTTGATATTCTGTCCACATACTCAGCCGCCACGTTCAACGGCCCGATCACTGAATCAAGGGTTTGATTGACTCCTGCCACTATCTTCTGGAAGTCGCCCTGGTGCTTAGTAGCATCGGCACGTGTTGCCAGCTTCCCTTCAACAGCCGCCTTTGCCAGCACCCCTGCGTCAGCAACTAGCGCATTAACAGCATCTATACACTGATTCAGGTTGTTCTTGATCTCGTTGAAGTCACCGTTGTAGTTGTCGGTGATCTTAGGCGGAATATCTCCCTTGGCTATGCGATCTACATACTCAGCCGCCACATTCAACGGCCCGATCACTGAATCAAGGGTTTGATTGACTCCTGCCACTATCTTCTGGAAGTCGCCCTGGTGCTTGGTCGCATCGGCCCTGGTCGCCAGCTTCCCTTCAACCGCTGCTTTGGACAGCATCCCCGCGTCAGCCACAAGCGCATTCACCGCATCAATACACTGGTTCAGGTTGTTCTTGATCTCGTTGAAGTCGCCGTTGTAGCTGTCGGTTATCTTCGGCGGAATATCGCCCTTGGCTATGCGATCAACATACTCAGCCGCCACATTCAATGGCCCGATCACTGAATCAAGGGTTTGGTTCACTCCTGCCACTATTTTCTGGAAGTCGCCCTGATGCTTGGTCGCATCGGCCCTGGTCGCCAGCTTCCCTTCAACCGCTGCTTTGGACAGCATCCCTGCGTCAGCCACAAGCGCTTTTATGGCATCGATCATCCCGCTCATAGCAACGATGATACTGGCCTTATCCTTTCCTTTTGTATCTATGACCATCGAAAGATCACCTGCCGCAACTTTTCCGGCAATCTCGGCAACATAGACAGGCTCACCGCCCAACTGCCTCTGAACGGAGCTGTTCAAGAGAATGCCCAGCCCAACAGCCAGCAGCATCGCCACGACCGCCAGGATGATCATGGCCCGCACCGCTCCGTTAGCGATGACAGTGTTGCTGTCGGACGTGGCCTTGGCGTCTTTTTCGTTTGAATTGATCATATCTTCTACGATCTTGTTCATCTCAGACGCGACAGAGGCCCCATCAGTTCTCATAACTTGAATCGCCTCTTGTTGTTTTCCGGCCACGGCCAGTTCGGTAACCTTTTTCAACATTTGATCAAAAGTCGCCAGTCCCGCCTTTAGTGTTGCCGTACGCTGTTTGTCCTCAGCAGTCACGTCCCCCTTCTCATATAGGGCAAGTTTTTCCGCAATGGACTTGCGACGCTCTTCTAGATGGGCCAGGGGAGTCTTTCGTTCCTCAGCGTTCCCGGCATACGTGACCTGATACAAATTGACCCGCATGCGTTGAAAATGGTTTATGATCTCGGCAAGGTGGCCGAGAGGCTTGGCCTGTTCTTCATAGAGCTGGGTGTCGTTGTCGTCGATGGTACGGATCTTGGAGATGCCGACAATGCCGACTACGGCGGCTATTACAGCTACAATCACAAAAGCGCCTAAAAGCCTTGTTCTCAATTTCAGCGAATTAAACCATTTCATGGTATCCTCCTATAGTTACCGGTTCATCTGACCTGATGAATTTACAACCTTGTTTTTCTTAAAGCCTTCCTCATCCACTTTCTCCTTTCAGGTAACCGAACTTTTCTTTACGTTTATAAGCGTATTGCGTATCATCTCTGCAGGCCGTTTTCTTGCGGGTTCGCCATGGCCTGAATAGATAACGTCAATTTCGAGCCGGGACAACCGTTCCAGCAAATCCACGAACGACCTTGCATATGAGCCCCCGGGGCTCCTTATATTGAGCGGCGTATCTCCGGAAAACAGTACCCTCTCTTTTACGCAATAAAGACATATGGAGTCATGAGAATGTGCCGGCGCGTGTATTACCTCGAAATCGCCGTCTCCAAGCCTGATTAACTGCCCATCGCTCAGGGGCTTGTCGTTCATATTAATCTGGGCAAATGAGTAAACCTCCGGTCTATACTTCTGAACGATCGTGGGAAGTCCTCCCGCATGATCGAAATGGCTGTGCGTCAAAATGACCCTGTCAACTCCGTTTTTCCCCACCCCTGTATATATTTTCTCCACCTCTGCGAGCAGGCTGCCGTCTGATCCGGTGTCGACAAGTGTGTTGACATCTTCAAGCGTGCTCCATGTGCCAAGCACAAGATAGACGTTGCATGTGTACACGGGACTATAGTTATTAAGCATTATGATCCTCATTTAGCCTAGAGTTTCCTGAATAGCTGGGCGTCAGGAACAACCTGCTCGAAGAGACGGTCCAATTCAGCCGGTAATTTCTGCGTATGCTCCGTGACGAAATATCCACCTGGCGCCAACGCTTCGTGGAACATCTTTATGACCTTGACTCTTTCGTCCTGACTGAAATGAAGGAGTACATTCTTGCATAAAATAAGGCTGTAGTCATTTCCTATGGGTTTGAAGGAACGCAGGTCATGGTATTGGAAAGACACCAGGTTCCTCAGCTTATCTATTACCCGATAGCATCCGGGTATGTCGGTAGGTTCTATATATTTTTTAAAAAACTCTTCCGGCATCCGCTTGAGTTCGTCGTAGTGATAAACGCCATTTTTTACTTTATCTCCGAACTTATTGGCTTCATCATAATCGGTCGCGTCTATGCGCAGGTTGTTAAGCGCAAAGCGGCCCATCTTTTCCGCAAAAGCTATTGCAACGGTATAAGTTTCCTGGCCGAGCGCGCTTCCGGCATCCCATACCTTTGTCCTCATTCTGCCGCTCGAAAACTGCACCGTATGATTTACCGCATGTTCTATGACAGGCAGGTCTCTCATAAAAAAGGTAAAGGCCATTTCATCTCCTTATGTCTGACAGCTCATTCAATTGACCATCTGTTCTTCGAGTTCCATGTTTTGTATCAGTTTGGGTATGTCCAGGATCAGGGCCACAGTGCCGTCTCCCAATATTGTTGCGCCAGATACCCCTTCTACTTTCCTGTAAAAGCTCCCAAGGTTTTTAATGACCGTTTTATGGTCTCCGATTATTTGATCAGCCAAGAAACCGACTCTTCTGCCTGCTGTTTCAGTGATTACAAGATGCTCTATTAAGGGCGAGTTGCCTTTAATAGAGAAATGTTCTCTCAGCCGTATATATGGGACTATCTGGTTTCTCACGTTTACTATGTTCCTGTCGTTTGTCCTGTTTGTATCATGCCGCGCCAGTTCCATGCATTCCGCGACAATTGAAAGCGGCATTACAAAATATTCCCCGGCAACCCTAACCAGGAAACCGTCAATTATCGCCAGCGTGAGAGGGAGTTTCAGTGTAATTGTCGTCTCGATGCCCTTACGGCTTTTAATCTCTATCTCTCCTCTCAATGCATCTATGCCGCGCTTTACGACATCCATGCCGACCCCCCTGCCCGAGACATTCGTTACCTGCTTTGCAGTCGAAAAGCCCGGGGCCAGTATCAGCGAAAACAGCTCTTTTTCAGACAGCTCTGAATTTGCGGTTATCAAGCCCTTCTCAATTGCTTTTGTCCTTATGACCTCAGGGTCGAGGCCGGCCCCGTCATCTCTGATCTGTATCAGTACATGGGCGCCGGAATGCACAGCGGATAGATGCACTGTCCCTTTTGGCGGTTTGCCTGCGGTCTCTCTTACAGCGGGCAATTCTATGCCATGGTCTATGCTGTTTCTTATCAGATGCACCAGTGGATCATTCAGTCTTTCAATCACTGTCTTGTCGAGTTCTGTTTCAGCTCCTTCGGTTGTCATTTCTATCTCTTTGCCCAGCTCTTTTGATAGATCATGGACTAACCTCTTGAATTTGCTGAATGTAGTTCCTATAGGAAGCATGCGTATGCTCATTGTATTGTCCCTGAGGTCTTCTGTAAGCCGCTCCACTTCCTCGGAGATGAGATTCAGGGCCGGGTTATTTTCTATCATGGTGAAACTGCTGAGACGGGCCTGGACTGTCACAAGTTCTCCTACAAGGTCAACCAGCTTATCCAACTTTTCCGAGGATACGCGCACACTTGAAACCGCGTCGCTGACCTGATGCTCCTTTCTGACCTCCTTTAAATGCTCTTGCTCGGCCAGTGCTGATAAAATCGCTGACGGCTTTACAAGACCCGATTCCACCAGCAACTCTCCTATCCGTTTCTGGCCGGCAAGCATTTTCTGAAGGTCGTCAGCGTTTAGGTCCCCCTTCTCGATAAGAATTTCACCGAGTTTCTTATAATTCGATTCGGTATCCAGCTTATGAGATTCGTCTATTACCTCTATTTTCAGCTCGCTGTCGTCAATAACAAAGATAAAAATGTCCTTTATGGCATTAATACCCTTGTCCGTAGTAAGGATTGCGTCCCAGTAGAAATAAGAGTGTTCCGGGGCCAAGTTTTCCAGATACGGCACATCGGATGTGTGGGCCACAATTTTGCATTTGCCGAGCAAATGCAGTTCTGAAAGCAGAAAGAGCGGGTTCATTCCGTGCAGAAATATGTCCGGCGCCGGGCGGAAGCGAATGCGATAAGTGGTGAGTTCAGCGCCGTCATCTTCAGAGCGTAAATTATTATTTGGTGGAGCGGTGGGCAGGGCAGGGGAGGGAACTTCCCCGCTGCCGGCAGGCAGCAGTTTCCTGAACATGGAGACTATTTCTTTTGACTTTTCAATGTCAGCCGCCTCTCCTCCGCAGGAAGCGTCAAGCATGACCTTTATCTGGTCCCGGGCAGCAAGGGTCAAACGGATAAGTTCATTCGTTACAGGGACCTTTCCATTTCGGACATTATCAAAAACAGTTTCAATCTCATGCGTAAATTTGGCAATGTCGTCAAAACCGAACATTGACCCTGAGCCCTTGATAGTATGCATGGCCCGGAAAACACGCCCGATCAGGTCGGTGTCATCCGGCCTCTCTTCCATTTCGAGCAGTGATGTTTCAAGTTCGGCAAGCAGTTCGTATGCCTCTTCCTTGAAAGCTGCGCAGTGTTGGTCGGCGATTGCCATAGGTATCTCCGGTCTTTACCCTTTCCACAAGCAACTTTTTTGTGTATCAAGTGAACAGCCGGTATGACGCGGCAGCCCTGCTTCCTCAAATACCCGCCTGAATACCGCAGGCTGCTTATCTAGCAAGTGCATATTCTTTTTTAAAGCCGTAAACGTACGGTGCGCCGAGCAGAACAACTGGAGACAGGTAAGATCTGCTGCGTCTATATTTTCGATGTTGATGACCACGTTGTCGGCTATCCCCATCATATTAAGCAACGCAAGCTTCAGTTCCTCGGCGTGGTCAACTGTGAGGTCGCCTTCCAGTGTCAGCAACCCGACGTCTCCAGTCTGTTTAATATTAAAATTCAGCATTGGTGCCTCCTTATTACTTCGATAATTAATTAGGCGAGCCCTACCGGCTTTCGATTTCCTGGTCTCACGTTTCAAGATTATTACAAAAGGAAATGAGTGTACATAGGCGGAATACTGAAATTATTATAAGGGGTACGCTGAAAATAGCATCGGGGAAACCCCGATGCGCAGTTCTACGTTTTAATCGATTTGGACCATAAAACTGCCTGTTTCATAAGTCCTGCGGCATTTGATATATTGAGCTTGCTTTTGATATTGCCGCGATATGTCTCCACAGTCTTTACGCTGAGGTTGAGGATGTCTGCTATCTCCTTCGTTTTAATTCCCTTGCCGATGAGTTCGAATACCTGCAATTCCCTGTCGCTCAACGTCTCTATGATATCTCCATTTGAGGCAGGCATATGGCCGCTGCTTCTCTCTATTAACGCTGAGGCTATTTTCTGGCTCACATACATCCGGCCTGATAGGACAGTACGAATAGCTTTTATCAGAACTTCAGTGCCATCCTGCTTCATAACATAACCTTTAGCGCCTGCTCTAATAGCTCGACCCGCATAGTAAGACTCGTCATGCATTGATAATACAAGGACATAAATCGACGGACACCTGGTTTTCATCTCTTTAATCAGTTCTATGCCGTTAATATCTTTCAAGGAAAGGTCGACAATCGCAAGGTCCGGCTTTGCACTCTCAAATTTTGATAAGGCGTCATGGTAGTCGCCGGCCTCACAGCAGACAGTAAGATCGCTTTCAGAGTTAATAAGCTGTGTTATCCCATAGCGCACAAAAGGATGGTCGTCTATTATCATAATCCTGGTTTTATGGGTCTCTTCTTTTATCATTAAATGCCCGTCCTTATGGAGCATACTACCAATGTCTTTTCGTCTTTCTCCCGCTTTATATCAAAATCGGCTCCTATCATTTGTGCCCTGTATCTCATTATGCGGATACCCATTCCCTGATTATATTTCATATACGGCTCAAACCCTATGCCGTTATCTTCGACGGCAATACTTAACTTATTATCTGTTTTGGTCAACGATAGCTTTATGGCGTTAGCTTTACCGTGTCTTATCGCGTTAGTAACGGCCTCGCTGGCGATAAAATAGAATTGTTCGGCTATCAGCCTGTCTTTGATATTGATACCAGGATCATATGTAAGAGAGCATTTTACGTTATAAACGCTCCCGGTGCTTCCCACAAGCCTCATGAGGGCCATTTCAATGCCCTCTGTCTCGATATCAATTGGAGTGAGTCCTCTTGAAATGTCTTTAACCTTGCAGATAGTTTCATTAATTGAATTCTTGATTTTTATAATCGGCTCGTAGAAAGAGTTCTCGCTTGCATTAGAGGTCTGCTCCATTGCCTTGCAAAGAAAGGCAATCCCGGTCAGGGCCTGCCCCACGCCGTCATGAAGCTCCTGTCCCAGTCCTGATTTCAGAAATTTCTCTTTCAAGTCTTCTTCGCTCGGTGATGTCACGGGCAGCCGCAAATACGCCCATTATCCTGCCTTCCCGGTCCACGTAACCTGTGGCGTTATAGAGGACGGAAGTTACACTGCCGTCCCTATGCTTCAGCTCCAGTTGGTGATCATGGATCTGGCCTTCGTGAAATGTTTTCAGGTACACGGCACGTGCCTTGTCGGGCCCTGTGAAATAGTCCGAAAAATCCGTGCCGATGAGTTCGTGTCTTGTATGACCAAACATGGTTTCTGTTGCGGTATTCACATCGGTGATCCGGCCGTCAGGGCCAATTGTCACAATAGGGTCAAGGCTGGCCTCAATCAAACTGCGATTATAAGCATACGAAACCCGCAACTCCTCCTCGGCATTTTTCTGTTCGGTAATATCAGTTATAATTCCATCGTAGGAAACAAGATGTCCTTCATCGCTGATGTTGGGGACCACAGTATTTCTTATCCATCGCACTGAGCCGTCTTTATGAATAATTCTGTGTTCAATGTCCGCGACTTTTTCTCCCGAAAACACTTTGTTTAACTGCCCTGTTACAGCATCGCGGTCCTTCTCGTAAATCATGCTGTGCCAGAGAAGAGGATTGGATTTGTATTCTTCGAACGTGTAACCGGTTACCGCTAAACAGCCCGGACCGTAAACTGTGTCAATAGGCCGACCGTCTCTGATGCTTACCGCATAAACATAACTAGTCACTGATTCGAGGAGTCGCTTGTAGCGATTCTCGCTCTCCCTTAGCCTTTCGATGGCTGCATCCAGTTCAGCGGTACGTTCGATGACACGCTTTTCGAGTGATGAATTCAACTGCCTGATTTCTTCTTCGGCTTTTTTGCGTTCGGTGATGTCTATGAAAGCGCCCATCAGGCAGATGGGAGAGCCGCTCTTGTTCTTTACAAAATTGGCGCTGACATAGGCGTTAAACGTCGTACCATCTTTCTTCAGCCCAATAAGTTCGCCGAGATACTTTCCTGCCTCAGTGGCCTGCTTCAGCGCAGAAAACGCCTCGTCTTCATCAAGCCAGAAACTGGTTGCGTGACGTCCAAGCACGTCCTTTGTGCTGTCGTAACCCCAGAGCCACAGAAAAGCGGCATTGACGTAAGTTAGAAAGCCGTTGAGGTCCGCAAACGCAATAGCATTCAAGGCAGATTCGAGAGCAAAGTTTTTTATCAAAAGCTGCTGCTCTATCTGCTTACGTTCCGTTATGTCCAGAACTGCGGTATGGCACATCTGTCCATCTTCTGAAACCGTTGCTTCAATGTGCGCAAAGAAAGGCCGGCTGTATTTGTTTAGCAGCTTCACCTCGCATAATGCCTTTGTTCTTCCTTCAAATGCATCGTTTATTGAAATGTTGAACGAGTGGCGCGTATCCTCAGAAACAAAAAGTCCAAACTGATTATTGATAAGCTGGGAACGCTCTGCTCCGAGCATGGCTGCGCCTGTCAGATTGGTGGAAAGGATGGTCGTGTCTTTGCGGAGGGTGAAGTAGCCGACCGGAGAGTAATCGTAGAGGTCCCTGTACCAATGCAGTACGGCCTCAACCTCATCCGAGGCGAGTTGGAATTCCTTCTTATGCATCTCAATCCAGGTCCGGTGGTTGTCCAACTCGATCAGCAGACTAAGTGTGTCTGTCCTCTTTAAGGGTGACTCAGAGTCGGCTTTTAGCTTCTTCAGGACATTCTTAGCACGGCGTAGACGATTGAAGTTTGCATACGGCAAGACTTTGCTTTTTTTCACGGGGTTCCCCCATCTATATTCGGTAGCCTAATGTTTGTTGTCGATAACACCCACGAATTACGCAACTGATGTACCAAACAATGCACTTAATGCTATCTTGATTACAAACAGTTATACAAAATTATATAGAACAGAAATTATAATAATTACCATATAATTGAAATAATACCACTTTCTACCTGTCTATACCAGGAGTCCGCCGGACTTTCAAAATTTTTGATATGTATCCCGATTGTGCGGAATTGCGTTGATTCGGCGTTCAGGGCAACCGTAACATGCACGAATAGCTTTTTTTATATCTCTTTGCTATATTGATTATTGTCGTGCATGAAACAAACAAGCATCTCTACAAATCGTATTTGCCGGAGGAGTAACTTTCATGAAAAGCTATCGCAAAGAGTTATGGTTTAATGTCGCCGGACGCAGGGAGTTTATTAATATAACGCCGCAAGTCGATCAATGCCTGGCGGAGAGCGGGGTAAGGGAGGGACTTGTCCTCGTCAATGCCATGCACATAACCGCTTCGGTCTTTATCAATGATGATGAGGCAGGGCTCCATCACGACTACGAGGTCTGGCTCGAAAAAATCGCGCCGCATGAACCTGTAAAACAATACCGCCATAATGTCGGCGAGGACAACGCCGACGCACATATGAAGCGTCAGGTCATGGGCAGAGAGGTTGTTGTCGCCGTTACCGGAGGCAAACTTGATTTCGGGCCATGGGAGCAGATTTTTTATGGCGAATTTGACGGCGGCAGGAAAAAAAAGGTGCTTGTAAAGATCATTGGGGAATAGGCGCAATGGCTGAAAGCTATCTCGACATATCGAAGAGCGTCATGATTTCCTCTCCTGCCGGTTCCGGCAAGACGGAGAAGCTCGCCAGGAGGTATATAGAGCTGCTGAAGGGCGGCTCTGATGTAGAAAGGATACTGGCCATAACCTTCACCGATAAGGCCGCCGCTGAAATGAAAGAGCGCATTATGAGCATCCTCAGGAAGGAGGATGACGAACTTTTCGAGAGGGTCCGTGAGAAGATGCCCCGGATGCGGATTTCGACTATCCATTCCTTTTGCCTGAAACTCCTTAAAAGGTTTTGCCTGGAACTCGGAATGGACGTGAACCTCGATGTCACGGACAGCTTTAATGCAGGCATGCTGTGGGGCGAGGCGGTGTATGAATCGTTGCTGGAAGACGGCAGGTCCACCGAAAAGCTGTTTTATGAGGTCGTGAGAAAAGGCGGGATAAAGGGATGGAATAAACTTTTTTCTCATCTGCAGTCGCTTTACGAAAAAAGACCGGGCATAGAGCTTGGACTGGGCAACCTTGCCTTGGAAGGCGCCAATACCGATCACTTCGGGAAAATACTCGCAATCTATTCAAAATGCCTCTTGCATTACAGACAGAAAAAAAGGGACAGACACCTTCTGGATTATAACGATCTGGAACTGCTGGCATACGATGCGATATCGAACAATCCCGAGTGGCAGAATGTCCTCTATTCTTTCGATGAGCATACGGACCATATCCTCGTAGATGAATTCCAGGACACGAGTAATCTGCAATGGAGGATAATCGACAAACTGACGGAAGAATGGCGTTCCGGAATGGGGGCCAAGCGCGAGTCGGGAATGAGCCCGACCATATTCCTGGTTGGCGACGACAAACAATCCATTTATTCATTCAGGGGCGCTGATGCCGAGATCTTCAGAAATGCGAAGAACAAGTTTTCAGAATGGCTAGGTGAAGAATATCATTATATTGAGGTAAAGGAAAATTACCGGAGCCTTCCCGCAATAGTTCGCTTTGTAAATGAGTTGTTCATCAGGTTAATGCCAGAAGGACTTTATGAGGACAGGAATGTTTCTTATGTTCCCTTTGAGGCAACACGGTCAGGCGAGGGCCGGGTCGAATTGCTCGTGTGTGAAAGCATCGGAAGTACAAAAGACAACAGAAAGGCTGAAGCCATGCTCATTGCCGGGCAAATGGAAGAACTCAACGGCAGCTATGAATTATTTACTGCACAGGGAAAGAGGAAATGCTGCTACGGAGATATGGCTGTCCTGCTCCGCAACAGGACGCATCTCTCCGCTTTTGAAGATGCGCTGAGGAAAAGGGGCATACCCTTTGTTGTTGTAAAGGGCGTCGGCTTTTATAACACTCCGGAGGTAGGGATATTAAAAGACCTCCTGTTTTTTCTCATTGATCCTCTCGATGACTACAGCCTGTTCAACATTCTGCGGTCGCCCTTGTTCTCTATTGATTACGCTTCGCTTATGGAGATGGTGAAGAATTATTTTACGGCGGATACTGTTGTGAGCGGCTATCTTTACAAGGCGCTGGAATCATACAAAAGGCCCGGCAAGCACAAAATCGAAGGGGAGATTGCCCCGGCGCTATTGCTCGGCAAATGGATTGAAAGAGCGCGTTCAATACCATACGCTATTCTGATAGAAGAGGTCCTCAGCGAAACCGGGGCGTGGCAGTATTTCCATGAAATGCAGCGCTATGTGAATGTCAAAAAATTTATCAAGATTGTCGAGGACTCCGAATCACTCGGGCTCACCGGTCTCGAAATAAGGGACAAGCTGATAAAGGCCGCTGCGAAGTCTGATGAATCAAAAGCGAATGTTAATGCCGAAGGAATGGATGCTGTCCGCATCATGACCACCCACGCAGCCAAGGGACTCCAATTTCCGATGGTATTCCTCCCCGGGCTCGACGATGGGGTGCAGTCGAAGTCCAACAGCATTATCGTCGAGGACAGTAACGGCGGACTGACTATCGGCTACGAGGAGGATTCTGAAGCGAGGAAGAACATGCGCATTTTCAGGCAGCACAAGGAAAAGGCTGAGGACGAGGAAAAAAGGCTGTTTTATGTTTCCACGACACGAGCTATGGATTATCTCTGCATGTCAGGCACTCTGGGCAAGAGGCTGACCGGCAAACTCGCATATGTTTATGAGGCATTTAATATTTTTGACAGGAGTGACGGCGCGGGGCTTCCGTTTGTCATGAAAAATATCGGGGCCCCGGCTTTGCTCGAAATAATGGCCGGACCTGAAAAAGCCGCCCGGGAGCGAACAACGCAGCGGTCTGCGCCGGGTAAGGACGAATTGTTTTATATAGAGCCTTTAAACAGGGACTACCGGCCCCCCAAATTGTGGAGAAATGTTACGGAAGAAGCTGATGAAATAAGGAGGAAGCACGGAAATGACTGGGTCATAATAGGGAGGGCGTTTCATCGGGTATTCGAGGGTATATCAAGGGGACTCATAACAAAGGACAACCAGGAACAGAAGATACTGGAGATACTGAGGAATGAAGTCTTGTTCGATGACTCGATTGACAGGATGCTTAGTATAATCGTGACGGACTTGTCACGTCTTGAGACGTCAGGCCACATTAGTGAGATCATAATGCCGCGTGGAAACGCGTATGCAGAGCTTCCGTTTGTCCTGGAACTGGGACAGAGCATTTACAAGGGCAGAATCGACAGGGTCATAGTAAGAGATGGCCTGGCCCACATCTATGATTACAAGACTTATCCGGTTTCTGAGGAAGATATGAAAGCCTTATATAAGCAGTATGCATTCCAGTTGAATATATACAAAAAGGCGGCGGAGCAGCTTTTCAATGTGAAGGCGAAAGGTTATCTTTTTTTCACCCACGAACAGAAAATAATGTAATTCGGCTATACTATCACAAAAAGAGGAGGGTTTATGGGAACGCCTTTCAATGAAATATCGCTGAGTCTGGTTTTCGTTATAGTAATCGCTCTTTATATACTCGGCAGCGCAGTAAGGATACTTAAAGAATATGAACGGGGAGTTGTGTTCAGACTAGGCAGGATTATTCCGATCAAGGGTCCGGGCCTTGTTCTAATATTTCCGGTCATTGACAAGCTTGTAAGAGTCAGCCTGCGCACAGTGACCATGGACGTACCTCCGCAGGACATTATTACAAAAGACAACATAACCGTTAAGGTCAATGCGGTAATCTATTTCAGGCCGGTGGACCCTATACGCGCCATCACCGAAGTCGAAGATTTTTATTATGCCACTTCACAAATATCGCAGACCTCGCTGAGAAGCATTCTCGGCCAGAGCCAACTCGATGACCTGCTCGCAAAACGCGATCAGCTTAATGTGGAACTGCAGCGTGTAATTGATCAGCAGACGGAGCCGTGGGGGGTCAAGGTCAGCGCCGTTGAAGTGAAAAATGTCGATTTGCCGCAAGAGATGCTGCGGGCCATCGCGCGGCAGGCAGAGGCTGAAAGGGAGCGCAGGGCAAAGATAATACATGCTGAAGGAGAATTCCAGGCATCGCAGAAGCTGGCTGATGCCGCCAAAATAATTTCGTCCGAGCCGGCCACACTGCAGCTCAGATACCTGCAGACACTGACAGAAATCGCTACGGAGAAGAATTCAACTATAATCTTTCCGTTACCGATAGAAATGCTGAAACCTTTTTTTGACAAGCACTAGTACGTCTGTTTATGAATTGAAGTATTTACCTACCACCTGATCAGAGCAGAGGCCCAGGTCAGTCCTCCGCCGAAGGCTTCGAGGAGCAGGTAGTCGTCTTTTCTTATCCTTCCGGTCCTGACCGCCTCATCAAGGGCTATAGGGATTGAGGCCGCCGATGTGTTGCCATAGCGGTCAAGGTTGATTACGACCTTGTCCAGGGGCAGTCCGAGCCGGTTTGCTGTGGCCTGAATGATACGGAGGTTCGCCTGGTGGGGGATCAGGGCTGCGAGTTGAGAGGGTTTGAGATCATTATGCTTTAAAGTCTCGGTGACGAGGTTCTCCAGTATCTTTACCGCGATCTTGAACGTTTCATTACCCTTCATCTTAATAAAGTGTAATTTTTCATCGAGCGTCTCTTTTGAGGCTGGATGTCTTGACCCTCCTCCCGGCAGGTTCAGCAAATCGCCCATGCTCCCGTCGGCGTGGAGATGCGTTGAAAGGATACCGTTATCTCCGGTAACAGCATTCAGAATAACAGCTCCTGCACCGTCGCCGAAAAGCACACAGGTGTTCCTGTCTTCCCAGTCAGTGAAACGAGAGAGTGTTTCAGCTCCCACAAGCAGAATCTTCTTGAACTGCCCCGACCGGATAAAGCTGTTTGCAACGGAAAGACCATAGAGGAACCCCGAACACGCGGCGTTGATATCAAAAGCAGCCGCTTTTGCGGCCCCAAGGCGGTGCTGAAGGATGCAGGCCGTCGAGGGGAAGAGCATATCGCCGCTCACGGTTGCGACAATTATGAGGTCCAGCTCTTTCGCCTTCATGTCAGCATATTCCAGGGCCTTCAGGGAGGCTTCAAGGGCCAGGTCTGATGTGGCCTGTTTCTCCCCTGCTATTCTCCGTTCTTTAATTCCCGTGCGCTCACTGATCCATTCGTCGGAAGTGGATACGATTTTCTCCAGGTCTGAATTTGAC
Organism: Nitrospirota bacterium; assembly: GCA_015233655.1. Taxonomy (GTDB): domain Bacteria; phylum Nitrospirota; class Thermodesulfovibrionia; order Thermodesulfovibrionales; family Dissulfurispiraceae; genus JADFXI01. The sequence goes on along the minus strand of JADFXI010000031.1, from coordinate 4,898 downwards.
ATGACCTTTTCAGGAGCATACGAGCCGGTTGCTATTATGCGCGCTTTAATCATATGTTCGAATTCAGGTGATAGGTCATATAACCCGCCTTTTCAGCTATTTTTATTTGCATGAGCACCAAGGGTCTGGGCAATCATCTCGTGTACTTTTTGCTTTGCCATTTCGGCGGAGACTCGTATGGCGTTTTTTATCGCTTTTGAGGATGAACGCCCGTGACTAATGATGCAAGTGCCGTTTATTCCGAGGAGAGGAGCGCCGCCGTATTCGTCATAATCGGTCCTCTTTCTGAAGTTTCGTATAGCCGGTTTAAGCATCAGGTACCCGAGCTTTCCGGTAGTGGCGCCCACGACTTCCCTTTTAAGCATCTTAATGATGGTTTCAGCCAGACCTTCGCTCACTTTCAGGACAATGTTGCCGATGAAGCCGTCGCATACTATAACGTCGGCGCTTCCCGAAAAAATATCCTTTCCTTCTATGTTGCCGGTAAAATTGATGCCGGCATGTTTGAGCAATTTAAAGGTCTCTTTTGTGAGTTCGTTCCCCTTGGTATCTTCCTCTCCTATGCTTAGAAGCGCGACCTTGGGCTCGGGCACGTTGAAAATCGCCTTGTAATAAGCATTCCCCATGTATGCGAACTGAAGGAGATTGTCGGGCTTGCTGTCAACGTTGGCCCCGGCGTCGAGCAGTACGAAAAAACCGGTGAGCGAAGGCATTATGGTTGCTATGGCAGGCCGGTCTACATTAGGGAGCTTCCCTAAAATAAAAAGTGAGGTCGCCATGGCCACGCCGGAATTGCCGGCGCTGACAGCTGCGTCGGCCAGATTGTTCTTAACCAACTCTACGGCAACCCTTATGGAGGAATCCTTCTTCTTTCTCAGCGCTGCACTGGGCGATTCATTCATCGCCACAACTTCAGACGAATGTACTATTGATATCTGCTGAGAGGGATAGCGCTTGGTGCTAAGGGAGTCGGACAACTGTTGGCGGTCACCGACGAGAATGACTTCTACGTCATATTCGTTGACCGCCTCCACTGCTCCAGCTATGGTCATCTCAGGGGCAAAGTCGCCCCCCATAGCGTCAAGGGCTACCTTCATGATTCTTTAGAGACTACCTCAAGGACCTTCTTGCCGTTGTACGTGCCGCAGTGGGTACATACGCGGTGAGGCTGTTTCATTTCCTTACAGTCGGGGCAGGCAACAAGGGTCGGTGTCTGGCCCTTCCAGTTGGCCCTTCTCTTGTCCCTTCTCGTGCGTGTATGCCGGTGCGTTGGATTTGCCATAATTTACTCCTTTCTTTTTAAAAGTTGTTCCAATACCTTCAAACGAGGATCTACTTCCGAAACACTGCAATTGCAGCTTGTGACATTAAGATCGGCCCCGCATTCAGGGCATATTCCTTTGCATTCGGTCGAGCAAAGCGGCTTCATGGGCATGTTCAGCAGCAGCTGCTCCACCAGGACATCCTCTGTGTCGAGGGTATCGTTCTTGTAGAAGCCTATATCAAGTTCGTCGCTCTTCAATCTATGGTGCTCGTCCTTATTCAGCGTATTTGAGGGCTCGTATACAATATTGACCGGGGCCTGCACCTTTACGGTATATGCATTAAGGCACCTGCTGCACTGCAGTTCCACATCGCCGTCCAACGTGCCGCTTACGAGCACTTCAGAACCAATTGTACGTATATTGAGAACAGCGTGCAGAGGAGAGACCATCTTCGCCGACTCCAGGGCAATGCTCTCATTAAGTTCTATATCAATTCCCTCTTCAGGAATCTCTGAAATGGTAATTTTCATATGTCATTCTCGCATGTGAAAAGCCTTGAATTGAATATTTTAAGTTTATCAGCCATTTTTGTCAAGCAAAACAGACAATTCTTGCCAATTATTTCACCCGCAAAATTGACAGGTAATCGCTCTTTTTCATATACTGTCACGATATCTAGCACCAGGAGGGCGCATTTATGGATTTTGGAATGAGGAACAGGCTTTCGAAGATTTTTAATCCCAGGACTGGGAAAACCGTTATGCTTGCCGTGGACCATGGCTACTTTCAGGGACCGACGACAGGGTTAAAGGATATGGGGAACATTATTCCGCTCATTCCTCATGCGGATTGTCTGTTTGCAACAAGGGGTATATTGAGGAACTGCATTGATCCCAAGATCGACACCTCTGTATGTCTAAGGGTATCCGGCGGCCCGAGCATACTCGGTGAATTGTCGAAAGAGGACATCACAACGTCCATGGAAGAGGCCCTCAGGCTGAATGCCTCAGGCATCGGGATGTCTATTTTTGTAGGCGCCAAGAACGAAGACAGGACCATTTCGAATCTCGGCAGACTTGTAAGCGAGGCTGAAAGATATGGCATGCCGGTCCTTGCGATAACAGCGGTCGGCAAAGATATGGGACGGGATGCCAGGTATATCGGGCTTGCGTGCCGGATGGCTGCCGAGATCGGCGCTCATATCGTAAAGACATATTACAGCGAGGGCTTTGAGGAAATTGTTGCATCTTGTCCTGTACCAATTGTCATAGCAGGCGGGAAGAAGTTGCCTGAGATGGATGCCCTGCAGATGACGGAAAACGCCGTCAAGGCCGGCGCAAAGGGAGTCGACATGGGAAGAAATATATTCCAGAGCGACAGTCCCATCGGCATGATAAAGGCCGTCAGGTCTATCGTTCATAAAGGGCTCACAGCTGCCGAGGCCTTCGACATTTATCAAAAGAGCAAGAAATCAGGTGTATCGGAAAACATAAATGCTGCAATGGAAAAGGTGTAAGTTTAGATGAAGGTTGCAGTGTATTACAGCAACAGCGATGTGAGGATAGAAGAGCGTCCCGTACCGCCTATAGCCGCCGGAGAGATACTGGTAAAAATGATGGCCTCAGGCATTTGCGGTACTGACGTGATGCAATGGTACAGGCAGCAAAAGGCCCCGCGCGTCCTGGGACATGAGATGGCTGGAGAGATAGTCGACATAGGGGAGGGCGTGGCTGAATTAAAGAAAGGCGACAGGGTATTTGTTTCTCATCACGTCCCCTGTTTCGACTGCCGTTATTGCAATAGCGGCAACTACACGGCGTGTGATGCATTGCATAAGGGGAATTATGATCCGGGCGGATTTTCCGAGTACATACGGGTGCCTGTTGCGAATGTTAAACACGGGACTTTACTTCTGCCTGCTGAGATGAAGTATGAGGATGCCGCTATGATCGAGCCGTTTGCGTGCGTGTTGCTCGGCCAAAAGCAGGTCGCGCTTGAGAAGGGGCATACAGTTCTAGTAATAGGCTCCGGCATATCCGGATTGCTGCATATTCAAATGGCCAAACTTAAAGGCGCTACCGTCATTGCCACTGACATTAATGAATACAGATTGAGCAAGGCCCTCGAGTTCGGGGCCGACCACGTTTTCAGCGCCGATAAGTATTCATCTGATGAACTAAGAAGAGTGAATGGCGGAGAGCTTGCGGACCGTGTCATTGTCTGTGCCGGAGCGAAACAGGCGGTGGATGCAGCGGTTTCATCCGTTGACAAGAGAGGGAGGATACTTTTTTTCGCGGTGCCTCAGGGAGACATAAGCATTCCCTCAATGACGTTCTGGAGGAATGAAATAACAGTCGCATTCTCTTACGGCGCAGGACCCGTAGACCTTAAGGAAGCATTGGACCTAATTAAAGGCGGCAGGGTGAATATAAGCAAGATGATTACTCATGTGCTGCCGTTCTCCGATATTGAGAAAGGCTTTAAACTGGTTGCGGAAGCAGAGGCGTCACTCAAGGTCGTAATTGTTCCGGATGCTTCCCGTCCGTAGAATAACTTGAACAAGCTGAAAATATTTTTTTCAGGTATCGGCGGCAGCGGCGTGTCGGCTATAGCCAGCTTCATGGCTGACAAAGGCCACATCATCGTAGGCTCGGACAGGTCTTTTGACATCAATCCTGCGCATCCGCTTTACTTGCTGCTTAAATCAAAGAATATCACCATCGTCCCCCAGGACGGCAGCGGCATTGACCCCTCTTTTGACCTGGCTGTCTTCAGTACTGCTGTAGAACCGGACCAGCCTGAAGTTGTCAAGGCAAGAAGTATCGGCATCCCCATAGAGACAAGACCCGAATATCTCGCAAGGCTGACAACAGGATTCAGAACTGTGGCTGTTGCGGGTACGAGCGGCAAATCGACAACAGCAGGAATGCTCGCTTTTCTAATGCAGCGGCTCGGAATGAGGCCGAATTTTATAGGCGGCGGCAGGGTCAAACAATTCAAGACGGAGTACAACCCCGGCAACGCTATCACCGGCGACTCTGATCTCCTGGTGATAGAAGCCTGCGAATCAGACGGCACTATCGTGAATTATAAGCCCGAGCATTCGATCATACTTAATCTTGAGCTTGACCACCACTCTGTCGAAAAGACTGCGGCCATGTTTGCGACTCTTGGTGAGAATACATCCGGAGTCATAGTCGCAAACGCCGATGATATGAACCTGCGGAAAATTCATTTCCGGAAAAATACGTTATTTTCTATTGACCGGCATTCGGAATACCATGCCGAAGAGATTGATTTGCAGCCCTTCAGCACAACCTTCATCATGGCTGGAGTACGGTTCAAACTCTCTGTTCCAGGCAAGTATAATCTCTATAATGCCCTGTCCTGCATTGCGCTTCTGCGAGAACTGGGTGTTACGTATAAAGATATTGCCGGAGTGCTTGGTGAGTTCAGCGGCATTGAACGGAGGTTTGATATTCACCTTGACGACGGTAAGAGGTTGGTGATCGACGACTACGCCCATAACCCGCACAAGCTCATGTCCTTTATGAAAACCATTCAAAAAGTCCGTGACCGCATCTGCTATATTTTCCAGCCGCACGGCTTTGCGCCCACCAGGATGATGAAGCT
>JADFXI010000030.1 GCA_015233655.1 Nitrospirota bacterium | reverse complement strand
TAATTGCCGCTTGAGTCAAGAATAACGCGAGGTAGTGATGAGCATGAAAGGGTTCGATCCGGATAAATTCGATTCTGCCGCGATTCTGAAGATTATAATGGGTTACTTGCCCACTCTGATAAGGGTGCCGGACCATGACACAATGGTCCGGCAGCTGACGAGCATGGGCCGGGACATCGTTGATGCCGAAAGGTGTTCATTATGGTTCGCCGATTATGATAAGAATGAGATATACACGGAAGTTGCCGACGGCATCGGCCAGATCAGGATGCCATTGAAGACCGGACTGGTCGGTTATGCGATGTCCCACGAGCACCCCGTAATCTCGAATGATGTTTACAGCGATGAAAGATTTTACAGGGAGGTCGACCTTCAAACCGGCTATAAGACCGCGAACCTCATGGCGATCCCCCTGAGAAGCAGCGAGGATGAAATTATCGGAGCAGTCGAAGTCGTCAACAAGAAGGGAGGGGCTGATTTCACAGAAAGCGATCTGATGCTCCTTTTTGTGACGGCATCGATAACTGGAAGGATGCTTGAAAGTTTTAATACTCAGGATGTGCTTAAAACGATCTTCAGATTTGCCACAAGGATTGCGAATGAAATAAATGTTAACAAACTATTGCTGCTCCTGGCGGACTTTGCAAGGGATTTGCTGAATGCGGACAGGTGCACGCTATGGCTTTCTGATTTGGAAAGACGTGAACTCTGGACCATAGTGGCCCATGGCGTATCTTCATTGAGAATGCCCCTGCACTCCGGTTTTGCCGGGTATGCCGTTACGAACAATACGCCTGTAATCAGTAACGATCCGCTGAAAGACCCCAGATTCAACCCTGAAGTCGACAAGGTCACGGGTTATTCAACCGAAAGCATCATAGCTATTCCGATAAGGACTATTCAAAATGATGTGCTCGGCGCCATGCAATGCATAAATAAAAAATCGCTTTCGAAGAAGTTCAAGGAGACCGATATCGAGAAATTGTTTTTAGTGGGAGAGTATGCGGCCCAAACACTGGAGGTAACGGGGCTGTATAAAGAGATTGAAGATACGCAGAAGGAAATCGTATTGACACTGGGCACGGCCTGTGAATTCAGATCAAAGGAAACCAGCAACCATGTCAAGAGAGTGGCGGAATATTCCAAGCTTTTGGCCCTTGAATACGGCCTGGAGGTCGAAGAGGTGGAGGTCATAAAGCAGGCGTCTCCATTGCACGATATAGGTAAAATAGCTATTCCTGATTCGATACTGAACAAACCCGGCCCGCTGACGGTTGATGAGTATGAGATTATGAAGACGCATGCGCAAATTGGGTTCGACATGTTGTGCGTTTCAAAAAGAAAGATACTCGAAACAGCGGCCATTATCGCCGGTGAGCATCATGAAAAATGGGACGGCACCGGCTATCCGAAAGGCAAAGCAGGCGAAGAAATACATATTTGCGGCAGGATCTCCGCGTTGGCGGACGTCTTCGACGCGCTGGGAAGCGACAGGTGTTATAAAAATGCTTGGGAAATTGACAAGATATTGAAACTTTTCGAAGAGGAGCGAGGCAAACATTTTGAACCCAAACTGGTAGATATCTTCTTTCGGAACATAGACGCATTATTATTTTTGAGAGAGCAGTTCAAAGATTAGAAATCGCTAATTTGCTTATGGCGTTAAGGACGCCGTTGCGTTATAATAAACCGGTCTGATATGAAGCACAAAGTTATTAATACTCACACCCGGCGCACCAGGTTGGTACGACTCTCCATGAGCCTTTTCGAGTTGCTATGATCGCGTCATTGCGCGGAAGACTTATATCAAAAAAACCGGAAAGGCTCATAATCGACGTGCATGGCGTGGGATACAGTGTTCATGTACCGTTGACGCTTCTTTCGAATCTTCCCGACGAACGTACCGAGATCTTTCTTTATATCCATACTCATGTCAGGGAAGACACTTTGCAGCTTTTCGGGTTTCAGGCCGAGGATGAAAAGAAAATATTTACCACATTGATCGGGATATCAGGCATCGGGCCGCGGACTGCTCTAAACCTGCTCTCGACCATACCCCCTGATCAGTTTTATTCCGCTATAAATTCAGAAGACGTCGATGTTCTGTGCAAAGTCCCGGGGCTGGGCAAGAAGACGGCGCACCGTCTGATCCTTGAACTGAAGGAAAAGCTGCCTTCCTTCACCGAGAAGAAGAATACAGTGTATGACGATACGCTTTCCGCCCTTGTAAACCTTGGCTATAAGAAAAACATAGCCCAGGACGCCCTTGAAAAGGCTTATGCCTCGTCCGGGGCGGGTGAGACAGCCGACATTGAAAGTTTGCTGAGAGAGGCTTTAAAATATCTTACCAAGGACAAGTAATAAGTGAGACTAATTGCTTATTGTTTCCATAGCAGCGAGTTATGAGGATAGAAGACAAAGAAATAGGGCCTTTATCTCCCGATGTTGATCAGGAGGAGATAACTTACGAGACCAATCTGCGGCCACGCTCGCTTGATGAATTTGTTGGGCAGCAGCGGATCAAGGACAACTTGAAGGTTTTTATTGCCGCAGCGGCAATGCGCAAGGAGCCGTTGGACCATGCGCTTTTTTTCGGCCCTCCCGGACTAGGCAAGACGACGCTTGCCGGAATCATAGCCAACGAGCTGTCTGTGAATATAAAAACCACGTCCGGTCCGATCCTTGAAAGACCGGGAGACCTGGCTGCGATATTGACCAATCTGTCAGACCGTGACATTCTGTTTATTGACGAAATTCACCGGCTCCCGAGGATCGTGGAAGAGGTGCTGTATCCGGCTATGGAGGACTTTAACCTCGACATTATCATTGGGCAGGGACCGAACGCCAGGACGCTGAAACTGAACCTCCCGCGTTTTACTCTGATAGGCGCGACAACTCGCACAGGACTGCTGACCTCACCGTTGCGTGACAGGTTTGGCGTGATATGCAGACTGGAGTTTTACACACCCGATGAGCTGAAGGAAATAGTGGGACGTTCTGCGCGCCTTCTCGAAATGCAGATAAAAGAGAATGCCGCCTCCGAGATTGCAAAGAGGTCGCGCGGGACGCCGAGAATTGCAAACAGGCTGCTCAAGAGAATCAGGGATTTTGCGCAGGTAAAGGGTGACGGCGTGATTGACATGTCCATAACCGATGAGGCCCTCACGGCTTTGGACGTAGACCATCTCGGCCTTGATGAGATAGACAGGAAATTGCTTGGCACCATTATAGACAAGTTCGGCGGAGGCCCAGCCGGTGTTGAGGCCATTGCAGCCTCTATGAGAGAGGACCGCGAAACTATCGAGGATGTGTACGAGCCTTTTTTGCTTCAGGAGGGCCTTTTGGAGAGGACTGCTCGTGGCAGACTGGCCACAAGGCTTGCTTATAAGCACCTTGGTAAAAAGGTGCCTCATGGTCATCCGAGGCATTCCCAGGACGTTCCTGAGACACCGGAAGGACTGTTTTAGCTGTATGAAACTGCTCATGCATATTTGTTGCGCCAACTGCGCCACATATCCGGTCTCGGTGCTGAAAGAAAAAGGGATTACATTAAAAGGTCTTTGGTTCAACCCTAACATACACCCTTATATGGAATATAAGAACAGGCTCGATGCGGTACGGAAGCTCGGCCAACTCTGGGACCTGGATATAGAGTACAGAGACTATTACGGCCTGGAGGAATACCTGAGAAACGTAGTCGGCAATAAGGCCGCCAGATGCGAATACTGTTACTCCGTGAGACTGGAAGAGACTGCAATTAAGGCCCGTGAGATAAATGCGGACGCATTTTCGACCACTCTTCTGGTGAGTCCTTATCAGAAGTTTGATATGATCCTCGAAATGGGCCGAATGATTCAGGAGAAGCATGATGTTGAATTTCATGCCGAGGATTTCAGGAGCGGTTATAGTGAGGGCAGGCGGATGGCCAAAACTATGGACCTTTACAGGCAGCAGTATTGCGGATGTATATATTCCGAAATGGAACGGTATCAAAAAGACGGGTCGGAAGCAAAAAGTGGCGGATTTGCAGCACATAGGTAAATTGCTGATTCTCGTCGGTCTTGTTTGTGCAGCTGTTGGTGTGCTTATGCTGGCTGCCGGCAGGGTCCAGTGGCTCGGCAGGCTTCCGGGCGATATAATTGTGCAAAGGAAAAATTTTACTTTTTATTTCCCTCTGGCGACCAGCATTATTTTAAGTCTTTTGTTGACCTTTCTGTTATGGCTATTTGGGAGGCGTTGAAAATGAACGGTCTTAAATCATGTATGCTGTCAATCTGCGCCGTTGTTTTAATACTCGGCGGCCTGCCATTCAATTCATTTGCGCAGCCTACTATCAGGGTGCTGCTTGTTGACACTAAAAATGCGAGGATACCGCAGAAAGATGAGAAAGTGGAGCAGATCGGCACTGCCAAGGGAGAAGTTATTCTAAGCGGTGTTAAGTATTACGGGGACCTCCAGGTGTGGAAGGGCGAGAAGGGTATTTATGTTATTAGTGAAATCGCCCTTGAGGATTATGTTAAGGGAGTGGTGGCCGCTGAAGTGGGCGGGAGCTGGGAGATCGAGGCCCTGAAGGCCCAGGCGGTCGCATCGCGCACGTATGCCCTCTATCAGCGCCTCATTGCCGTAACGTCAAATATGCGTTACCATCTTACTTCCAACGTAATGCACCAGGCTTACAAACCCGGAAACATCTCGCCTAATATTGTGAAAGCCGTAGAAGAGACAAAGGGACAAGTTCTTATGTATGGGGGCAGCCCGATTGTTGCATTCTATCATTCCACTAGCGTCGGCATGACCGAGGACCCGGTCGATGTTTTCGGAAAGACTTTCCCATATTTAAAATCGGTCGAGACAAACTGTAAATTGTCGCCTTACTACCTCTGGGTCAAAAGGATCCCGGCTGCCGGAATTGAAAAGGCACTGGATGTGCCGGGATTGAAGGACATTGTCATAGACTCGTATACCGCTTCAAACCGGGTCCGGGTCTTCAAGCTCATAACAGAGACCGGTGAGGTCGAGGTATCGGGCTATGATTTCAGAAAGAATATGGGGTGGGATGAGTTGCCGAGCACTATGATCACGGACATTACGAAAGACGGAGACATATATATCTTTGACGGCAAAGGCTATGGTCATGGCGTTGGTATGTGCCAGTGGTCAGCTCTTGAAATGGCGAAAGACGGAAAGAGTTACAAAGATATACTCTCCACATTTTATCCCGGCGCCGCCATAGAGGTCTATGAGGACCGCTGATTTTGATTTTGATTTGCCCAGACAGTCTATAGCATTACGCCCTTCCGAAAAGAGAGACTTCTCAAAGTTGCTGGTCCTTCATAAAGACGGGTCTGTCGAGCATAAGTCTTTTTTTAATATCATAGACTACCTTGAAGAAGGCGACATGCTGCTGATGAATAATACCAAGGTATTCCCCGCACGCATCATAGGCCAAAAGAAGGGAGGTCAGACAGTAGATATTCTGTTGGTCCGGGAAAACGGCGGCAAGGAATCCTGGGAAATATTGTGCAAGGGTCAGGTTGATGGTCCCATAACTATTTTCGACGGTGTCGAGGCCTGTATAGAATCGCATTATTCGGCCGAACGAAATGAAAGAAAGAGATACCTGAAGCTTCCTGAGGGCGCTGCGGCCTTAATAGACGAACTGCTGTGGAAATATGGCTATATGCCTCTTCCGCCATATATCAATCGCATGCCGGAAGATACTGATAAAGAGAGATACCAGACGGTCTACGCCGAGCGTCAGGGTTCAATAGCGGCACCTACGGCAGGTCTTCATTTTACCGATAATCTCCTGGAGGAAATACGTAATAAGGGGATATTGGTAAGGTTCTTGACGCTGCATGTAGGGACCGGTACCTTCAAGCCTGTGCGGGCGGAATCTTTGGAGCACCACCACATGGATGCCGAGTATTTTGAAGTCAATGAGGCCATATTGGATGAACTGGAGCTTGTGAAGAAGAGAGGCAGGAGAGTTGTTGCTGTCGGGACGACGACAACAAGGACTCTAGAGGGACTTGCAAGCGGAAGATACAGTCCCTGCAATGGCAATCGCAACTCTGTCGGCGGACCGCCGCAGGTAATTAAAGGAACTACCGATATCTTTATTTGTCCCGGGTTCAGCTTTAAAGCGGTCGATTGTCTTCTTACCAATTTTCATCTGCCGCGCTCGACGCCTCTGATGCTTGTATCCGCACTGTCTGATTTTGGTAAAATATTAAAGGTTTACAGGGAGGCCGTTGCCATGGATTATAGATTTTTCTCCTATGGTGATGCTATGCTAATTTTATGAGGGGCGGGGTAACCGAGAGATCGTCTATTTTACTTCTGGGCCGCAACACAGTGGTTATCGGAGCTGTTCTAATTACTATTGCCAGTTTCGGCATCGGATATTTTTTCGGTTTTCGCGGCAGTGGCACGTCAGAGCAGGAGAAGCCGGGTGTTCAGAGCGCTAAAACTTCTGAAACCGTGCCGCTGGAAGAAAAACGGGTCATTGACCTCCCAGTAAAAGATATCACAGGCAAAGGTGCCCCTTCTGCGGTTGCCACGGCAAAAGAAGCTGAGCCGGATGCCGGAGCTGATGCCGAAAAACAACCGGAGGCTGCGGCTGAAAGCCCGAAAACAAAGGCCAAGAACGAGACGGCGCCCCCTGTGACCCAGAAAGCAGCAGCGGACCAAAATCAGAAAACCAAGAAGGTCGAAAGTAAGACCGCTCCGGCTGCTGCAAATCAGGCCCAGGCTGATGCTTCAGCTCAGTCCGAGCAGTCGGCCCAGGCTGACAAGACAGAAGCGGCCCCGTCCAAAAACGGCAAACATGCCGCAGGCAAGGCAAAAAAGAAAGTTAAGGCCGTTAGTCCGCCGACAGGCAAGCTTTACGCTGTTCAAATAGGGGCCTTCCCTAATAAGGAAGGGGCGGAACAACTCTTTCAGACCCTGAAATCGAACGGCTATAGTCCGTATATTATCAACGCAAGCGAGGACAATGCTTATTACAAAGTGAGGATTGGGGCGTTTAAGAATAAAAAAGATGCGGAAAAAAGCGCTGCGGAAATCGTGAAGAAAACCGGGCTGCAGAATTTTATAACGGCAGCGCAATAGGCCCCCTGAAATGGATCCGCTACAATACCTGACTACAGATGCCGCATTATCGGGATCTCACACTTACTTTTCTCTTCATGCCTGTTTTCCTGAATGATGGAGACCGTTACGAAAACCATAGAACTTGAACTTGACGAGGTAAAAGAGTATCCTTTTTTGCATGGGGGGAATGATAAGACCCTGAACCTTATCGAGGAAGCCCTGGGTGTGGCCATCAGTGTGAGAGGAAACAAACTTATCATACAGGGTGAAGACGGCAGGATTGACAGGGCGGTACGGCTGATCGAGGAGCTGCGGGCAGTTAACAGGAATGGTTATGCCCTTAAACCCGAAGATATAAGCTATGCGCTGAGATCAATGTGCGAGGGTGAAGATGTTTCGATCAAGGAGCTTTTCTCTAATAATATCCCTGTATCTTCTAAAAGAAGATTTATAATACCCAAGACAGAAACCCAGCGGCAGTATATCAATTCCATTCGCATGTATGACATTACTTTCGGAATCGGTCCTGCCGGCACAGGCAAAACCTATCTAGCTATGGCTATGGCCGTCAGTTCGTTCCTTACAAAACAGGTTTCGAGGATTGTGCTGGTCAGGCCTGCGGTAGAGGCTGGAGAAAAACTCGGTTTTCTCCCTGGCGATATAGCTGAAAAGGTCAGCCCCTATTTGAGGCCTCTGTACGACGCACTGTTTGATATGATGGAAATAGAAAAGGCGACAAAAATGATCGAGCGGGGGATTATCGAAATAGCTCCCCTCGCTTTTATGAGGGGCCGGACGCTCAACGACTCTTTTGTAATACTGGACGAGGCCCAGAATACCACTCCTGAGCAGATGAAGATGTATCTCACCAGGCTCGGGTATGGCTCAAAGACTGTGGTTACCGGAGACATTACTCAGATTGACCTGCCGCAGGACAAGTCATCGGGACTCGTGGAGGCCATCAAAATCCTGAGGGACATCGAGGACATAAAGATAATTCATTTTTCCGAGCGGGATGTAGTTCGGCACAAGCTCGTACAAAAAATAGTCAGGGCCTACGAGAAATATGAAAAACGGGACTCCTAAAAGCGGCAGCGCCAAGAAGCCGAGGAACCTTGTGGATTTCCTCGGAGATTTTATGCAAAAGCACCACGGTGAGATGTACAGGATTTATGTGCTTCTCGGATTGAGCCTGGTATGCGCTCTCCTTATACAGGAGCGTATCGGCATTGATCACTTCATAGGCAGTTTTTTTATTACAGCTATCATACTGCTTATCTTTTATCGGGACATAAAGCGCTACAAGCCGGTTTATCTCTCTGAGCCCAAGATGCTGTTGCTGCTGGGTCTGCTCGTAGCCGGCACACTCATGCTGGGCCGCATATTCGAGTATTTGCTGTCGGGGCTGCACAGGGGACTGGTGCTGCCCGGGCGCGGGGCTTTTTTATACGGTATCCCTATTCCACTGGGGGCCATGCTCGTAACGCTCATATTTGATTTTCATACGGCCATTATTTTCTCGTTTATCATCAGTATAATGACAGGGATCTGGCTCGACAATCCTCTTTTTACAGTTTACGCATTCGTTGGAAGTCTGACAGCCGCTTTCAGTGTTATAAGGTGCAAAAAACGCTCATCGCTTCTTATGGGCGGTTTATACGTAAGCGCAGTTAATGTTTTTGCTGCCGGAGTCATGCTTCTGTTCCAGGGCAATCTTTTTTCGACTATGGCGCCTCATACCTTTTTGTTTGCCGGTGTGTCGGGTATCATGGTCTGTGCCATAGTTTCACTCCTTCTGCCGGTAATTGAGTATGTATTCACCGTTAACACAGATATCAGTCTTATTGAACTCATGGATCTTGATCAGCCGTTGATGCATAACCTCATGATCTCAGCCCCCGGCACATACCACCACAGCATTATTGTCGGAAATCTTGCCGAGAATGCCGCAGAGGCGGTTGGCGCCAATCCGCTTCTCGCCAGGGTCACTGCCTGCTACCATGATATCGGTAAGATTCGCATGCCGGAATATTTTGTCGAGAACCAGACGAATTCTGCGAACAGGCACGAAAGGCTCATGCCCCATATGAGCAGCATGATACTTATTTCTCATGTGAAGGAAGGGGTGGAACTGGCCCGGCAATACAAACTGCCCAAGCAGGTAGTAGACATTGTTCAACAGCATCACGGTACAAGTCTGATAACTTATTTCTATCAAAAGGCCCTTGAGCAGACAAAGGACGTATTGCCGCTGCAGGAAGATTATCGCTATCCCGGACCCAAGCCGCAGACGCGAGTGGCCGCTATTGTAATGATGGCTGACGCTGTTGAAGCGGCCTCGCGCGCGCTTACCGAGCCCACTCCTGCGAGGATTTCCGCCCTCGTGGACAAAATAATCAACCACATATTTCTCGACGGGCAGATCGATGAGTGCGAATTGACGCTGAAGGACATCTCCGAAATAAAAAAACGGTTTACTTACATACTCACGAGTATATTCCACCGGAGAATAGAATATCCCGAAGTGGTAATGAAGGGCGCACAGCAAAAGATCTCGCAGGAAAGCGCCTTGCCCAGGAGTACCGTTGATAAGGATGCTACGGGAGCCGCACCGCAGGGAAATGGAAATATCAATAAAGAACAATCAAAGGCTGATCAAGGCAAACCATCCGGCAATAGGGAAGGTACTAAGGAAAGCTCTCAACCACTTAACTAATAAGGGATGCCACGAACTGCTTCCGGACAGGAAGGCATTGAAGCATGTAGAAGTAAGTGTCCTTTTAGTTAATGATGACGGCATGAGACGGCTTAACGGTCTGCATCGCGGCATCGACAGGACTACCGATGTGCTATCCTTCCCTCAATTAACCGCGCCGTTCCCACCCGGTGTTTCGGATTTATTCTTGGGAGACATTGTCATAAGCCTTCCACAGGCCGGGAGACAGGCTAAAGAGTATGGGACGACGTTTAACAGGGAAGTCGGGCGACTGCTCGTTCACGGTCTCCTCCATCTGCTCGGTTATGACCACGAAATAAACAGTTATCAGGCAGCCAAGATGCGGCGGCTCGAATCTGAACTGGCAGAGGTCCTATGCCTTTAAGGAGATGGGTCGACAGCGCTGGGCATGCTATCGAGGGGATACTTTATGCCGCCAAGACCCAGCGTCATCTGCGTTATCATTTCTATACCGCGATTTTCGTGCTGATTTTGACTTACGTCCTGGGTGTGGGACGGACTGACTTCCTGATCGTTGCAATCGCAGTTATCCTGGTAATCCTTGCCGAAATGATTAATACGGCGATTGAGTATGTTGTCGATTTGCTTTCGCCGGAACACTGTGAAAGTGCGCGTATTGCCAAAGACGTGGCGGCAGGAGCGGTATTGATAACCGCCTTCGGCGCAGTCATCGTAGGGTATATAATACTCTTTCCCTATTTCAGCACTTCATTCAGGAAGGGGATTTATATTGCCAAGCATTCAAGAGAGGAAATAACCCTGATCGCCACTATCCTTGTGGTGATTGCAGTCATAGTGCTTAAATCCTTCTTCGGTAAAGGACATCCGCTTAGCGGCGGCATGCCGAGCGGCCATGCTGCCCTGGCCTTTTCTGTCTGGGTCGCGATTACCTACAGCACTGAAAGCTTCGCAGCATCACTGCTGTCGGGAGCTTTGGCTGTAATAATCGCCCAGAGCAGGGTTGCTATTAGGGCCCACAGTCCATTGGAGGTAATTATAGGGGCCATCCTGGGGGTAACCATTACGCTGCTGCTCTTTTTTATTTTTCTTTGATTCTATCACTTGAGGCTTAAGCGGGTCCGGCCCCAAAACTCGTAATTCGTCATTCATGCGCCGGTGGTGTTTCGCTTTTATTTTCCTCATCGGGGACTGTCATTACTTCTTCATACTGCGGTATTACGATGCCTCTTTTTACCATGACATTGTAGATGATCCGCGAACGGTTGGTTATATAGCGGGACGTTCCGAGTGGATTATATCTTCTCGGGTTGGGCAGAATGGAAGCAAGTCTCGCAGCCTCCTCCGGCCCGAGTTCAGAAGCAGGCTTGCCGTAATAGGACCTTGAGGCGGCTTCTATGCCGAATATGCCGTCTCCCCATTCGACCAGATTAAGGTAAAGTTCCAGAATCCTCCGTTTTGTGAGCTTTTTCTCCAGTCTCCATGTAAGGATTGCCTCCTTAACTTTTCTCAGGGGGTTCTTTGACGGCGATAGGTAAAGATTTTTTGCAAGCTGCTGGCTAATAGTGCTCGCGCCGAACTTGAATTTCTTTACTTTGATGTCCTTTTCGACAGCCTTCTCGATAGCATCGAAATCGAAGCCTTCGTGCTTCCAGAACTTATCATCTTCTGCAATAAGCACGGCCTTTACCAGGAAAGGAGATATTTGTGAGAGAGGCACCCATGCCTGGCGAATTTTTATCTTTTTGCCTTCGCGCTGCCACTCTTTTTCACGGTACTCCATGAAGGATGTTTTCTTGATATTTGTCTTCTTCAGCGCTGATACGTCAGGAAAGAAAAAGTAATAGGCGATACTTGCAAGTATCGCCGCAAGAAACAGAATGATTAGCGTACAGAAGCGGGACTTTATGGACTTTTTTTTGCGCCGCATAGCTATCCAACGCTAAAGTGATTTTCAGGCCCGTTCCGGTTTAGGTCTTTTTTGGGCGTCCAGGACTTTTTTCCGGAGTCTTACGGACTGGGGCGTTACTTCGACTAGTTCGTCCTCCTTGATGAATTCGAGCGCCTGTTCAAGGTTCAGCACGCGGGGAGGTATCAACTGTATTGTGTCATCGGCGCTCGAAGCTCGCATGTTTGTCAGCTTTTTCTCTTTTGTCACGTTCACGTCGAGGTCGCTTTCCCTCGCATTTTCACCTATGAGCATTCCCTCGTATACCTGCGTATTCTCTGTAATGAAAAGCGTTCCCCTGGGCTGCAGATGAAAGAGGGCGTATGTGGTAGACTTGCCTGCTCTGTCTGCTACCAGTGCGCCTGTCTGTCTCTTCGACATAGGGCCATGCCAGGGTTCATATCCGCTGAAGAGATGGTTCAGGAGTCCTGTCCCCTTCGTATCGGTGAGAAACTGTGACCTGAAACCTATAAGGCCCCTGGAAGGGATGCCGAATTCCAGCCGCACTCTTCCGTGGCCGTTGTTCTGCATTTTCTGCATCTTTCCTTTTCTCATGCCCACCTGCTGCGTGACAACACCCACAAATTCTTCAGGCACGTCTATAACGAGTAATTCCACAGGCTCGTGCAGGGCGCCGTTGATTGTTTTGGTCATAGCTTCCGGCATGGATACGGAAAGCTCGTATCCCTCACGCCTCATCATTTCGATGAGTATGGCCAGCTGTAATTCGCCGCGTCCCATGACCTTGAATGAGTCGGTGGCGTCGAAAACAACTTTAATCGCAACATTGTATAGCAACTCTTTTTCGAGACGTTCCCTGAGATTTCTCGATGTGACGAATTTGCCGTCCCGGCCTGCGAAAGGGGAAGTATTAACTGAAAATACCATTGATATGGTAGGCTCATCGACCGTTATCCTCGGCAGGGGCCTCGGGTCCTCGATACTTGTTATAGTGTCTCCGATATTAATTCCTTCTATGCCTGCCAGAGCAACGATCTCACCTGCCGAGGCCTCTTTAGTGTCGGCGCGATCAAGACCCTCAAATGTATACAGCGAGGTCACCTTGGTCTTTATTACCTCGTCGTTGCTGTTGACCATAGCGACAAAATCACCAACCCTTACCGTGCCTGAAAATACTCGCGAGATGGCAAGCCTTCCGACATAATCACTGTAATCTATGTTCGTGACAAGGAGTTGCAAAACACCATCCGGCGAGCCCTCCGGAGCGGGTATCGTACTGAGTATAAGATCAAAAAGCGGTTTGAGGTTCTCTCCCTCGCCCTTGACATCAAGCTGGGCCGTGCCTTTTTTTGCATTTGTGTAAACTATCGGAAAATCGAGCTGCTCTTCTGTTGCATCAAGATCGATGAACAGATCATAAACCTCGTTGAGAACTTCCTGTATCCTGGCATCAGGGCGGTCGATTTTGTTCACGACAATAATGGGCGGCAGCTTGAGTTCGAGGGCCTTTTTCAGAACAAACCTTGTCTGCGGGAGGGGGCCTTCCGAGGCATCCACAAGCAGAAGAACGCCGTCCACCATTTTCAGGGTCCTTTCAACTTCGCCGCCGAAATCGGCGTGGCCGGGGGTATCCACAATGTTTATTTTTGTATCGTTATATAACACAGCGGTATTCTTTGCCATTATGGTTATGCCGCGCTCTCTTTCGAGGTCGATATTGTCCATAACTCTTTCCTGTACCCTCTCGTTTGCGCGCCAGGTCCCGGCCTGTCTGAGCAATCCGTCCACCAGGGTCGTCTTGCCATGGTCGACGTGGGCAATTATCGCGATGTTTCTCAAGTCCTTATATTCCATTTGGTCCTCTCACTGAAGCGTATTTGTCTGATGTCATAAATCGCCAACCAACACTATTGCCGCGGATTATTAAGTTGTTAAAGAAATAAACCTGGTGGGCTGCAGACTGGTTCAATTATACTCTATTTAACGCTGAAAATACCACTTCAATATGATGTCACCGAAGAACAGCGTTGCCAAAGCGCCGATAGCGAGGAACGGGCCGAAGGGGATCTTCGATTTTCTGCCCTTTCCTTTGGCGATCATGAGAAAGATGCCGACTGCAGAACCGGTTACGCTGCCTATAAATGTCGTAAGAAAAATCGACTTCCAGCCCATGAAGGCGCCGACCATTGCCATCATCTTTATGTCGCCGCCTCCCATCCCCCCCCTGCTCAAAACAGCTATCAGATAAAAAAGTCCGCCTCCGAACAGGAGACCTATAAATGAATTCTTAAACCCCACGATTGAAATGACATGGGCTGAATGATGAAGGCTGAAAGGATCAGGCAGCAGAAAAGATGCCGACAGGAGACCGATTACAACACCGGGTAGGGTTATGGCATCGGGGATAATCTGAAAATCGAGGTCTATGAACGTTATGACGACCATAGCGGAGACGAGCATAAACATAAGCGGAGTGTGCCAGCCGATACCGAACCATCTCACGACGGCCCAGTACAGCAAGCCGTTCAGGAACTCGACGAGAGGATAACGTATGGATATCGGCTCCCTGCACTTTCGGCATTTCCCTCCCAGAACAAAATAGCTCAATATCGGTATATTGTCCCACGGTTTGACGTGCTCGTGGCAGATAGGGCATGCGGATGGCGGGCTGACAATAGAGAGCGAGCGCGGAAGCCGGTAAATACATACATTAAGAAACGATCCGACAATGAGACCGAACAAAGAAAAAATAATCTGTACTGGAATCATGAGACGATTTTGCTGATATCAGAAGCCTTGTCCATCGTTTCTCTGATTTCAGGTTCAATTGCTTCAATAGACTTTATGGCGGCGCGTACTTCTTTACTGTTGTAAACGTTTGTTTCTTTGCCTCTCATTGCGTATACTTCCTCGCCTATGTTTTTTAGGAGATCGTCCTTTTTTTTCTTTAACTCATCGGATTTGTATAGCAGCTTAAAGATAGTGACTTCGATCCGCACTCTCTCTGAAAGCAGCGCCGAAAACCACTTTACCTTTTGCAGACCGTTTTCGAAGTCCTTTTTTACCCTGGTTAACATAACGCCCCGGCAATCATTTTACCATACCTCGTACATCTTTACTGTATTGTCAAAATTTGAACGCGGCAGAACACAAATAAATATCTATCTTGTCTATGCGTTTTATCCCTCATGTCAAGCATCTGTCTCCGACTTTACGGAGAGAAAATAGGCGATCATCAGGACAAGCACCACTGCCGCGCTAAGGCCTATCTCGTAAAGCTTGTCAGCCGGCGCATGCTCCATGAATGATGTTTGGGCCTCAACCAAAAGTATTCTTCTGACAGCGGCAATAATGCCGATCGCCAGAAATGGGGCAAGGACAAATTTCTGTCTTTTGAGAAAGCGTATGACTGTCCATAGGAGTTCCAGTATTATGAGTGCAAGCAGCACGTCGTTTACGAGGTGAATTACGCCGTCGCGCGTTGGATTAAAGATGTTCTCGAAGGCGAACCAGAGCATGAAGCCGCACGCGACGAGCAGCAACAGCGCCGCCGCCATGTGAAAAAGAATGTCCATCTTAACCAGAATTTTCCTGAACACCTCGGTCAGATCGTATTTGTGCTCGTCCAGTTTGTCATGTAAATCCATGTTTCCTGCCACCTCCCCGGTAATGATTTATCTATGATTTGAGTATCATCTGGTTTATGACAGAGCGCGATTCTCCTATGGAAGTGACCCGTACAGCGGCCCGATCACGGATAGGGCATTTCGTTTCACAGATCCCGCAGCCGATACAAAGATTTGTATCTATGAACGGACGTTTCAGTTTTTTTAATGATCCGTCCCGGAGACGGACCTCAACGGTCTCAAACCAAATCGCCTTTGGCGAAGTAGGACAGACCTCTTCGCAGACTATGCAATCAATATTCATGGCCCAGGGAAGACAGCGTCCCCGGTCGTAGAAGGCGGTGCCGATTTTGAGGGGTTTTTGTCCTTGTCCTTTGCCTAATTTCTTATCGACCGTTAGAGGACTTATGGCCCCTGTGGGACATACATGGCTGCAGAGCACGCAGTTATATTCGCAATAACCGATGCTGTTTATTAGTATCGGGGTCCAGATTCCCTCAAAGCCCGCCTCCAGCAACGCCGGCTGGATTGCATTGGTGGGGCAGACCTTCATGCATTCTCCGCACTTAATACATCTCCGCATAAAATCCCCTTCTGCTATAGACCCAGGAGGTCTTATCACGCGGTCTTGGGGAGAAGTCTTCGAAGTGATAGTGCTTCTCAGTACCGGGAAGAGCACCACACCAGCCACGGCGCTTTCGATCAGTCTGCGGCGGCTGGCGTCTACAGATACCTGCACCGAGCTGGAGGGTTTTTGAAGACCGTAATGAATCGCGTCTTCAGGGCAGTCCTCGATACAGTTCATGCAGAGATGGCATTCCGAGGTTTTCAAAGCAGCGTCAGGGTCGCAGCCGCCGTGGCAATGTGCCAGGCATTTTCTGCAGTCGGTGCATCGGTCCACATCGCGCCATATTCTGAGTACAGGACTGAATGAGAGCAGTCCCAAAAGAGCGCCGAGAGGGCATACGGCACGGCACCAGAACCTGGGCAGAAAACGGTTGGCGAAGACGATTGCAAGAAATAGTATCCCGAGCAATGTTCCGCCATGGAAAATGGGCTGCTTGAGATAAATCAAGCCGCTGTTATAATTCACTCCGGGGAAAACGGAAATGGCAAATGACCTTGTGATGAGAGGAATAGGGTCGAGCAGTCCTGTCTGCAAGGAACCCAGAGCTGCAAGGGACAGCAGCAGTGCGAGAATATAATATTTAAGCCGGTAAAGGGGGCGGTAGGAGTTTAGCGCCACAGTATCCACAGCCCTCAATTTGTTGAATATGCTTCCCGCAACCTGGTTGACTATACCGAATGGACAGACCCAGGAGCAGAAAAAACGACCGAAGAAAAGCGTGCAGGCTATGATGATAATAGAGAATGCAAGGCCCTTATATACTGTCCAGCTTGTCAGAAAGGAGGCTATTGCGACAAGGGGGTCCAGTTCGATGAATAAAGGAGTCTCGTAGCCTTTCATGCGCCTGAAGCCTGTAAGCCACATAAGTAGTACAAACAGCATGAAGAAGAAGACCGCATAGATTCTTCTGATATTGCGCAGCGTAAGCAGTTTAGCCATCATATCGTTATTTCTGCAATATTGAGAGATTTCAGGTCTGAGATACCCACGCCCCTCTTTTCAGCCATAGCTATAAAGGGGATGTCCTCGGCCTTCAGATCAAGGAACCTGAGACCATAGGATTCCACGGCTACCAGATCGGTTCCCGCTACTATTGTATTGCCGATAAATACGTCCGCAAGATTGCCTCCTGTGGGGCCGTTTCTCATGAGCACTCTTGTTGCATCAAGAATGGTGAGAGTGGGCCTTATCGCTGTCGCAAGATCGGCGATAGAGGTGTTTATGTCCTGATGAAGACGGTTTCTCTGTCCGCCGAGGGAGCCATAAAGGTTTTTCATGCCCATAGTGCATTTGCTGAGAGAATGGTGCTTTGCCACAGGAAGATTGATAAGTTTGTCCGCCTCGTGATAGAAGCGGCTCACCGGCCAAATCTTGAGGGATTCGCCTTTAAGGTTGGTCGCTGCGAAATCATTTTCAGCAGTCAGTCTTATGCGGCCCCCTGCCTTTTTAACGGCATCCTCTACCCCGGAGCGCGCGAAACAGCGGATAGGGTCGTTTACAGAAACGTCAGTTACCCATACCTCGGACGCGCGTGCCTCAAGGCAGAGTTTCACCACAGCGGCCACAACCAAAGGGTTCGTGTTTGCCGCCTGCTCCGGCTGTCTGTCCCAGGCAACGTTCGGTTTCAGTAAAACCTTGTCTCCTGGCCGCACAAAACGGCCTATGCCCCCAATCTTGTCTACAGCGGCCCGCACCAGCCGCTCTGCGTCCGTGCCCTTGACCACCGCTAAATGGGGATATGTCTTTATGTCCTCGACGCGGTAGTCCCTGAAGGTATAAATTTTAGTATCGCTTCTTCGCACCGGCTCTTTGCTGTAAAAAGTATATCCCCACAAGCCGGCTGCTGCCGCGAGTCCGCATACAGAAGCGGTTTTCTGAAGAAACTCTCTCCTGCTGACTATCTTTTCCGTCTTGTTGTTCCTTGACGCCACGGCGATTGCTCCTATACTTTTCTCTTAAAAAAGTATTTCAATATGTCCTCGTCCTCACTGCCAAATACGGCGAAAATAGTATCGCGGCCAGGAATGAGAAACCAGTTGCCCTCATACTTGTCCGTTATCTTATAAACCTCGATACCGTTCTTTTCAAGCTTATCGTACCGGATGCCTGATTTTTTGAAATAGTCCATAAAAGAGAGCGAGAGCGCTTTCATTTCCTGAGCACTGCCTGACATCAGTGCAACAGTTACCTTTTTATCCGCCACAACGTAATCTCGTTCCAATACGTTGCGGAGGAAATCGAGGCCCCGGTAACCTTCCTTCACGAATTTTGTCTTTCCGGCTTTGCCCATTTCAGGGAAACGCGAGAAGCCCTTGCTGAATGAATCCTCTCCGGCAGGACTGACCGGAAGAGTCTCGCTGAAGGCCCTTGCAAATTTGAGAACCGGTAATTTGGGGTCGAATGAAGAGATTTTTACATAATAGCTGCTTTTGATAAAGTTAATGCCTGCGGATGTCCTGAATCCCATTGCACCCACAGAGACTGCCTGACCGTTGTCCCCTGATTCATCAACCAGCACACCGAAGGCCTGCAGGCCTTTACCCATATCATAAACCTCAACCTCGATTTGGGGCTGCTTTGCCGCCGCGCCGGCAGCGGAATATTCCGAAACCGTGAGCGCTCTAAAACCTGCGCTGATAAAATATTCGGCGTGGCCGTCCACATGTTCAAAGAGATTGTCCTTAGTGAAATGGCGCGAGGTCCCTGAAAGACGTAATCCCGCTATCTCTTCTTTCTGAGAAGCAGTCACAGTCTGTTCCGCAGGTTGAGAGAAGGGTGCGGTTGTCAGAGACTTGTCAGCCACAGCCTGCCGGGGTTCCTTTTCATTTACAGTCTTGAAATCTATCAGGGCCGGATCATAGCTCTGGCCGCTCACATAGAGGATTAAGGCAATGCACGGAAGCAGCCCCAGCAGGATAAGGCGATATGTCAGTGCGCTGGAAGTCATCAGGCACTGAAGGACATTGCATCATGTGCATCGCATAAGAGTTCCTTAATCGGAAGCTCATGCGGACACTTCCCCGTGCATGCAGGCTCGCTGCACTCTGCACAGGAAGCTGCGCCTGTCTTCAGAGAAGCGTAAGATTCCATCGCCCGCTTCTCCATACCGTAATCCCTGAAATACATGCGATATCTGAGCACAGAGGCGATTTCCACTCCCTTCGGGCATGATGCTTCGCAGTCGTCGCAGCCTGTCCTGCAATATTCTTTGTCATAGAGGCCGGCATAACGATCAAGAACCGCCTGGTCCGCAGCGGTAAATTTTGCGCCGGACGCTTTTAAATAAAGCTCCATGTCGGAAACCGTTTTCATAGTTACGATCAAACCGCTCATTTCCTGCTGCTTCAATACCCATTTAAAGGCAGCAAGCGGAAACTCTTCACCCTTGGCGTCAAGGTTCATCTCTTTTGCGCCGGCGAGGGTCTTCATCGCAATTACGCCGACTCCTTTTTTGCGGGCTTCTTTTATCACATCCGGCAGCTTCGGAAATTTCATGAAGTTGAATGACGGCATGATAACGTCGAAGTGCCCGGATGCGACAGCAGCCGCCAGGAGAGTTTCCATGTTTGCAGGACCGTGGGACGATGTGCCGAGAAAACGGACTTTTCCCGCCTTCTTCAGAGCGGCGACTGCCTCCAGCATTTCGTCGCTGAGGAGTCTTTTTTTCTCCAGTTCCGCATCTTTGTTCATTTCGCCCAACGCATGTACAAAAATAAAATCGAGGTAATCGGTTTTCAGTCTTGAAAGGCTCCCTTCGACAGCGGTTACGTAATCCTGCTTCTTAGAGCCGAGGGACAGATGACCCGGGTAAGGGAAATGATTGCAAAATTTAGAAGTAATGATAATCTTGTCCCTCTTAATCTTGCCCATAGCTTCGCCTATTGTTTCCTCAGATTGTCCATAATCCGGGGCCGTGTCAAAGTAATTAATGCCGTAGTCCACGGCCCTGAGGATCATCGAGGACGATGATAGTTTCCCGCCCCCGAATGAGATATCGCTCATTTTCAGGCCGGTTTTGCCTATCTGACGATAATTCTTAACTGAGGGCTTGTCGGATGCTCCGTCGCTTGCATGTAGAGGCTTTGCCGCAGCAGCAGCGGTTGCAAAAGCAGCCGCCTTGAGAAAATCCCTTCTGTCCATTGTCAGACCTCCTACTTGTTAGAGGCTTCGATCTTGCTGATTTCCTGCTTCAAGTTTTCGAGCAATCCGGTCACGGAAAGTGTGTCGGCCTTTAACCTCTGCAAACCCCGCACACCATGAACCATTTTTTCCCATCCCTCTTTCATTTCCTTAACGGCCGTGTCTATGTCCTCACTCCGGCATGACACACAAAGCCATGTGCTGCCTATCTCCTGCCAATCCGTCTCCGCGCCACAATCACATTTGCCCATAAGTTACCTCCTTTCATTGCTTAAAGGTATAAAACCACTCTATAAATTAGAGTTTAGCAGAAAAGAAGCAAATAGTGGAATCCGGCCCGCAGCCCCTGCCTCAGGGTGAATATCTGCCTTTAGGATAGAGCGTCTTTAAGGCGTCAGGCAGAATAAACTTTACGCCATCCTCGACCTCGCCCTTCTTAACCGTCACATCGAGTTCCCAGCGTCGTTCTCTCGGCCAGTTAAGACCGGATACAATATAGAGACCGTTGTTTTTATCAGTAATAACAAGTGGTCCAGTCGCAATATCTCCGGTTTCCAGGTCTTTAAGGGCTATTCTTATTGTCGCTCCTTTGACGTCAGAATCGCTGTCATCGTGAATAACTATGCCGACCACGTCTTTGCCGATTTTGGACTCCTTGTCGTCAAGAAGGACTTCAACGCTGAAGGCCGCATGTTCAGTAATGTCGAACAATGTCTGCTGGAAGTGTTTGCTGAATGTTTTCTTGACGTTCGCACCGTGATCTTCGTGTGCATACGCGGCACCGGCAGTAATCAGGAAAAATCCAATAATGATTATTACGGATTCAAGACTAAGAAATAATGACGGTTTAAGGCGCTTACAATAATATTTTCTATCCATGACGTCCGGCTGCTATGTGCGCAGCTTTTTTTCTCGCCTTTTCGAGTTTTTCTATGAACTTCTCCGGATCAAAGTAGCCTATCTTTCTGAAAATTTCATTGCCCTCGGCGTCAAGCACCAGTACTGCCGGTTTTGCCGTGACCCCGAACCTCATAAACTGTTCTGAATCGATCCCAGATTCGTATTTTAGCGGAATGAAATACTTTGTTATATATTCCTGAACGCTTTCAGTAATGAGAGTGCATTTCTTCATCTTAATGCAGGCCTCGCAGGCAGGGCTGAAAAAAGAAGTCAGTACAAGTTTGTTCTCCTGTCTTGCCAGCATCAGCGCACTTTCAAGGCTTTTCCCCCAAACAATATCATGGGCCATAGTATGTTCATACCTTTAGTAATGGAGGTCTAGCTATATCTCCATCTATCCATAGTTTAACTCTTTCGACCTTTGCGTTACTATTTATTTCCCTGAATTGAGATAGGCCCTTGAATTGTGGTATATTGACTTCGATGAAGCTGTTTCTCATCGCAATATGCCTTTTGTGGCCTCTTACAACCTTTGCCGCAGAGCAGGTTGTAACTCTTGATACCCGTCCCGGCGTAACAATGAACCTTTTGGTGAGTAATCCTGAGATGCCCTCTCACACGGCCCTGTTGATGTTTCCAGGCGCAGATGGTTATAACCAGTTCAGCATCGAGAAAGGCGAAATCAGACGAGGTCGTAACTTTCTGGTCAGGACCGTTCCTGACTTTACCAAGAGAGGTTTTATTGTGGCAGTCATAGATACCCCCTCTGATCGGTCACAAGGTATGGATGACACTTTCAGGACATCAAAGGACCACCTTCAGGACATTATGAAAGCAGTGGAATATTTATCGGCCAAAGGATGCACGTCTATTTACCTTGTGGGTACGAGCAGGGGCACAATATCAGTGGCTTACCTGGGTGCTGAACTGAAACACGACGGGATCAAGGGAATTGTTCTTACCTCGACAATGAAATACTCCAAATTTCTCAGGTGGCTTTCCATTGAGAAGATATCATATCCGGTACTCATAGTCCATAATTCTGATGACGAGTGCAAGTCAACTCCTTATGATGAGGCCGGCCGGCTGGCGCAGAAATTCAAAAGCAGTCCGAAGGCTACGTTTGAAGGTGTCAGCGGGGGGCTTCCTCCGCAATCTGATTCCTGCCTATCCTTAAGTGCCCACGGTTTCTTCGGCATAGAAGACCGGGTCGTGAAAATCATATCGGATTGGGCAAGCCATTAAGTATTAAGATAATTCAAAGTGAAATTACCTTTATAACCGCCCCTGACCCTTCAGTATCTTTATAAAAAGCTTTACGAGTTCCAGATCGAAATCGCCTTTTTCAGTAGTCTCTTTCATGATCCTGTCCAATGCGTTGAACGGGGTCATGGTGGTTTTGAATGGACGAGGAGTGGTCAGGGAATCATAACAATTGACGATTGATATGATCTTGCCGAAGGGCCTGATATAGTTTGCCTTGAGACCATATGGATAGCCGGTACCGGACAGTCTCTCGTGATGCTGTTTCACGGCTACAAAGGATTCGCTGGGCAGTCCCGTCTGACTCTGCAGGAGGTCTACGCCGTCTGCCACATGCTTCTTCCATACGGCAAACTCAGCGTCCGACAAACGCTCTCTTTTATGCTGCATCGCTGCCGGCAGGTTCTTCTTGCCTATATCATGCATTATGGCGCCTATGGCGAGTTTTTCAGTCTGACTCTGGTCCATGCCCATTGCAAGCGCCATCGCCACAGACAGCACCGACACATTTGTCGAATGGTTGTAAATATACATGTCACTGGCATTTTTCGTGAGCATGGTGTTGAGAGCGGCATCTTTCTGTTTCAGTATTTTTATGATATCGTTTGCCGAACATACCGCGTTATCGATGTTCTTGGCATTGGTCGGGTCTGTCAATACGTCTCTGACGCTCATTTTGGCACATTCCTTGACTGAGGTTATCTTCGTCGATATATCAGAGGCGGAATTTTTTGATTGCGAGAAGAGATACTCTCTATAGTGCTTCAGATCAGATACTTTAATGGCAATGTCACCGTTGGCAGTTCGTACTGCATCCGTAACCAGCACAGGTTTTTCCGGGAGAGTTTCTATAAGAGGCTCATGACGCATGTTCAAAATCTTGTATATGCTGAAATTCACGCGCGAGCCGACCGTAAAAATAAGCTTGCTGACATTATGGAAGGCCTCTTTGGTCTTTGAATATGCGGCATATGCTAGATCATCAGGCTTGTTTTCTGCCGGTTTGGTTTCAAAATACTGATTGACCTTGGCAGGGTCTCCCTCAACATATAGAAAAAAGATGCCCTTGCTTTTCAAGTCGGCTTTGAAAGCCTGGTCAAATTTCTGCCATTTCTTCAGAACGCAGGCATAGGTACTCCCCTCTTTTTTGCATACGTCAAACGGAACACTGAAACCCACCGGAAATTTCTCGATGCTCATCATCACCATGCTTTTTTGCGGAGCGGTGCCTGAATTCCCTGCGACTGTCTGATTAAACATCTGAGCCATGCGTCCCCCCCTGCTTTTATATTTATCGTTATACAGCTTAATTCCCGGTAAAAAAAGCCATTATAGCACAACTGCTGTTGAAAATCTCGGCAGAGAAGGCGAAAAGTGGATTTATGATCAAGAAAGATGCATGCCGGTTGCAAATACGTCGCCAGTATTCGAATAAAGGGGATGGTTCTGTTATACTTTTACATCCGAAAAATGGTGCAGTGCGTCTACTGCTTTGGAGGGGGAGATATGAAAAAAATTCTTTGCGGTATAAGTATTCTTCTCATGGCAAACATATTTTGCCCGCCGGTCGAGGCCGCTGAGGAGCTTGTTTCCGGCATTGGGGACCAGACTGCTGTTGAAGTGACGGTCTATAACAGCAACATAGGTCTGGTAAAGGACCAGAGAACGCTCACTCTCAAGCCCGGGGCGCATGAACTCAGGTTCATGGATGTAGCGTCCCAGATCATCCCGGCCAGCGTTGGTATGAAGTCTGTTACCTCCCCCGGCAGCCTTCAGATACTCGAACAGAACTATGAGTACGATCTCCTGAGTTCGCAGAAGCTGCTGGATAAATATGTGGGACAGCAGGTAAAACTATATTCAAAGAACCCCTATACTGACAAAGAGGAGATTGTGACTGCTGAACTCCTCGCGAACAACGGCGGAGAGCCGGTATTCAGGATTAATGACGATATCACCTTCGGATACCCCGGCAGGTTAATCTTCCCCAAAGTCCCCGAAAATCTTATATCCAAGCCTACCCTCGTCTGGTCCCTGGACAACAAAATGGCGTCCACGCAGAAGATCGAGGTGGCTTACCTGACCAACGGTATCAGCTGGAAGGCCGATTATGTGCTCATCCTGGACAGCAAGGACAAGAAGGCGGACCTCTCTGGATGGGTTACCATCGAAAACAGGAGCGGCGCCGAATACCGGAACGCGCATATGAAGCTCGTTGCCGGGGACGTGAACAGGGTCAGGGAAGGGTATATGATACCGGCGCCTACGCCTGCCGCCTATGCGAACAAAGCGGCGGCTCCTTCCTTCAAAGAAGAATCGTTTTTCGAGTACCATATCTATACGCTGAACAGGCCTTCTACCATCAAGCAAAACCAGACAAAGCAGATCAGCCTTCTCGACGCCGGCGACATTCCCGTTGCCAAGAAATTCGTTTATTACGGTGCCGATTACTACTATCGCAACCTCTACGGAGACGTGATGTCAAAGCAGAAGGTGGGCGTGTATCTCGAATTCGTGAACAAGAAGGAGCATCATCTTGGCATGCCTCTTCCGAAGGGTATAGTGCGGGTGTACAAGAACGACAGCGAAGACAGCCTTCAGTTCACAGGGGAAGACAGTATACAGCATACTCCCAAAGACGAAAAGGTGAAGATAAAGCTGGGCGATGCCTTTGACGTTACTGCTTCGCGTAAGCAGCTGACCTGGGAGAAGATAGCTAAGGACACCTATGAGACCACTATTGAAGTCACTCTCCGCAACCACAAAGACGAAGATATCGTTGTAAAGGTCATCGAGCCGATACCGGGCGATTGGAAGATCCTGGAATCGTCCTGCAAAGCCATAAAGGACGACGCAGCTACCGCTGAATTCGATCTGGATGTTCCAAAAGATGGCGAGGCCAAACTTAATTTTAAGGTGCGCGTAAGGTTTTGACGGCTGATTCGACGGCGGCTTTCAATTCCGCATTGTCTACAGGCTTGATAAGGATTGCTGCAGGGTTGGCGGTCTTTGCCCTTTCTATCATCTCTTCGTCGCTGTAGCCGGTCATGAATATTATGGGTATTTCATATTTTGAGCGTATTTTCTTTGCTACTTCTATCCCATCCATATTCCCGTCTATGCTTATGTCCATAAGTATTACATCCGGTTTTTCCTTATCGGCTTTTTCAATAGCTTCCCGTCCTGTGGTCGCAATTGACGGGGGGGCGCATCCCCAACATCTGAATATTAGTTGCAAGTCCATACCGGAAAGTATCTCGTCTTCGACAATTAATATTTTGGCCTTGGTCATTCCCTAAATCCTTTGCCTGTTTTCCTTTTCCTTAAACTTTATCACAAACCTGGTTTCGTCGTCAGTCTGTATCAGCAAATTCCCCTTGATTTGTTTTTCTACGAGAGAGCGGATGATTTTCAGGCCGAGGGATTCAGGCTCGTTCAAGTCAATATCCACGGGAAACCCTATGCCGTTGTCACTGAAGCTCAGTTCAATAAAATTATCTGCATACAAGTGGGCTGTAATTGTTATCCGTCCCTCTCTATTGTCAGGGAA
>JADFXI010000002.1 GCA_015233655.1 Nitrospirota bacterium | reverse complement strand
AGCCTGCTTGAGAAAGCCTTGGCAACAATACAAAAGTCGGCGCAGACCGGGATAATCGGAGACGGCAAAATATTTGTCTCAACCCTTAACGAGGCAATTAGAATCCGGACCGGCGAGAAGGGTGACACGGCTATTTAGCATCTGCTGATAAAGTCTCATTCCCCAGGGGACACTAAGAGATGCTTGTTGCTTTTTGGTGTCGCCCACCCCAGAATTTCATTATAATAGGTGGACCAACTAAGGCGAGGAGAGGGAAACATTATGGACTCATCTGCTTCACTCGAACTTTCTAAGCAGATACTTTTTTCTTTTGGATTAGTCCTCGCTGCCGGGACCGTTTCGGGGTTCCTCTCCCAAAGAATCAAAGTCCCTGACGTTGTAATATTTCTCCTCGCCGGTATCCTCCTGGGACCGGAAATTACAGGGCTTTTG
Source organism: Nitrospirota bacterium (assembly GCA_015233655.1). Taxonomy (GTDB): domain Bacteria; phylum Nitrospirota; class Thermodesulfovibrionia; order Thermodesulfovibrionales; family Dissulfurispiraceae; genus JADFXI01. The sequence goes on along the minus strand of JADFXI010000002.1, from coordinate 67,810 downwards.
CATATCAAGGCTGAATCGGCGCTGAACCAGATCATCCTCATCTTCGGCTCCTGCTACATACTCTTTGATGGAGGCGCGTCACTGCGGTTCAAGGTGCTTAAGGAGGTATGGATCACTATAGCCGCGCTCTCTACAGTCGGCGTTGTGATCATGACATTCATTACAGGCCTTGCAGCTTTCTACATAATGGGCATCCCGTTTACCGTTGCTTTACTTCTTGGAGCGTCTACAGCCTCAACAGACCCGGCAACTCTCGTCCCGATTCTCAGAAAGCTCCATATCAGGGAACGGGTTTCCCAGACAGTTATAGGCGAATCGGCCTTCAATGATGTCATCAGTGCGATAGTCACATTTGGGGTCCTAGCAGTCGCGATGGGCAGCGGGGAATTTTCTTTCGGGACGTCCTTCATAAGCCTGCTTAAACAGTCAATAGTGGGCGTCGTGGCAGGAGGCCTAATGGGATATCTTGCAGCGCTGTTCATAGCCCATGAAAAATTCAACTTTCTTGCGGAGTATGCACCTGTGGTAACCCTTATGGCTGTCATAGGTGCCTATCTCGGCTCAGAAAATTTTCATGCAAGCGGATTCATGGCTGTCTTCGTCTTCGGAATCGTAATCGGCAACAAAGAATCTTTCGGCTTCTATATGAGCATGGCGGAACAGAAGACTTTCCGCGACTATGTTTTCACTACAGCTTTCATAATGAGGATGTTCATATTCATCCTCCTGGGATCACAGGTCGATTTCAGCCTCGTGAACAGGTACCTGGGCGGCGGAGTGGCCGTTGTTACGATCTTCATGCTTGTATCCAGACCTCTCACGGTGTTCCTCTGCGCCCTGCCCGACCGGCGCGCACGATGGAGCATCAACGAAATCATCTTCATGTGCTGGACTAGAGAGACCGGCGTCATACCTGCTGCTTTGGCGGGGCTGCTTATGGGCCTGAATGCTCCCGGCAGCAGATTGATAGCATCTGTCATCTTCATAGCCATACTCATGACGTTATTCATACAGGCAACGACAACAAGGTGGCTGGCGGGAAGACTGCGGCTGCTGGAGAAAACATAAGTCAGGCAGCCGACTTGATGACTCTCTAGTAATCTTGCCTAGTTTTTTGCCGGGAGAGCCTTTCATCCGTATCAGACGACTGATCGCATTCCTTTCCTTTCGCAACATAGCCGACAATTGTACCCTTCGAATTTACTTCCCAGTGAAAAAAACAACCCTCTCTGAGCGGTTCTACGTAGACATAATTCCCATTGGCAAGCGGATAGGTTGTCTCTTTCCATCCAATCTTCGATGCATAAGATTCCGGCCTGCTCATTTCCTGTTTGAGTTCCGGCAAAGTCCTGGCTATCCACTCCTTGCTGTGGTCGTCGACTAATACGACCCCGCCGCCGCAGCCATTCAGCATAAACATGAACAACAAAAGACACCATACTCTGGCTAACACACTTGATAGAAGTTTCATATTCTTGTCCTCATCATAAAAAACCAATCCTTTTTTCAGCTATCATTTCTCTTTGCCTTATAAATATGTACCGCTCTATATGCGTCCGGGCTTTCTGGTTTATATCTACATACTGAACGCCTATATTGTAATGCTGTGAATTTTCAACCTGCACAGTCCTCATGACCTTGGCCCTTACAGTCAAAGAGTCAAAAGGAGGATCTGTCTTTTTAAAGTACAAAGTAATATCAACATAAGAGTTCTCCCTGCAATAAACATTCGAGAAAAACTGCAGACCGCCGGCACTCATATCCATCGTATTTTGTTCCGAAGGCTTGCCGTCTTTTTCATATTCCTTAACACCTGAACGCCCATTGCTCGGATGCTCTTTAAGTAATTGGACGTCGATACTTATACGCTCAACCAGCCTAAAAAACTCACGCTTATTCTTGACTTTTCTGTCTTTATGTTTAATATCTCTAGGCTCAACAACCATCGATTTAAAGGTCCTCTATGGTTATTCTATTCTATTAACTATAACAAAGTTATAAATATTTTTGGGGAGGGCCTCACAGAGTATTCTCCTCAACGCCCGAACAACTTATTAAATTATTGTAACATAACCTGCTAATGACCACTCGAAAGCGGAAATGACACGCTGCTCATTTTCCTGGTATCGACACCCAGGTATCGGCCTGCTTTGAGAAGTTCTATGAAATTATCATGGGTTACTCTGTCCATAAATTGCGTATAACATGAGCCTACGCCGCTCGAATCATGGGAATCCGAGCCTCCTGTGTAAGGCAGGCGCAGGGCTGCAGCAGCTTCAACTGCCTTGTTGTTAAGGGATTGCATATTGTACCCGTTGTGGCCTTCGATGGCACATATACCCTTCATCTTCTTTATAGTATCACCAAGACTGTTTATCCCCCTGTAAGGATGCGATGGGACGACAACGCCTCCACATTCGTTCACAATGTGCAGGATTTCTGATACTGGAGAATATTTGTTGAGCAGCGTGTCTGTATTAACTCCATACACAAGGCAATGGCCTTCTTCAGCCGAAAACTCGACTCCCCTCAATACAAGGATGGCATCGCGGTATTTCTCCATCAGCCTTTCGACAGGCCGAGAAGCTTCATATGAATAATGCTCCGTAAATACAATACCGTTCAGCCCGACTTCTATGGCCCTCTTAATCATATCCTCGGGGTCTGCCTCCGAGTCACCGCTGCCCCTTGAGTGAACGTGCATATCGATATTGAATTCCATTTCCATTTATTATAACCGGCATAAGCAGATAAAGTCATGGTGACACACTCCCTGTACGGGAAACCCTCCAAAACAACTTTCCCTACAATATTGTTCCAACATTATTGTTACAGCTACAAATATGTAGCAATAAAAAACAACAATTTAGTCGTAAAATCATAGTGTTCGACACCTGGCATAATTTTAGCTACTTGTAAAATAAACAAAATTTGTTTAAGGCGGACTTGGGTCTGCAAAAATAGTAATACCGGGGGTTGGAGGGACTAAATGAAAGAGATTAGAGGGATAACACTTATGGTACTGGCGGTAATAGCGCTGCTTTCTTTCGGGGGTCTGCTTTACGCAGAAGAAGTTACTCCGGCTGCTCCTGCGGCAGTAGCGGCTGCACCAGTTGCGCCTGCAGCGGCGCCGAAGATCGACACCGGGGACACTGCATGGATGATAGTAGCTACAGCCATGGTAATGCTTATGACGCTGCCGGGACTGGCCCTTTTCTATGGCGGCATGGCAAAAGGCAAGAATGTTCTTAATACGCTGGGCATGTCCTTTGCCACTTTCGCTATCGTGAGCGTACTTTGGGTACTTTACGGCTATACTTTTGCGTTCGGAACAGATGTCGGCGGCATTATCGGCAAGGCCGACAAACTTCTTCTTTCCGGTGTAGGCGTCAATAGTATCACTGACCTCGCAAAAACAATCCCTGAATTTGTATTTATAGCCTATCAGCTTACATTCGCCGCTATCACAGTAGCATTAGCCAGCGGTTCTTACGTTGAAAGAATGAAGTTCTCCGCCTGGGTGCTGTTCTCAGTGCTATGGCTCACTATTACATATCTGCCTGTAGCCCATTGGGTTTGGGGCAACGGATTTTTGGCCAAGTGGGGCGCCCTCGATTTCGCAGGGGGTACTGTCGTTCATATCAATGCCGGTGTCGCGGGCCTGGTAGGAGCGATCATGCTTGGAAAAAGAAAAGATGCTACCTATAAACCGAATAATCTTCCTTTCGTAGTAATAGGCTCCGGTCTCCTCTGGTTCGGATGGTTCGGATTTAACGCGGGTTCGGCTCTTGCAGCCAACGGCCTTGCCGGTGCGGCATTTATGAACACAAATACCGCAACTGCAATGGCGACAGTAGCCTGGATGGTCACCGAATGGATACATGGAGGAAGGCCTACACTCCTCGGACTCGCTTCGGGAGCAGTCGCAGGACTCGTCACGATAACGCCTGCCGCCGGTTACGTTAATATGACGGGGGCCCTCGCAATCGGCTTAGCAGCAGGTGTGATTCCGTATTTTTCGGTTGCGTTTCTCAAACCAAAACTGGGCTACGACGATGCCCTAGATGCATTCGGCGTACATGCTGTCGGCGGCACAATTGGAGCGCTGCTCACAGGCATTTTTGCAGATCCTGCCATCAATGATGCGGGCAAGGGGCTTCTATACGGAAATCCCGGCCAGTTCCTCATTCAGATTGAAGCCGTAGGCGTGACCATAGCATATACAGCGATCACAACCTTCATAATATTTATGGTCCTTAAGGCGGTAACCGGCATCAGGGTAGATATTGAGGAAGAGGTTACAGGGCTCGATGAGAGCCTGCACGGCGAAAGGGCTTATAACCTGTAAACTATCTGCAAGGAGAAGATAAGATGAAGAAAATAGAAGCGATAATCAAGCCCTTCAAACTTGACGAAGTAAAAGACGCATTGCACGAAATCGGGATACAGGGCATGACTGTAACAGAAGTCAAAGGGTTCGGCAGACAGAAAGGCCATGTTGAGCTGTATCGCGGCGCTGAATATGAAATTACGTTTGTGCCTAAGGTAAAGTTGGAATTGGTTGTTGCTGATGCCATGCTCGAAAAGGTCATTTCCACAATACAGGCCAAAGCGAATACCGGCAAGATAGGCGACGGCAAGATATTTGTGTCGGGCCTCGAACAGGTCATAAGGATCAGGACCGGCGAAACAGGAGATACGGCCATATAAAGATCTTGCCACTAATTCCTACATTTTTGTATGAGCTACATTATTGTAGGAATTAGACTATCTTTTTGTTAAAAATGAGCAAAATACTATATGCATCGCCCATAATCCTACAAAATTGTATGATTATGGGCGATGCCATTTTAGCATTATCCCTTAATATCAAACAGTTAAGCAGTGGGCATGGAACTGGCTATGATAAGTGGTTTTAAATCATCACACTCATTTCCCTTAAAGGAGCCGGCCCATGCAGAGAATCAAGACTTGCCTCTATTTATCAATAGGTTTCTTGCTTATTCCGCTGAATCTATACGCCCAGACTTCAGGCAAAATAGATAGCGGCGATACAGCTTTTCTTCTTATTTCAGCAGCGCTTGTTATGCTTATGACGCCCGGCCTTGCGATTTTCTATGGCGGCATGGTGAGAAGAAAGAACGTGCTCGGCACTCTCATGCAAAGCTTCTTTGCAATCGCTGTCATCAGCATACAATGGATACTCTACGGCTACAGCCTCGCTTTTGGGCCTGACGTGCATGGCATCATAGGCGATCTTAGTTGGATGGGGCTGAATGGCGTAGGGGTTGATCCCAATCCTGATTATGCGCCGACAGTACCGCATATAGCATTCATGATATACCAGGCCATGTTCTCGGTCATTACACCGGCCCTGATCACCGGGGCGTTTGCAGAGCGCATGAAGTTTTCCGCTTTTTTGGTGTTCACAATTTTGTGGTCAACTATAGTCTACGATCCGGTAGCCCATTGGATTTGGGGTACCGGCGGCTGGCTCAGGAATATGGGCGCTCTCGATTTTGCCGGTGGAATGGTAGTCCATATCACATCCGGTATATCCGCCCTTGCCGCCGCGCTGCTCATCGGGAAGCGAAAAGGCCATGCGCATGACTTTACACCTCACAATCTGCCTTTAACAGTGCTCGGCGCCGGACTCTTATGGTTCGGGTGGTTTGGGTTTAATGCAGGCAGCGCCCTGTCCTCCGGTGCTTTGAGCGCCATGACCTTTGCAGTTACCCATATATCGGCAGTCGGCGCCACAGTCATCTGGGTCGTTATTGAATGGCTCCACAGAGGCAAACCTACAATGTTCGGGGCTGCAACAGGTTCCATAGCCGGACTCGCTACAATCACCCCGGCATCAGGATTTGTCGGCCCAATGTCCGCACTGATTATCGGACTATGTGCCGGCTCTATTTGCTATATGGCCTTAAACATGAAAAACCGTTTGGGATACGATGACTCTCTGGATGCCTTCGGAGTGCATGGCGTAGGCGGCATTATCGGCACCCTGGCAACCGGTCTTCTCGCCCAGAAGCTTATAAATCCTGCCGGGGCCGATGGATTGTTCTTCAGCAGCACCGCCGGAATGCGTTTTTTTACGACCCAGCTCACCGCTGTCGGCGTTACAATGGTATACTCCTTTGTCGTTACCATAGTGCTGCTAAAGGTACTGGACAAGGTCATGGGATTAAGGCTGGACGATGAATCGGAATCGCTTGGTCTAGATATTGCCGAACACGGCGAGACCGGTTACACACTTTAAGTGCTTCAGTTCATAAATTTTGAAGCAATGATTATTGCCTAAAATATGAGCAGCAGGTGCCTTTTATGCAGGCAATCGCCTATGCAAATTGGTCTTAACTTGTTGTTTTTTTACCATTGCAATTCTGGTACATCCCTTGCTATCATAAGGCCCGTATGTCTGTCCTGATTTGTAAGAACATAGCGAGCGAAGGACCCGGCACCATTGAGGATTTCCTTAAGGCAAAAAATATCGCTTATACAATTGTTGAAATGGCGACAGGAGATATTGCCAACCCCGCTGATTATGATACACTTGTCATGATGGGCGGCCCCATGAGTGTCAATGAGGACGATATCTTTCCTTATATTAAAAAGGAAGAACAACTTGTCAGGGATTTCATCGCAGTCGGCAAGCGGGTCCTTGGTGTATGCCTTGGCGCTCAAATAATGGCAAAGGCCCTTGGGTCAAGGGTGTATAAGGGCGCTCAAAAAGAGATAGGCTGGTATGATATAGATATCACTGAGGAAGGTTTGATGGATGAACGCATCAAGTGTCTGGCCAAGCATCCTGATACAGGCGATATCGGGAGGAATATTAAAGTCTTCCATTGGCACGGCGAGACTTTCGACATCCCTCAAGGAGCTGTCAGGCTGGCAAGCTCAGCTCTTTATCCGAACCAGGCATTCAGGCACGGCAATAATGCTTATGCTTTTCAGTTCCATATCGAGGTCCAAAAGATAATGGTCTATGAGTGGTTGAAAAACGAGGCTGTAGACATAGAAAAGTTGAAGACCGAAACAGAAAGCCTCTATGATGTTTACACAGCCCGGGCCTGCAAGTTTTACGATGTTTTCTTTGGCAATAGCAGCCACTAGCGGATAGCCGGCCGCCGTGTGGCTCAAACATAAGGTATAGATATAGTCACCACGGCCATTGGTCACTGGCTTCTGGGCATTTTATTTTTTTGAGGAGGTGAGATATGAAGAAGATCGAGGCTATCATAAAACCTTTCAAGCTGGATGAAGTAAAAGATTCTCTGAATGAGATAGGCATCCAGGGCATGACTGTAACCGAAGTGAAGGGATTCGGCAGACAGAAGGGGCACACGGAATTATACAGAGGCGCTGAATATGTAGTGGATTTCATCCCAAAAATAAAAATTGAAATCGTGACGTCCGATGCGCTCGCATCGAAGGTTGTGGATGCGATAGAAAAATCGGCGAAAACAGGGAAGATCGGGGATGGCAAGATTTTTATATACTCGGTTGAAGACGTGATCAGAATCAGGACAGGAGAACGCGGAGAAGGCGCAGTATAAACTACGGGCCAGGGTCAAGGGGGGAGACTTGACCTCAGCCTAAAATTATAAAGGAGGGTGTATGACACCAAAAGATGTACTAAAGATGGCGCAGGAAAACAAAGCCGTAATGGCAAATTTCAAGTTCCTTGACTTTCCGGGGATCTGGCAGCACTTTGCAGTGCCTATTGCAGAATTATCTGAAGAAGTATTTGAAGCCGGCTTGGGTTTCGATGGCTCTTCCATAAGGGGCTGGCAGGCGATCAATACCTCTGACATGCTGATCATCCCTGATCCAGGCACAGCTTTTATGGACCCTTTCATGGAATACCCGACCATAAGCCTTATTTGCAATATTGTGGACCCTATCACAAAAGAGTTTTACTCAAGGGACCCCAGATACATAGCTCAGAAAGCTGAAGCGTATCTTAAGTCAACAGGCATAGGAGATACCGCTTATTTCGGTCCAGAGGCGGAATTCTTCATTTTTGACGATATAATGTTCGACCAGAATTCTCACAGCGGTTATTACTTCCTCGATTCAGTTGAGGGAATATGGAATTCAGGCCGTGATGAAAGACCGAACCTAGGATATAAGCCACGGCATAAGGAAGGCTATTTCCCAGTACCGCCGACAGACAGCCAAGTGAATCTCAGGACCGAAATGGTTTTGGAGATGCAGAAATGCGGCATCTATGTCGAAAGAGAACACCACGAAGTCGCCACGGCAGGACAGGCTGAAATCGACATGCGCTTCGATTCGCTGGTCACTATGGCAGATAAGCTGATGCTCTTTAAATACATTATTAAGAATGTTGCCAGAAGGCATGGCAAGACCGTAACGTTTATGCCTAAGCCCATATTCGGCGATAATGGTTCAGGCATGCACTGCCACCAGAGCATATGGAAAAACGGCAAGCCCATGTTTGCAGGCAATGGCTATGCGGGTCTGAGCGAAATGGCTCTTTACTACATAGGCGGTATTATCAAGCATGCAAAATCTCTTGCCGCTCTTACTAATCCGACAACCAACTCGTACAAGAGATTGACCCCGGGCTTCGAAGCTCCGGTCAACCTTGCCTACTCTGCAAGAAACCGTTCCGCATCAGTCAGGATACCTACATATTCGCCAAGCCCTAAGGCAAAGCGGGCCGAGGTCAGGTTCCCTGACCCTTCGTGCAACGGATACCTTGCCTTTGCAGCAATGCTGATGGCAGGACTCGACGGCATCGAAAACAAGATCCATCCCGGCGAGCCGCTTGATAAAGACATCTACGAACTCGGCCCTGAGGAACTTGCATCAGTGCCGACCATGCCGGGGAGTCTTGATGAGGCCCTCAACCATCTTGAGGAAGACCATGATTACCTGATGAAAGGCAATGTCTTCACCGAGGACGCCCTAGAAATGTGGATAAGCTACAAGAGGACAAAAGAAGTGGATGCCCTCAGACTCAGGCCGCATCCGTATGAGTTCTTCCTGTACTACGACATATAAAATACAGTTTCAAAACACAAAAAAAGGGGACTCAATCGAGTCCCCTTTTTTTATTTTGAGTCCGCAAGCTCCAGGCGGTGATAACGCTGTTAATGCAGCCTGAATCCGGCTGTGGAATTCTTCAGTTTTTTGGATACGTCCACAAGCACGGTAACCTGATGCATGACATCCCCGGACATTTTCTCCATTTCCGTAGCAATGTTTGATGTCTTCTCTATATTTTTGGCAACTTCTTCAGAAGCCGCGGACTGTTCGTCGACCGCTGTAGCTATCTGTGTAATCTGGTCGCGGACATTCTGAACAGCTTCCAGAATGGCCTGTAAAGAGTTACCCACATTCCTTATAAACTCGGTCGCCTTTGTCACCTCGTTTGATGCCTCAGCCATGGATTTTGTAGTTTGGTCAGACTCCGACTGGACTGCGCCGATTTTTTCGGATATCTCTGTAGTGGCCTTTATTGTTCGCTCCGCAAGCTTTCTCACCTCATCTGCAACAACAGCAAACCCCCTGCCCTGCTCGCCGGCCCTCGCTGCCTCTATTGCTGCATTCAGGGCAAGCAAATTGGTCTGGTCGGCAATGTCGGTAATGACCGTAACGATATTGCCGATCTCTCCGGCCCTGTTGTTCAATTTTTCGACCATTGTGGCAAGCTCCACGGTAGCAGTATAGACCCTGTTCACAGTTTCCACAGCCTTGCCTGCTATTTGCTCGCCCTCTCCAGCCACTTTTTTCGCATCAGCGGAGGTATCCGACGCCACTGACGCATTACGGGCAATGTCCGTAATGGTCTGGCTCATCTCCTCTGCCGCGGTCGCTATCTGGCTTGCCTGGCCCGATTGTTCCTTGGCCCCTTCAGCAGTCTTTTCAGCCCGTGTCTTGAGCACTTCAACAGTGCTCGCCAGTTCGTCAACACTGGAAAGTATGCCGTTTATCATGGAACAAAAAGACGCTGCCATCTTCTCCATATTGCGGGAAAGCATGCCTATCTCATCGTCACTATTGATATCCATTTTAACGCACAGGTTGCCGGAGGCTATGTGTTCGACCTTTTCATTCAAGTCAGACAACGGGCCCGATATCTTTTGCTGACTGATAAACCAAATAAGACACAATATCAAAAGATTCAGTACAAATAAAACAGCCTCCCATGCTTTCAGCATCGCCACCTTTCCCGCTGACACAGACGCGGCAATAGCTGTGGCTTCGTTGGCCAACTTTAAAAAATCCTCGCTATTCTGAAATAGTTCAGGCAGAAGTGCCGTTTCTTTTTCAATCCTGTTAATTGAACCCTTGTATTTGTCCCATGACGTCTTTAGTTCCTGCATTTTGGCGATAAAATTTCCATCAGTCGCCTTGGGCAGCTTCAGTTCTGCATCTCCGTTAATAAGCCCGTTGATAATGCGGTCCAGGGTCTGAACAAACTCCTGTATCTTTTCTCCGCTGTAAGCACCGGCGTTTTTTGCCAGCACCATCTTAGCAATCCGCTGGGAATATGCCCTCTGGCGCCCCGAGTAGTCAACAACATTGCCGTCCGCTGTCATACGGCTCAACTGCAGAAAAACTGCCCCAAGACTTACAATGGCAAAAACCAGTAGGATACCAACAATAACCCGCAGCTGCGTAACAATTTTCATTTTGTGCACCCCTTCATCTTCATTGCCTTCCCAGATTATCAGCTCGCAATACTTTTCGCGGCTACCTCAGCCATTGAGGCTTCTTCCGCTTTGCCCAGCAGCCTGTCCATGTCCAGCAAAATAATCAGACGGTCATCCACTTTGGCAATGCCTTTTATGAATTCAGCGCTGATATTTGATGCCATCGGCGGGGTCGGTTCGACTGTTGAAGATGGTATCCTCAACACTTCAGACACGGCATCAACAACGAGACCCATTGTAATGCCCTGTATGTCCATAATCATTATCCGGGTCTGTTCGTTATTTTCTTTTGCAGGCAGACCGAACTTGTCCCTGAGATTAACGACTGGAATGACCTTGCCCCTGAGATTTATCACTCCCTCCACATAAGCCGGAGAATTAGGCACGCGGGTAATCTCCTTCATGCGGTTAATCTCCTGCACCTTGAGGATAGCCACGGCATATTCCTCATTGCCGAGATTAAAAGTGACAAGCTGGAGAAGTTCATCACCGGCTGCGGTCTTTACTACCTGAACTGCATCGCTTGTAGTCAACATTGAGCTCATATCGCACCTCCTTGCCTGATTTTCAGAGTTCAGCTTTGCTTTTTTGTCGCTTCCAATTATACAAAATTGCGTCTTTTTTTTCTTATGAACAGCATACAACACCAAAATGCGGTTTATTTATACCGTGATTCAAGACTGTCCCACATGCTGTTGACAAACTCTTTTTTCCGGCGCAGGACTGCCGGGACATCCCCGTCTCTAATGCCGATGACATCTGCCAGACCCTTCATCGAAGCACCGCTGACCTTCAACACCGCTTCATTTCTCAGTCGCAGCATAGTTTCGATAATCCGGTAAAAAAGATATGCATTCCTGAGTTTGCCGGCATCGGTATCCGTCAATATGCCGGCCTTGCGTAAGAGGCGTATCGCATCAAGTGTATTTTGGGCCAACAGTTCAGTACAATCCCTGCAGTGTTTCATCTGCAAATACTGAACTATAAATTCAAGGTCCGCAAGCCCTCCACTGCCGCGTTTTATGTCGAAGGCTCCTGCTGCGGGGGCTTCCTTTGAGAGTTCCCTGGAGATCCTTTCACTCATCTTCCTCACTTCTGATAACGTAATGCTGTCTCCTTTCTCAAGCAATACGTCCCTTCTCAGCTTCATAAAAGCCGCTTTAAGGGTTTTTTCGCCGGTGACAGGGCGTGCCTTCAGCAGGGCCTGAAGCTCCCACAGGTGGGCATGTTGAGCATAGTAATCCGCCAAGCCGTCCAGGGAACTCACAAGAGGCCCCTTGCTGCCTTCGGGTCGCAGCCGCGTATCGATTTTGTAGGCCATGCCGTCCTTTGTATAAGACATGGCGGTTTTCAGCATACGCTCTGCTTCTTTCACTTCATCAACAGACGGCCCGCTGCGCGTTAAAAATACTACGTCAAGGTCGGAATTAAATGTAATTTCCCGCCCGCCCAGCTTCCCGTAGCAGATAACGGAGACAGCCTGTTTCGAAGGGCCGCTCTCTCCCATCAAAAGGGCCACAACAGCCTCTGCAACATTGCTCAGCGCCTTCATCAACTCAAGAATGTCTATCTGTTTGTCCAGCAGCAAAATCCCAAGCCTGAGTTCTTCCATCCTCCTGAAGAGCCTGACTGCGGTAGATATGCCGCATGTTCCGGCCAGCAGGGCGAGTTCTTTTTTCATCCCGGCAAGCCGCTTCCGTTGTACTTCTCCTTCTGCAAGTGAGTCCATGTACGCAGTGTTACTCATAAGGATTTTTGAGAGGTACTCGCTGTGTGAAAATACAAATGAAAGGATCGAAATCAATTCCGGACGCTGTGCTATCGTCTCCAGGTATGACTCCTTTGCAGACATGAGCGGCGCGAAATCAACCAACTGGAGCAGCGCGATATCAGCGTCGGAACTCTGCAAGGCCCCTTCGATAAACTGAGGCACAATATCTTCAAGCAGCTTTCTTCCCCGTATCGTCTGGAAATAATTGACCGTGTTCCTGATCTTCATCAGACAATGTATAGCTTTTTTTGTGTCTCTCACTCCCCTCTTGAGAAGGGTTTCCGAAAGAGGCTGCTCAAGCGGCACATCCATGTCCCAGAATTCAGCGCTCAAAATGCCGAGATATGGCGACCCGGCGGCATTCCCCACAAAAAGCAGAGAATCATAGACTGAGCGCACATTATGCCTCCTGGTCGTCAGTTCACCCAGGAAATCCGCGCTGCTGCCGAAACCCATCCTCCTGCCGAGACTGTCAAGTTCAGTCCCTCCCGCTGGTATGGTATGGGTCTGAATGTCATTCATCTGCTGGAGCCGGTGTTCCAGGGTCCTCAGGAAAATATAGTTGTCGGCAAGATGCGAAAAGTCTTCATAACCTATTAGGCCCTTCTGCAAAAGACGGTGAAGGGAACGAAAAGTGCTTTTCTCTCTTAGCAGCACCTCTTTCCCGCCGTAAATAAGCTGAAATATTTGTATAAAAAATTCAATCTCCCTTATGCCGCCGTAGCCTCTTTTTATGTCCCTGCTCAACGTCACGGACTTAATATGCTCGACCTGCGATTTCATGCGTCTGATTTCATCAATAGCGTCAAACCCCAGGTATTTCCTGTAAATAAAGGGTTCCAACATGTCCAGAAATTCTTTGCCCAGGACTTGGTCCCCGGCAACTACGCGGGCCCTGAGAAGAGCAGCCCTTTCCCATAACTGACCCCACGACTCGTAATATTCCTCGTGCGCGCTCAGTGACATGGCCAGGCTGCCGCGCTGTCCCTGCGGCCTGAGCCTCAAATCTATCCGGTAAGCGAAACCGTCGGCGGTATTATCGGAAAGGAAATGAGAAAGCTCTTCGACGATCTTCGAGTAATATTCAGCCGCCGTAATTTTATTGATAACGCTACCCTGAATACCAAGGATTCCGGCAGTCTCTCCCTCTTCCCTGTAAACAAAGATGATGTCCACATCTGAACTGTAGTTCAGCTCCTGTGCCCCGAGCTTACCCAGTCCGATGACAGTTAATGCTTTGATCGCCGGCGCCCCATATCGCCTTATCTGGAAAGCTTCAACATATGACAGGGACTCCTCCAATACAGCGTCGCCCAGATTGCTCATGTCGAGCATAATTGATTGGAGGTCAGCCATCTTTAGGATGTCCTTAAGTGTTATGACGAGCAGTTTCTGCTTCCTGAAATGACGCACCGCACTCTTGCCGGCATCCATTGACGCGCAGGTGCTGAAGATGCTCTCAAGTTCATTCCTGAGATGTTCCTTTTCAAAAGACATCCCCAGATTGGCGATTGCATTGAATAATGCTTCAGGGTAACGGATGCAGTAATTCGCGAAGAACTGGCTGTATGAAAACAGTATGGCTGAATAGTGCATATTATTTTTGAGTTCTCTCTCAAATGCAGGGTTTTGAGAAAGAAACTCGTTTATATTATTGCTTGCTCGTTCAGGATCAGGACAAAAAGACAAGTGAGATTCAGGGTCGCTGTTCTTCACTTCTTATTTCTTATTTCTCATGTTGCCAGAGGCGCGGGTCAAGCGCGTCGCGCAAGCCCTCGCCGACAAGGTTATAGCTGAGAACAGTGACGAGAATAGCGAGCCCCGGGAAAAGCGAAAGCCACCATGCAACGGTAATATTGTCCTTGCCTGATGTCAATATATTTCCCCAACTCGGCTCCGGAGGCTGCACGCCAAGACCGAGAAATGACAGGCCTGATTCAATCAGTATGGCCCCCGCTATACCGAACGTGGCAGAAACAAACACAGGCGACAGGGCATTCGGAATAATGTGCTTGAAGATGATGCGAAAATCACTCGCTCCAATAGCCCTGGCCGAAGATACGAAATCGCGCTCCTTGAGCGACAGGAATTCAGCCCTGACAAGACGCGCAACATCCATCCAACTGGTTACCCCAATAATTGCCATGATAGTGGGGAGACTGGGCTCCACAATAGCTATAACGGCAAGTATAAGAAAAAATGTGGGAAAGGCGAGCATAATGTCGACAAACCGCATTATCAACCCATCTATCACACCACCGTAGAATCCTGCTATGGCACCAAGAACTATTCCTATTGTTATAGCTATGCCAACCGCAAAAAATCCCACCTTCAACGAAGCCCGGCTTCCCCAAATCATTCTGGACAAGACATCCCTGCCCAGATCATCGGTCCCGAAAAGATGAGCGGTATCCGGGGGTGACAGCACATTATATACATTGATAGCAGTCGGCTTGTACGGAGCAATAAATGGCGCAAATACGGCCACCATTGCCAACACTAATATAATGGCCAGTCCTGTAACCGACAAAGGATTTTCCCTGAATCGTCTCCAGATTATTTTAAGCATGGGTTATCTTTTCCTCACACTTTTCTATTTTTGTTGCACCCTTATCCTGGGGTCTACAAAGGCATACGATATGTCGGCAATGAGATTACCGAGCAGCGTTAATATAGCGCCTATGACAAGTATGCCCATTATCGTGGGATAATCCCGCGACATGGTCGATGAGTAAAATAGCCGACCCATCCCAGGTATGGCAAATATCGTTTCGAATATAACCGCGCCTCCTATAAGACCAGGCACGGAAAGACCCAGAATTGTGACTATCGGCAATAGAGCATTTCTCACCGCATGCCTGAAAATCACTTCCGTCTCTTTAAGGCCTTTTGCCCTGGCAGTCCTTATGTAATCCTGCCTTATTACCTCGAGCACGCTTGATCGGCTGTACCTGCTGAACCCGGCGATACCACCAAATGCGCTCAAGCCAACAGGCATGATTAGATGCCGCGTCCAGTCCCATAGCCTCCCCAGTGAACCCATCCCCGAAACATCAATGCTTTGGATGCCTGAAATAGGCAGAAGTCCGAGAGTGACCCCGAACAAAATCATCATAATTAAAGCAAGCCAGAAAGTCGGAGTCGAAAAACCTATAAATACAAATACCGTGACAATCTTGTCGAAGAGAGAATACTGCTTAACAGCCGACAGTATTCCGACGGGGACCGCAATAATGACTATCAGCATGAGCGAAAGCAAATTGATAATCAGTGTTACCCCGACACTTTCTCTTATTTTGTCTGTAACTTTCTTGCCGTCCACGAAAGACACACCGAAGTCCAGTTTGACAAACCTTTTCACCCATTCAATGTACTGAACGTGCAGAGGCTTATCGAGCCCGTAAAGACGCTTCAGGTTGTCTCTTGCCTGGGCAGTGGCCTTCAGGGACATCTCTGTCTCAACTTCCACAGGCCCCCCGGGAGCAAGATGTATGACTATAAAAGTGATAAGCGTAATCCCGAAAATAAGAGGGACCATCATCAAAAGGCGTCTTAAAATATAAGCCGTCATGCTATCGTTCCTTCTTTATTCTCCAGTTCATTAGAGCTGCTATTTATTATACTTAATTATCGTGGCCATAGTATTCAAGCATCTCATCAGTGTAGCTGCCGTCTTCGTTATAAATAAAGAGCGGCCTCTCGACCTTCATGCCTGTCCTGCCTCCCTTGATCGCCTCAATAAGCAGCATGCTCGCTTCCGCAGAAACTTTGGAATGTACACACCGTAGGCGTTTTACTTCCAGCCCGTTGTCTCGCATTACACCTGTAATCTCGGCCAACCGCTCAGGCAAATGAATGATGCACAACCTTCCGTGATGTTTCAGCAGCGCCGCGCCCGCCTTTGCCAAATCCTTTAGGGAAAGCGATATTTCATGCCTGGCGATCGCCTTTTCATCACGCGGATTGATCTGTCCTGTTTTTATCTTCCTGTAAGGCGGGTTCGAGACAACAAGATCGAAGGACAAGGGATCGAGCCTCGTTGAGCGAAACCCGTTACCCGGCAAGAGGGCTTTAATATCCATTCTGATTGCCTCGACCCTTCCTTCTAGACCATTAAGCTCGATGTTTCTCTCAGCAAGTTCTGCGAGGCTCTCCTGCAACTCAATCATAACAACTCTTGCTTGAGGGTATTTCCTTGCCATAAGAAGCCCGATAATTCCTGAACCCGCGCCGAGGTCTGCGATTTTATTTACAGCTCTTTTCTCCGCAAAAGACGCAAGCAGCAGCGCATCGACCGAAAAGCGATAACCTTTTTTGCTCTGGTGAATTTTGATATCTCGCAAAAAATCAAGCGTAGTCATCAAAAAATTATATCATAGTTATTGAACGGTATTTTTGCGGCCACTGTTCATAAAACTTAAAGCAAACTGCTAAACTATCTTTTACATTTTGAGTTAAGGAGGCGGATTTGTCAGTACAAAGACCTGCGCGAGACTCCCGGCGTGGCACGCCCATCATCGCGGCACTCTTTTCGGTGTCCGTGGTAGTGGCTGCCCTGGGCTATTTCGTCGACATTTATGACCTCATTCTGTTCAGCATCGTCCGTGTTCAAAGCCTTAAAGCCATTGGGCTGGATGGGCAGGAACTCCTCGACAAAGGCGTATTGCTTTTGAATATGCAGATGGCCGGCATGCTCCTGGGCGGCATCATCTGGGGCATTCTTGGTGACAGGAAAGGCAGGGTGAAGATCCTATTCGGCTCAATTTTTCTTTACTCTCTGGCCAATACCGCAAATGGGTTTGTTAATTCAATCGGCGCTTACGCACTGTGCCGATTCATCGCGGGCATCGGGCTTGCCGGCGAACTCGGGGCAGGTGTCACGCTTGTGATAGAGGAGCTTCCGCGCGAGTTCCGAGGATACGGCACCATGGTCGTCGCCACCGTCGGAGTCACCGGAGCTATTCTAGCCAACTTCGTTGCAAAGCATTTTGACTGGCGCGTCGCCTATTTCATAGGCGGCGGGCTTGGACTGCTGCTTCTTTTTCTCAGGATTCGCATTTACGAGTCCCGCATGTTCCTGAGTGTTGAAGAACAAGGTATCAGCAGGGGCAATTTCATAAGCCTATTCACAAATAAAAAAAGGTTCTTCAAATATCTTCATTCAATCCTAATAGGCTTGCCTATCTGGTACTGCGTCGGAATACTTATCACTTTTTCACCTGAATTCGCCCGGGCACTTTCTGTCAGAGGCCCAGTCAGTGCCGGGGAAGCGGTCATGTCCTGCTATTTTGGGCTTGTATTCGGCGATTTCGGGAGCGGCTATCTGAGCCAGCAACTCAAGAGCAGGAAGAAAGTCGTCCTCGCCTTTCTGCTCTTGGCAACCTTGATAGTAGCTCTATATTTCAGGCTCAATAATGTGACCTCATCCATTTTTTATTTCTGCTGCTTTGCGATGGGCTTTGCTGTCGGCTACTGGGCGATTTTTGTGACCATAGCTGCGGAACAGTTCGGCACGAACCTGCGGGCTACCGTTGCTTCGACCGCTCCCAACTTCATCCGTGGCACGGTGGTACCAATCACTTTTTTCTTTAAGATTGCGACAAATTATTTCGGCATTCTCACAGGCGGCGCTATTGTAGGCATGGTCTGTATTACAATCGCCTTCTATTCACTATACCGGCTTGAAGAAACCTTTCATAAGGACCTGAACTATATCGAGGAATGAGTCTTCAAGAGAATTATCTTCAGTTTAGGTCCGGAATGCTATAATTAACGTAAAGGTGCATATGTTCATTTGCCTTGTACAACATGCAAAAGCAACAAGCGAAGAAGCGGATCCGACGAGACCACTTTGTGAAAAGGGGCGTGCGGACATTACAAAGATGGCCTCTTACGCATCCGGATTGAACATCGGCATAAATGAAATATTTCATAGTCCTAAGTTAAGAGCAAAACAGACAGCACAGGTGCTTGCCGACTATTTGAAACCGGCGAAAGGTCTTACGGAAACTGGCGGCTTGAAGCCTAATGATGATCCTGCTGTATGGGCGGAACGTCTAAAGATGATGGCCGATAATATTATGCTTGTCGGGCACCTGCCTCAGCTCGGCAAACTTGCATCTTTATTGCTTTGTGGCGATGCTGATAAAAATCTTGTGGCCTTCGAGATGGCGGGAATAGTTTGCCTTAAGCGAGATGAAAATATGGCTTGGGCACTGCGGTGGATGATAACACCGGAAATGGTAATTTGAAAAATATTTCTCGCTGTTCCCTTTCTTGATATTTTTTGTCGGAAATCAGCAAGGGGTAACTGCCCGTCTACTTGAGCTTCTTTTCAGGTGCTTCCTTATCAGCTTTGCTCTGAGGGGGTATTTTTCAGGATTTTTAAGATTATCAATTTCCAGATCTACATTCAAATCAGGCCAGTATAAATGATAGCCGTGAAGCAATTGTACATTTTGGATGGAACTTAAAGTCTCATCTTTAAAATAAGGAAATTCTTTATAGCTTAGAAAATACTCCTTTTCTTTCACAAAAATCCAAATGCCAAAGGTGGTTATATTTTCAACGCTTGCTGAAATGCTTTTGCCATGCTTTGATAATTTCATATCTCTCTGAAAATTGAAGAACTCACCTTATTTTATTTAATATTATTTACGTCCTTTTTGCAATCGTTCATTGTGAGTACTACCCAAAACAAACGTCCCGTGGTCGCCTCCAGCGAACAATATTACTTCCTGCACCCCACGCCATTACTTACGTAGTAATTCTGTTCGTTTTAAGCGGTAATCAATACTTCCCTTTTTTGTTGCTAATATTGACAACATGTAGCCTGTCGGCTACAATAAACTATGCATGAAATTCGTAAAACTGACAATTACGCCCAGTGGCTCGACAGTCTTAAAGATATTCAGGCAAGAGCGAGGATACTGTCAAGAGTTGAGAGATTAGCTGGTGGAAATGCTGGAGATGTCAAAGCGGTTGGTGAGGGCGTCAGTGAATTACGGATCGATTACGGTCCCGGCTATCGGGTGTATTACACAGTGCGCAAGCAGTCAATCATAATCCTGCTCGCCGGAGGCGATAAACGTTCACAGCCTACCGATATTAAAACAGCTTTACGCCTTGCGCGTAATTTGTAGGAGGAAATCATGGCTAAAACAAAAACCACTCGTTATGATGTTGCTGAACATCTAAGGACTCCGGAAGAAATGGCAGCATATTTTGAGGCTTGCCTCGAAGAGGCCAATGGCGATGCGGCATTTATTGCAAAGGCGCTGGGCGACATCGCCCGAGCTAAAGGTATGACACAAGTTGCGCAAGATGCAGGTCTTTCTCGCGAAAGCCTGTATAAGGCACTCTCTGGAGAGCGCAGTCCAAGCTTTGATACGATCCTTAAGGTAGTTAATGCGCTGGGACTAAAATTGCATGCCGAAGCCCGTTCATGCTAATCCCCCGCTTTTTTTGTGATAGAAGTGGGCCGATTTATAAAATTCCGTGGAGAGTAGTTTTGATGCAGGGATTGCAAACGCATTTCAAAGCAAGCTTCTTACTGTAACCCGGTGCTGACAAGAATTGCTGTGGAATCGCCGAACCATATTTTTTCCTATCGGCAGGAACCAGGGGCTATGCTTCGAAGACAAGTTCCCTTTACCGTCTCTGTCATTATCTCATGTATGTAGCTGTTGCATTTTCACCTGGCAACTTTCTATAATTTCTCAGTCCAAGAAATGCTGTTTATTTAGACTCGCTCGGAAGCAGTAATAGCAACTTTCTGACAGGAGATTAATGTGTGAGATACTACTTTTACGTATTTGTGCTGAGCCTCGTAATATTTTCATCCACATGCTTGGCATTTGAGCAGGCGAAAGTTCCGTTCAAAATTAAGCAAGAAGTGCAATACATTTTTCCCCTTGATACAAACATAAACTTTACCGGTGACAAGACTCCTTCAGCATGTGGTCCGCGGGCTACTGTTGGCGGCAATGGAATTCCGACTATTGCTTTCGAAGATCATTCCTTAAGAATATTTTTCTCAACAGAATCGTATTTTTTTGCTGAGATGCGTAATCAGGAATTTCATACAGAATATAGTGCAAAGGTCAGCATTACTCGGAAACTTGGCAAGGCAGTGATGAGCTTCGTCCCAGTTTCAAAAGACTATGTTTTCAGGAAAGAAGAAACATTGCTTGGGTTTATGAAGCAGCTTCCTTACGAGGTCCCATTTACTGAACAGGATTTTCTCAATCTTATATGTTCTGGTTCTGTAAGCTTTAAAGAGGAAATTAATTCGCCTTACAGTCCAGAATCTATTTATGCTAATTTTCAGCGAAAACTTAAACAGCGACCCTTAGGCACCGACCCTTGGGTTGATCCAGTGACAGGAAAGAATTATAAGTTTGCGTACCTTTTGCCCTATGATCAATCAGAGACTTGTCTCATTGTTGATGCTTATCCGTATAGAAATGGCAGCAAGATTGTTGTGCATGTCATTTATATAGCGAATCCGAAATCCTTTACCGGCAATCCGGAGAGCAGCGTGAGACAAATTGACCTCAGTAAAGCCATTGCTGATATACGTCAAGAAATAAAAAGTATAGTCGAGGATTAAGAAGTCTTTTCCAGTCCGGCTTATAGGGCTCGGGGTCAGGTCTATAATGTTGCACTTTTCTTTTAACGTCAACCTATATATCTGCAATAATTTTAAAAAGCAACCTGTATTGAGATTCGATCTAAAGAAACTATCGGCTTCTGTGAGGATGTGAGATCGGCATCATCTATTTTTTTTGCGGCTTTGTCGGTGAAAGCCACGTTCCTGCTTCTCTTGACACTATCAAAAGATTTCCTGCGATAATTAATAGTTGGAATTTGCGTATACCAATGTCGTCAACATAAATACTGATGCAGATTATAAGTTGGCGTTCTCATTAATCAATTTCATCAGCGCTTCCAGCAACTCTTCCTCTTTTACTTGTTTAACCACTTCTCCTTTTTTAAATACAAGCCCCATGCCCTTGCCGCCTGCAATACCGAAATCAGCTTCCCTTGCCTCTCCAGGCCCATTCACTATGCATCCCATTACAGCAACACTGATGGGCTCCTTCATGCCTTTTATTGCGTCTTCCACTTTTTGGGCCAGCGGCTTTAAATCAATGCAGCACCTGCCGCAGGTCGGGCATGAGATAATCTCGGGGCCCCTGCGACGCAGGCCAAGTGATTTTAATATTTCGTAGCCCACTCTGATCTCTTCAGCCGATTCCGAGGTCAGCGAGACCCTTATTGTATCGCCTATGCCATCGGCGAGCAATATACCTATGCCGACCGAACTCTTGATGATGCCGCTAAACGGCGGCCCGGCCTCTGATATGCCGACATGCAGCGGATAGTCGTATTTTGCGGAAAAGAGGCGGTAAGCCTCAACAGTCTTTAACACGTTCGATGCCTTAAGCGATACCTTGATGTTCTCAAAATGCAGGTCTTCAAGGATTCGAATATGCGCCTCAGCACTTTCCACCAGAGCTTCAGGTGTCGGATGGCCGTGTTTTTCGAGCAGTTCCTTGTCGAGCGAACCGGCATTGACTCCTATCCTTATCGGAACAGAGCGCTCTGACGCCGCCAGCACTACTTCTTTGACCTTCCATGTTGCGCCTATGTTGCCGGGATTAAGCCTCAACCCGTCCACTCCTTGTGACAGCGCTTCAAGGGCCAGTCTCCAGTCGAAATGGATATCGGCGATAAGAGGTATGGCAACTTCTTTCTTAATGGCCCCCAGCGCAGTGGCCGCATCCATATCAGGGACTGCCAGCCGGATAATTTCACAGCCCTGCGACTCAAGATAGCGTATCTGTTCAGCTGTGGCCTGCACATTACGGGTATCTGTCTTTGTCATTGACTGAACGGAAATAGGGCTATCTCCGCCAACAGCGACATTGCCGACATAAATCTTGCGGGTCTTCTTTCTATTAATTACCGACATGGGCATTCATCCTTTATCATTATTTCCAATCATTGCTATTACCGCCCCGTATACGCCTGATTGCGGCACTATGCTCGCTCAGTGATTTTGAAAAATAGTGAGTGCCGTTTTTTTGCGAAACAAAATAGAGATAGGGCACATTTGCCGGATATAACGCAGCGGCAATCGATTTTATCCCCGGGGACGCTATTGGTCCTGGAGGCAGTCCTTTTATCACGTATGTATTGTAATCGGTCTTGTTCTTGAGATCATCCTTCGTTATTTTCAGTTTGCTGCTTTTCACTCCGTAGATAGCGGTAGGGTCTGCCTGAAGCGGCATGCCCTTATTAATCCTGTTTTGATAAACGGCAGAAATAACGGGCCTCTCTTCGTCTGTCACTGCCTCTTTTTCTATTATAGATGCAAGTATGAGCATTTTGTTCTCATCCCAGCCTAATTTCCTGGCCCGCTGCCGCATGTCATCAGTATATGACTTCCTGAGCAGGTCCACCATGCCTTTAAACACCGTTTTAGGACTTATCCCTTTGGGGATTCTGTATGTTTGAGGGAAAATATAGCCCTCCAGACTCGGAGCATCAACCTTCAGGCTCTTGAGAAAGTCGCTGTCTTTTACCAGCCGGTTAAAAACCTCTCTGGTCATGAGCTTGTTTGAGGTAAGCTTGTCGCCTATTTCGAGGAGACTGTCTCCCTCGACAATAGTCACCTCATATTCTATAATTTTCCCCTCTTTCAGTCGCTTGAATACCTGATAGGGGCTCATTCTGCCCCAAAATGAATAGAACCCATACCGTATCCTCCGGTCGAGGCCGGTCAGCTTACCTAACACAAGAAAGATGTTCTTATCTCTTATAAGGTTGTTCTTGTACAGTATGTTAATGGCTTGTTTGTATGTCGCGCCTTCCGGTATTTCAACTTCCATGTTCGTATTGCCTATGCCCGAAGGCACGAAAAGCTCTGATGCTACGTATATTAGTGGAAGGACCAGAAACGCAACACACAACAATTTTGCATTATGTCTAACACTCATATTAATCAATAATAACAGACACTCATGATAAAACTAAATGGGGCGGCCTTATTCCAGCCGCCCCTTTGTAGTAATACCAAAGAACTTTTACGTCCTCTGACTTAGTACATCCCTTCCATACCGCCGCCGCCCGGCATAGGAGGCATCTTCTTGTCCTCTTCCGGAATATCGGTGATCATTACTTCTGTAGTAAGCATCAAGCCTGCTACCGACGATGCGTTCTGGAGCGCGGACCTGGTCACCTTTGTAGGATCGATGATTCCAGCCTTGAGCATATCGGTATATTCCTCTTTATACGCATCGTATCCCTGATTCGGTTCTTTCGAAGCCCTCACCTTTTCAACGATTATTGCGCTCTCGATGCCTGCATTCTGAATTATCTGCTTAATCGGCTCCTCAAGAGATTTCCTGACAATAGCCACTCCGAGCTGCTGGTCGTGGTCCAGTTTCAGCTTGTCCAGCGCCTTAATCGTCCTCAGAAGTGCGACGCCGCCGCCAGGCACAATGCCTTCTTCAACAGCAGCCCTGGTAGCATGAAGGGCATCTTCAACTCTCGCCTTCTTTTCCTTCATTTCAGATTCTGTTGCGGCCCCGACATTAATGACCGCCACGCCGCCGACCAGTTTGGCAAGCCTTTCCTGAAGCTTCTCCCTGTCGTAATCTGAAGTCGTCTCTTCGACCTGTGCCTTGATCTGTTTTACCCTGCCCTGAATCTGGGCATTATCACCGGCGCCTTCAACAATCGTGGTGTTTTCCTTATCGATGGTGACCTTGCGGGCCCTGCCCAAATCATTTATTTTGACATTCTCGAGCTTGAGTCCGAGGTCTTCAGAGATAACAGTGCCGCCCGTGAGAATGGCAATGTCTTCAAGCATCGCTTTTCTCCTGTCTCCAAAACCAGGGGCCTTAACTGCAGCAACCTGAAGGGTCCCGCGCAGCTTGTTGACAACGAGAGTTGCAAGCGCCTCGCCCTCGACTTCCTCAGAAATTATGACCAACGGCCTGCCCATTTTTGCGATCTGTTCAAGTACAGGAAGGAGATCTTTCATGCTCGATATCTTCTTATCGTGGATAAGAATAAAAACGTCATCCAGCACGCTTTCCATCCTGTCAGCGTCAGTTATAAAATATGGAGAAATGTATCCCCTGTCAAACTGCATTCCCTCTACTACTTCCAGGGTAGTTGCCATGCTTTTGGCTTCTTCAACAGTAATAACGCCGTCTTTGCCGACCTTGTCCATTGCCTCTGCAATCAACTCGCCGATTGAAGGATCGTTATTCGCTGAAATCGTGCCGACCTGGGCAATCTCTTTCTTCTCTGCAACAGGCCTGCTCATTGATTTCAACTCTTCCACTACCACTTCAACGGCCTTGTCAATACCCCTCTTGAGGTCAATTGCATTAGCGCCTGCTGTAACATGCCTCATGCCCTCTTTGTAAATAGCATAGGCAAGCACGGTCGCTGTTGTTGTACCGTCACCAGCTACGTCTGAGGTCTTGGAGGCAACCTCTCTCAGGAGTTGTGCGCCCATATTTTCATAAGGCTCTTTAAGCTCGATTTCCTTTGCGACAGTAACGCCGTCCTTAGTGATATTCGGCGCACCAAACTTCCTGTCTATGATTACATTTCTTCCCCTGGGGCCGAGGGTAGCCTTTACTGCATCGGTAAGAATAGTCACGCCCCGCAAAATCGCCTGTCTTGCCGCTTCATCAAACAAAAGTTGCTTTGCTGCCATAATGTTCAGTCCTCCTTTTTTTACTTATTCAATTATTCCCAAGAGATCTTCTTCTTTTACAATCAGGTATTCAACGTTGTCGATTTTTATTTTCGAACCCGAATACTTATCGAAAAGCACCTGGTTGCCTGCCTTCACTTCCTTCACCTCTGAACCGACGGCATCCACAGTGCCCTTCTGGGGTTTCTCCTTTGCAACATCAGGGACATAAAGTCCGCCTGCTGTTTTTTCTTCCTGCTCTTCCGAGTACCTGACGACTACTCTGTCCTTAAGTGGCCTAATTTTCATACCGAACTAACCTCCTTTTAAAATTATTGATTGATCCTTAACGGCAAACCGTTCAAGGTGATAATTAGCACAGATTTTATTGCTGCTGAAAAAGCTGGGTTATTTCTGATACCCCGGTGCGTTATTAGCACTCATCAATGATGAGTGCTAATATAACTATAAAAGAAGGATCGTTGCAAGGCTTCTTAAGGATGATTATTACCGATTACGCCCTAATAAGCACGTTTTTTAGTCTTTTTTAGCTTTTTACTCTTAAAACCTGGAGGGCCTTCTTTGACGTGGCAGCCATAATCTTATGGTAAGAAGTCCGGCCAGAAAGCCTCCCACATGGGCGAACCACGCTATGCCGCCCTGATGAAGTGACCCCGCATTGAGCAGGCCGCTAAGTACTTGGAGAATTATCCAAAAACCTATGACAACAACCGCTGGGACACGCACGACCTGCCAGAAAAAACCGAAGAACAGAAGTGTATGCACCCTTGCACGCGGAAACAAAAGGATATAAGCGCCCAACACTCCAGATATCGCTCCGCTCGCACCTATCATGGGGACCAATGACTGAGAGTCAGTAAGCGCATGACCATACGCAGCAATAAACCCTGCAAACAAGTAAAACAACAAAAACCTGAAATGGCCCAGCATGTCCTCAATATTGTCACCAAATATCCATAGAAATAACATGTTCCCACCGACATGCAAGAGCCCGCCGTGAAGGAACATAGAGGTGAACACACTACCCAGGGGAGAGATCGGCTGCCCGCTTTCAAAAGTAACTAGATTATTAGGGATGGCCCCATAAAGAATGGCCAACTGCTCTCCCCCGTCCGGAGCAACGAGTTCGAAGAGATAAACAACTATATTGACTATAATCAGCCCGACAGTGACGAAAGGGAATGTGTACGTCGGGTTATCATCTTTAAAAGGGATCATCTACTATTTCTTGCCAGGCCGTATAACGTCTGCTCCCCGCCAAACAGAACGCTGTGCCCTCTCGTATTGGGGCGGATACTGTATCGAAGCGCCGAGCTTTTCAGCCGCATGCCATACCCATCGTGGATCATCGAGGAAGGCCCGTGCCATACACACCATATCAGCCTTTCCGGATGAGACGATGTCCTCCGCCTGTTCAGGAGTTAAAATCATGCCTACGGCCCGGACAGCGATGCCCGATTCTTTTTTCACTCGTTCCGCCAACGGCACCTGGTACCCGGGACCAACAGGCACTTTGACCGACCGAGTTATTCCACCGGATGAAACGCAGGCGTAGCCGACGCCGAGCGATCTCAGTTCGTTCGCAAACACAACTGCATCATCGAGCGTCAAGCCGCCTTCAAGCCAATCAGTTCCTGTAATACGGACCCCCAGTACTATCCCCGCCGGCAATGCTGCCCGCACAGCACCTACAACCTCAAGCGGAAACCGCATACGTTTATTAAAGTCGCCGCCGTAGGAATCCGTTCTCATGTTAGCAAATGGAGAGAGAAACTCATGAAGGAGATAGCCATGCGCCGCATGGACTTCCACAACTTCAAATCCGATTCGAGCTGCCCTGGCCGCAGCAGAGGAGAACGCTGCAATGATCCTCTGCATTCCATCCTTATCCAGAGCTTCGGGAATAGGCCACCCCTCGACATACGGACTTGACGAAGGCCCCACTGTCGGCCACGGGTCTTCACCAGGGGCCAGAGGTCTCCCTTCATCCACCCAGGGGCGATTCGCCGATGCCTTTCTCCCTGCATGAGCAAGCTGAATGCCAAACCTCGTCTGTCCGGCAATACGCCTAACCGCACTCATAACACGACCGAGAGCTGCCTCGTTTGAATCAGAATAAAGTCCTAAACAGCCGTGAGTAATGCGGCCACGCCTCTCGACAGCAGTTGCTTCAACCATTACCAGCCCAGCGCCTGAACAGCCGAGTTGCATCAGGTGATGCATATGCCAATCGCCCGGCACCCCGTCATCAGCGCTATACTGGCACATCGGCGAAACAACTATGCGGTTCGTCAGCTCCAATGGTCCTAATTGCAGGGGTGTAAAAAGTTGACTCATAGAAAACTAACTCCTTTCCAGGAATACGTGACCGCACTTATCACCGTACCACCGATTAAGAAGAGAAGAACATACTTTAATTCCATACTATTATAATAGCATGATAATAATCCCTGTCAGAAAAGATGCTTCAATTCCGCCGTGATGCACTTTATTTGTCGCTGGTGTCAAAAAGGCAAAATTTTTTAGCAAATTTGTATATAAAAGGCGCCCCGGCAATTACCGCCAGAGCGCCTTTTATAAGGGACTTCTTTATTTACTGCTATTTTTGCATAACCTTGTGGATAAATTCACATGCCTTCTCCCACAGAGACTTTGCGTTTTGCAGCAGCGCTGCCAACGCCTCTTTAATTTTGTCCAGGATACGGGGAAGCACCTCCTCAGTCACTGGCTCCAGGTACTCGCTCACTTTCTCCGCAAGGCGTACCAGACAGCTTCCGACGGCTGCGTGGGAATGTTCGATCACCCTTTCGAGAATATACGCAATGTAAACCTCTACCGCGAGTCTGCAAAAGTTTGACAATGCCTCCTGGTGACTTAATACTTCTTCCACCACACGTTCGACAGCTTTCATATCTCCTCCTATAAGAAACCCGCCCAGACACCATAAGTGTCGAAGGCGGGGCATGAGGTTAAACACTATCCCAGTGCTTAAAAGGCACCTACTGTTGGCACCTCTAAAGCGGGATGCCGGCCTCTTCATTTAAGCTGAAGGCTACGCGTACTTCGAAACGAGCCCATGAACATACTGAACGTATTGGGCTGCGATTTCCTGGTCATAAATAGTGATGATGTTCTCCGCGTTTTTAGTAGCGTTAGCCGAGAAGTTGAAGCTCCCGGTCTTCACGATGCTTCCATCAACCACGGCCAGCTTGTTATGCATGAAATCGTGTGGCCCATCTTCTGCATATGGCGTGGAATATTTGGCAACCAATTCTTTCTTTATGACATCCCACAGCCCGATCTTGGTTTTGCTGTCGCCATTTTTGCCCCTGCCAAACGCCCGTACAACCTGGTTCATTTGCGGCCCGTCATAGATGCCCCATATTTTTACGCCGCGTCTTATTGCAGCTGCCAGGGCATCCAAAACGTTGCCGGAAGAAATAACCATCGAGGCAAGTGCGATCTCACTTTTCGCTGACGTAATCAGATCGGCAATACCTTGATCCATCGCTGCGCCATCACCTGGCGAAAAATCGACTTCGACGTTGCTGCCGTCGATTTCTGCATCGCCGTGATCGTCCTTGCCTGTGCCCGCAATACGACCCGACTCCCACAATTCAGCAAAGTCGGTCTCATAACACTTTGCAATTTGGGCTGATTCCAGGATGACTATATTGTTATCCTGAATGCTCCACGCATCAGTGGTAAAATTGGCCGATCCCATCCATACACAACACGCGTCTGCGACTATGTACTTGCTGTGCATCAAGTGGCCTCCGCCTTCGATCGGCAAGGCTTGTACTCCAGCCGGAAGATCACTTATTCCCTTTACCGCCTTCACCTTTACATCTTTATGAAGACGTTGCAGGAAATTTCTGTCTGTTCCAGGAGCCGGGTCTCCTCCGGGTGCAGATTTGCTTTTCCTGTTTTGCTCGAAATATGCGACCCTAACATCCACTCCATCTGCTGCCTTATTGCTCAGCGCATCTATTACGATCCCGGCTTCGCCCTCGTCAAGACGAAAATCGTAGATCGCAATGTGGACGCTCTCGCGAGCCGCGCCAACGAACTCGCTGAATCTCCTGGCAACATCCATCGCTTGCTGTTTCCGTGATTCATCTGAATCCTGTCCGGTCAATAACATCAATTCGATTTTCTTCATTTTTTCTCCTTTTTGGGATAAAAAACCCGCCGGGCGTCAAACGCCGCAAGGGGTCCCCAAAAGTCACAGACTTTTGGGGTGCAGTTAGCGGGTGTTGAGGGTTAACGGTTGTTATGCTTTTGAACGCAAAAAGGCCGGCGACTACGAAAACTCGACACGCGCCTAAAGCTGCGTGCTGAGGGCCCGGAATGCCGGCCTTATTGATGGTTTATATGTATTAGTTGCTGCTTATTAACTGAGCAATAGCCTTCTCAAAGCCGCTGTCGCTCATTGAGGCTATGTAGTCCACTGCGATTCGCTCAGCCGGGGTGGTTCTGACATAGGCTGCGCCGATGCCTTCAGCCCAGGTTCTGGCAGGAGATGCCTCTGATTCGGCAAGTTGTTCGCAGCACGCCTGAAAAAGCATTTGGAACATTCTCTCCCTCTCCTTCCGCAGTTCGTTTGGGATTGTTTTGGAGTAAATCGACCTATAGCAGAACTTCAGTAACTCTTCCAGTGCCTTGAATACGCTGTCAGAGTAGCGGATGGCGGCCCTATCCCGGCTTTCACTTATAAGATCATTTATCAGGGCTTTTCGGATTTCCGCCTCTCCGTTACCCAAGACCTCAACAGACCTTTGAGGCAGGTCATCCCTTGTGATGAGACCTAGCGAAATGGCGTCCTCAATATCTCTGCCTATATAGGCAATGACATCTGAGGCCCTTACCACACAGCCTTCGAGAGCCATCGGTCTGATGTTCTTGCTATAACCGGGCAACTCAAGACAGTTGTGAATTTCAGCGTGAAGCCTGCTGCCGGTTTTTTCGCAGTCCCGTTCGTACACCCGGCTAAGGGCCTCACCGTTATGGCATAGAACGCCATCCACTACAGGCAAGGAAACATTCAGGCCTTTTCCTCCCTTCTCAAGGATTGTCAGGACTCTGGCACTTTGTGCATTATGTGCAAAACAACCGCAACCTGAAGCTATGCAGATATCGTTGAGATACTTTTCTCCCTCGTGGCCATATGGGGGATGGCCGAGATCGTGAGCAAGTGCAATGGCTTCGGCAAGACTTTCATTAAAACCCAACGCCACGCTTATCTGGCGGGCAGTGTAACTAACAAGCTGAACATGCAGCCATCGGCGGGTAATGCCTCGACCGGCAGACTCAGGGAAGGCTTGCGTCTTATTGTATCTGGCATATGCCGATGAATTAATGATCTCGCCGGTTTCATCAAAGAAGCTAACTTTCCATATCTTTTTCATACTTTTCTCCTTTTCAAACAAAAAAGGCGGCAGGCTTTTTCACTCATAAGAGCTAATTGCCTGCCGCCTTTGATTCGTCGCTGTCTATAACGGGTTATGACTTTTTAACTATACCCTGGCCAAGACCCAACGCAGTCTTGTCCGATCTGCCTCCGGCAGTGTTGAAAGCGCCTTTACAACAAGCCAGGGCTTATCTTCTATGAGAGCCTCTATCCTTTTATATGTGTTCATTCCTGTGATCATGCCCCGCTCCTTCGCAACGTGCCTGCCGCCGTTCATTGTGCACCTCCCTTTGCCTGCTGTCCGTCTATAGCTGCTATTGCCTGGGCCTGGGCCTGTGCCTTCTGCGCGTCGCTGATTAATCCCTTTACCCCGGACACAACAGAAAGAATAATGACCGCTGCTGCGATCGCCGCTATTACTGCTGCCATGATGGTTTTCATCCTTGTCCTCCTTTTAAAACAAAAAAAGGCGGTAGGCTTTTCACTCATACGAGTTACTCGCCTACCGCCTTCGGTTGCGTCATCAACAAAAGTTACTTCAATGCGCTAATATCCTTTATGCTTGCCCTCCTTAAGAAAATAATAAAGGCACAGCCCCTTCCAAAGGTCGGGAACTGTGCTCTTTCCATGTGATATCAAGTGGAAATGCCACAAGAGCGCAATTTAACTTTTTAAGTTATTGTTTTTCGGTAACAATGGAACAACTTGAGGACAACAATTTCCCTGCTCTTCTTTTTTAAGATGCTTCCGGCATGTCGCTGGAGAATTGGATTGATCCAAGGTTGTTATTAAACCTGATGGAAATCAATCAGGAAAAAACTCTATAAAAATGTTATCCGATTTCATTTAAAGATTATTTCTAAAAATACTATAATGATGAGAGCAGTTCGTGTAAATAAGAAAAAAACTCTCTGATTGAAACCATCTGAAATAAAAACACATTATTTGCATGTAGACCCGAAGGGTTCCCCCTTTGCCGGAATACGGCAGAAAAAACCTTAAAACATTCTTTAAAAACAAAAAGATATTCTTTAAAACAACTCTTAAAAAATAAAAGCAACTGAACATTCACTATATCAACATAGTTTCTTATGTTTGCTTTCAGTATATGGCTACGGTTCTTTCCGCTTTCTTAACAATCACTTCTCATGTCCACGTTCATTTCTTAGTTACCCTTCCAGTCACTTGTCTTTCCACTCTTCAGTCACCATCACAGTCACCAGGCTTAAAAAAATTTCTATTTTTTTAAAATTCCGAGAGCAGGCTGGACATGGTACTGAAGTAGCCTTTGTCAGCCTAAAGAAGCCAGGGATGGCTGAACAGGCTGACATAGCCTCGGAGCAAGGCTGGTGCCTTGCGAGAATGAGCTGAAGCACTGTGGCCTGCCTGCTCTCTGGATTGCTATCATTAAGAAAGCCATAAGCTAACATTGACCATTCAAAACGCCTGCCTGAAAGCATATTGATAGCGAAAGTAATATTTCAAAGAATACTGAAAAAAACCAGCGGCCTTCAGCCGGTAGAGGAGTTTCATATGAAAATAGGAATTGATGTAGGATATGGTTATACAAAGGTTGTTACAAAACATTCTTCGCTTTTTTTTCCATCCCGTGTTGGACCTGCCAGAGAATTATCGTTTACTCTAAAGGAAGGTGCAGATGTTTGTGGAGAAACTGTCGAATATCAAGGAGAGCAGTTTTTTGTCGGAGACAAGGCCAGGCATAGCGATGTTACTTATACCTTAAGAACAAGGGGATGGGTCGAAAGCAAAATGTACGGCGCCCTGCTCACGTCAGCCATAACGAGGGCATTGAACGGCAGACACGCGACAACCGACCCAGAGGCAGTAACAATAGTTACCGGCCTTCCTGTCGACTACATGAGAGATAAACCGAAAGCCGAAGAAGTAATCAGGAAAACTTGCGACGGCATAGGTATCAACATAGCAGACATCAGCGTAATCCCTCAGCCTTTCGGCTCATTCTTTGACATATTTTACGATAACGACGGCGACATTGCCGGAAGCGCTCCATTGTTCAAAAGGCTTGGAATTGTA
Organism: Nitrospirota bacterium; assembly: GCA_015233655.1. Classification (GTDB taxonomy): domain Bacteria; phylum Nitrospirota; class Thermodesulfovibrionia; order Thermodesulfovibrionales; family Dissulfurispiraceae; genus JADFXI01. Next base: position 35,141 of record JADFXI010000002.1, on the reverse strand, counting down.
GATATCGGCTACCACACTACTGATTACATACTTATTGAAGACGCAAAACATTATGTCGAAAAAGCATCCGGCAGTATTCCCACAGGAGCCTATGAGCTTTATGATATCGTAGCGCGCGAATTAAAAAACGCCTTCGACAGGGATATGGTTACTGCAGATGAAGCCGAACAGAGCGTTAAGACAAAACATTTCAAAGTCTCAGGCCAGAATAAAGATGTGAGCAATCTTGTAGAGCGGGTCCTATCGCAAGTGGGGCAGAAAATAGCGGGGGTCATTAAATCAAAATGGAGCATCGTGGGTGAAATTGACGTCGTACTTCTAACGGGTGGCGGGGGCTCACTCCTACAGCAGCACATATCCGCCATGGCACACACCCACCTCCTGATAAGTGAACCCCAGATGGCCAATGCGCGTGGCTACTACAAAAGAAGCGTTATCTTGGAACGCAGAATGATGCGCTGACAGGGACAGTCATCTGTGGACAAGATTGAGGTATGCTTCATCAGACTATATCCTGACAATCCGGAGGATGCACTAATTATTGCCGGTCTCACTGCGAGGAAAAGGAAGGGACATAAATCCAGGGTCATAAAGGACATCCTTTACGCCTATTTCAGCAGGGAACGGTCCGCCCAGGCAGACTCAAAATCAGCAAAAGAAGCGAGTGCGCGGGCTTATTACACGGCACCGTCGCGCCAGGCAATTATTGAAGAGCTGCCGGTGGAAAGCACCCCATTGTCGGAGCACGATAAAGAGGTATTAAGAAAAAACCTCGACGAACTTTCGGACATGCTCATGTAATTGACTTCCGCAGTGCGGTGAGTTTTGTGTTAAATTTATAAGGGGCGTACCCAGTGATATGCCCCTTATAAAATAAATCCTTTTACTCTGTATCTTTACACACCAGCCGGTATGGCCGAATACGGCTCTGCGCGACGTGACCATTCACTTCCGGAATATTTGGCCTTCAATGTATCATAAGCCCTTCGCAAGCCGGCCGGATCATGATACCTCTTGTACTCAGCTACTCCCAGATAAAATATCGCTTCTGGAGTGACAGGTGCTTGAGGGTAAATCTCTATTATTTTATTGAAAATCTCGACAGCGTTACTGAAGTGCTCTGTGTCGAAAAAGACCTTGGCCCTGCCAAATTCAAGATGAGCAAACAGGTCATTGATAGGGACATATCCCACCATCCGATGGTGCTCCCTTCCCGTCTTATCGTGGATAATAAGTGTTGGTGTCCATTTGATGTTGAACTGCTCCATAAGCTCAACAGGCTTGTCAAAGAAACACTGGGTTTTGACTGCAATGAAGTTTTCCTGCAAATACATCTGTATCTTCTCATCCGAATACGGACCCGTATTCATTGCTGCGCATCCAATTCAACCCTCAAACCAAAAATCATGATAGATAGGTTTTCCTTCACGTTTTGCCTTTTTTGTCGCCTCACTAAAGTCTGTTTCCCAAATTATTGCGGACATACAAAATACCTCCTTTTCGAGCAACGATTTACTCTATATTTTCATTTAGCACAAAACTTACCGCGTGTCAATTTGCGTCAGTGTTCTTTAACAAAAAGACCTGTGCCGGCCCGCACTAGTTTCCCTGTGATTATCCGTGCGGCATTACTTTGCAGCGGGTCTGCTTTACCTTCAAATGCAGCATCCGCTAATACAGTGGTTGTCCTCTGGAACGAAGCCGATGCAAGAAAACTATTGTAATACTGAGGTATCTGACTTATCCCCAACAGCACAGGGGAGGCAACAGGAGGCTTTAGACCCCTGCTCCTGGCTTTGTCAGACGCGGAGGCAAATTCACTCTTCCGGATTATTTCACCCAGCAATAATGCCGATCCCCCTTGTTCCGTGATTTTAACGAATCCCGTCATCTGCTTCGTAATTATTTCAAAATGCTTGTCATGTATTACCACACCCTGTTGACGGTATATCTTCTGTGCCTCGTCAATTATATATTTCCATACTGCGTCAGCTCCCGATGTTTTCAATAGCTCTCGGCAATTTCCCCCTGCTGCATCTTCAGGATTTCTCGCTTCAAAAAGATCAATGACTCCTGGAAGCCCTCCGGTTATATCCATTGTTTTGATTGCTTCTTTGGCTGAAGATACTGCGTTAACTCCCGGTGCGACGGCTGCCCCGCCCGTATGGAACGTCCTCAAGGTGAGTTGAGTGCCGGGCTCTCCTATTGACTGTGCTGCGATAACGCCCACGGCATCTCCTATTTCCGCAGGCATGCGGCTGCCGAGATTGAATCCATAGCAGACAGCGCAAACTCCTGACTGCGCCTTGCAGGTAAGCACTGAACGCACCTTGACCCTTTTTATGCCTTCAGCCGAGATTTTTGCCGCGGACTCTTTGTCCAGTATGGTGCCATACGATGCCAGAACAGTTCGGCCATTCGGGCCCAATACATTATCGGCCAGTGTCCTGCCCGTTATTCTTTCCTCCAGAGATAGCACCACAACTCCGTTGCTTACAAGCGTTTCGAGATAAATACCCTCGATAGTGCCGCAGTCATGAGTGGTGACAACAACATCTCGTGCAGCGCTCACAAGTCTCCTTGTGAAATAACCTGCAAGGGGCGTCTTAAGTGGGCCGTCAACCCGCCCTTTTCTGGCCCCATGAGTCGAAAGAAAGAACTCGAATGTGCTCAAGCCTTCCACGAAATTTGACGTTATCGGGACTTCTACAATCTCCGCCGTGGGCTTGGCCATCAGCCCCCTCATTCCATTTATCTGGCGTATTTGATTAATGTCCCCTCTCGCTCCCGAATCCGCCATCATAAATAACACATTTGTTTCCTCAGGTTGGCTTTCTTTCAGTGCGAGCATAGTTTCCGACGTCACCCTGTCTACAGCTTTACTCCAAATTTCAATTACCTTTCTGTGCCTCTCATTATCAGACATTAGACCGGCTTCATAATGAGTTTTCACTTCGGCTGCTTCAACTTCCGCCTCACGTACAATGGTTTTCTTGCCGGCAGGCACCCGCATGTCATCAAGACAAAGGGAAATTCCTGATAACGTTGCATGCTTAAACCCCATCTCTTTTATGTCATCCAGAAATCTTGCAGTTTCTCTTGCGCCACACTTCTCCCAACACAGCTCTATCAAATCAGCAATGTCTTTTTTTTTCAGCGGCCTGTTAATAGCTGCAAACGGGATGCCTTGTGGAGTTATTAAATAAAGCAGCACTCTGCCCGCTGTCGTGCTTACCAGAGCGCCGCCTATTCTGACAAATATACCTGAATTTTCCTCTAGAATGTTGTTTGCGTAGGCAATAGAAACTTCATCCACATCAGAGAAGAACATTCCTCCGCCTTTGCCTTCTTTCTTCTCTTTCGTCAGATAATAAATGCCCAAGACAATATCCTGTGACGGCAATAATGCGGGTCTGCTGTTTGCCGGATGAAATAAATTATTAACAGACATTAAAAGTACTCTGGCCTCTATCTGTGCCTCAAAAGACAGGGGAACATGCACTGCCATGGTGTCTCCGTCAAAGTCTGCATTAAATCCCGAACATACGAGGGGATGAAGCCTTAGAGCAGCACCTTCAACCAAAACAGGATCAAAGGCCTGCATGCTCAATTTATGTAGGGTCGGCGCCCTGTTAATTATCACAGGATGCTCGGCAATCGAATCGTCCAGGGCATCCCAGACTTCCGGCTTCTCGGCCTCGAAGATTTGTCTTGCCTGTTTCAGCCCCGGTGCAAAACCCTTCTTGATAAGCCATCTGTATATAAAGGGCTTGAAAAGTTCCAGTGCCATTGCCTTCGGAATCCCTACCTGGTGTATTTTAAGTTCAGGCCCTATCGTAATTTGCGCCCTTCCCGAATAGTCGACCCGTTTGGCAAGAAGATTGACCCTGAATCTTCCCTTCTTGGTGCGTATCATATCTGAAAGCGATTTAAGCGGTTTTTTTTGAGACCGGCTGGTAGCCGTAACATTTCTGCCATTATCCAGCAGGCTGTCCACGGCAGCCTGAAGAAGCCTTTTTGCATTATGCAGTATAATCTCCGGCGCGCCCAGGTGGATCAGCCTCCGCAGGCTCTGGTTCTTGTAAATAACCCTGCTGTAAAGCATATTAAGATCGGAGGCAACTATAGTCCCATTATCGAGAAAAATCACGGGACGCAAGTCAGGCGGCAATACAGGCAATACCTCTATAATCATCGATTCCGGACTGTTGCCGGACTTTAGGAGTTTCTCGACTAAAGAGAGTTTGTTTCTTTTTCTTACGGATAAGTAATTATCCTCTTTAATTTTATTTGAAAGGTCATTCAGGTTGATGTTCTTCAGCAGCGCCTTAATTGCGTCCGCACCCGTCCCTGCATGGAAATCGGGACACACAGACCTGTACTTTCCGGACTCCTCAATTGATATGATCTGATTATGTTTAAGCCCGCTTGCGCCCGGCTCTATTACAACAAAAAGTTCATAACGCACAATTTTCTGGACCTGTCCTGGCGGCAGTCCAAGTAGCCTGGCAATTATGCTTTTCTGTCCTTTGTAATACCATATATGCACAACAGGTGCTGCAAGAGTTATGTGGCCGAGTCTACGCCTCCTGTCACCGGGCTCTGAAAGCGCGGCACTGCAATCCCTGCATACAGCACCGTCCCCCACTACGCCGTTATCTGCGCCGCAGTAACATTTGCCTTTTCTCACAGGGCCGAAAATTCTTTCGCAGAACAGCCCACTTGTGACCGGTTCGCCGGTCCTAACATTGAATGTTTCCGGGGAAGAAACCTCGCCGTAGGACAGCAAACCTGTTGCTCTAGAGGTTAACAAACCGATTCTAATAGAATCAAAAACAACGCCATTTGACCTGCATGGTCTGTCATCATTGGAAGCCATGCTAAATATTACCTTATTAAGATTTTGATCTATTTCTTTAATAAATATGAGGTTGCCAATAATGCCAATTGTCTGTTAGAATAGTGCCAATAGACAGTCCGGAGGTGATCATATGTACAATGTTACTAATGCCCTGGGCGGCAAAAAAAAGATAGGGAATGTAATATCTGATTACAATGAGATAATTCTGAAAGGCATTCCCGTAGAGGCCGGCAATTTCTTCAAAGAATTGTTACGCCTCACTGACAAGGAGTTTGCCAAAGCCTTGGGAATCAGCGAGAGATCATTTCACCGTAAAAAGGGGAAACAGGGGAGACTCCCGGTAAGTGCTTCCGACAGATTGTATAGGTTTGCACGGATATTCTCCTTCGCTGTGGAGGTGATGGGCAGCGAGGAGAATGCTCGACAGTGGCTAAGTACTCCCCATTTCTCTTTGGAACGAAAAACTCCGCTTGAAATGCTCAAGACCGATGCAGGGGCCAAAGAGGTGGATGATATTCTTGGCAGAATTAAATATGGCATGCCTGTATGAGGGCGTGGCGGTTGATCAAGAAAGTTTTTGCGCCTGAAGCGTTCGCCGGCGAGGGACCGAGAATTATTGGAGGCCGATGGAATTCAAGAGGGACATCTGTAGTGTATGCAGCAGAGCACTTGTCACTGGCAGCCCTGGAAATGTTTGTGGGACTGTCCCGGGTGGAAAATGGTGAGGCATTTTACGCTTATCCTCTGGACATACCCTCTAAGGTTCATATCCTCACCCTTTTCCCATCTTCTCTGCCTCTTGACTGGAGGGCGGTAAAACACCCTGAATCAACCAAGACCGTAGGGGATGATTGGGTACGGGCTGGTATATCTTCGATCCTTCGCGTCCCCTCCGTTATCATTCCCGCGGAGTACAACCTTATACTTAATCCCGTCCACCCCGACTTCCGCAAAATAACAATCGGCCAGCCGGAGAATTTCAGTTTTGACCCAAGGATGTGGAAGTAAGAATGATTAATACTCTCTCTCCTTACAATGCAGAGCCCGAATGAGGTAGAATTGAAGAAATGAACACCAAGTTTTCTATTAGACATATCAACACAGCAATATTCATTTTTTTAGGTGCATTGATGCTGATAGTCTCTCAATCCTTTGCTTTGGAGATGACTGAAATAAGCGGGTTAGGACCGAGCAAAAATGTTAAGGCCGACCTTATTCTTCCTGACGGCAACGGCCCCTTTCCAGCAGTGTTGGTATTGCACACGTCAGGCAGTGTCCAGAGCGCCGATATAGCATTTGCTAAACAGCTTGCAAACTACGGCTTTGCATGCCTGGTTCCTTATTATTTTGATGCATACGGCATAGGTGAGGGATCGAGAGCCCTGTCAACAACTAAGTATGCGGATAACACTTTCGACGACTTCACAAGTGAGATTAATTATTTGAAGACAAATCCACGAATAAGGGCGGAAAAAATCGGGGCCGTGGGATTTTCCATGGGAGGATATTGGGCCCTGGTTTTAGCTGCCAAAGGGTCTGTGCAGGCCGGGGTATCCTACTACGGGGCGATCTCCGGAGGAGGCAAAAATCTTGATTTAAAGTATCCACTCACGAGCATTTTCACAAAAGACAGTGCGCCGGTATTAATTCTGCACGGAAGTAATGACACAACAGTTCCCGTGCAGCAGGCGGAGAGACTGGCTGAGATCCTGGATAAGAAAAACACCCCGTATGAATTGAAAATTTATGATGGCTCTGAACATCGTTTTGAGAGAGAAACAAAGGGCAAAGCCACAAACAAATTTGCGAATACCGGCACCTACGATGCAAATGTCGCAAATGACAGTTGGGACAGAACATTAAAGTTCCTCGGCAAGTATCTGAAATAACGTAGGCTTTAAGACCCTGAGCCTAGAACAAAATATTCAATACCATCTGCCTCATAACTCTCCTTTATCATTTTCTCGTAGGCGCTCCTAAACCTCGCATCGTTTTCCTTCTTTACCGATATGACTGTAACGCCGCCGTCCTTAGCCACAACCATATCTCCGTATGAGGTCTCCATCTTTCTGCCTTTCGCCTTGATTTTCTCCAGTATCCATTTTGGGACATTGTTTAACCCGCTCACACCACCTGGACTGTTCAGACCCACCAAGGACCCAACAGCTTTTCCTTGTGCCGCCTTCGCATCAGAAAGAACATCGTCGATCCTCTTATGGATGGACTTTACAGCTTCGTCATCCGCAGACAATTTCAATGCCCCGGTATCTGCATCAGCGTTCTTAAAAGCGCCAGTGACTGCTCGCAGTTCGCTTAACCCCTTTCTCTTTATGTCAAGGTCATTCAATTTGACTGAAAGGCCCTTGAACTCGCCGTCTTTCTGCCTGTATAGCGCACCATAGTCATCAATCTGCCCGGCGAGGTTTTTTATCTCCGACGACAGCACTGCTATGCTCTGATTTTTGGAATCGCCTTGCACTGTCAGCATCTCGATTGTCGTTTTCTCCGACTCAAGGGTGCTTTTTCTCGCAGCGACGCTCCGCATCCCGGCCAGTATTTTTTCGATGTCCCTCTGCAGAATCGTGAGTGTTTGCTTAATGTCTCGTGCGAGATCGTCAATTTCCTGAAACTCTGCCGGGGTCTTCGGGTCGGAATGCGCCTCGACGGCATTCTCATCTTTGCTGACGGCTCCGGCATTCTTTGATTTAACCCGGCCCTTCACTCTGACATCTTCAGCTTGTACGCATACTACGGATACAATAATAATTGATAAGACTAGCAATGCTATTTTTCTCAACATATGACCTCCGGACATTGTTTGGAATCTATTTCATCGAAATCGGTAAAACCCCTCTGTCACCCGACGGAAACTGTATTACTTCGCTGAATCTGCACCCATTGGAAATAAAGTGAGACCACAGTACAAAGGAGACAGGTGGAAGGATTGCCTGCTTTCTACCCATGTCGTTCTGTAAATACTGAAATATCCTTCTCAGGCGCTCGCCGTTAGGGACCACCAGAAGCACATTATTTCTGAAAGATGATATTTTATCGAATACCATTGACCTGCCCATGCTGGCTGCGTCTATTTCGACATCAAAAGTATATGCCTCGCCTTGATAGGGCACTATCCGAATTCTGAAGTCGGGGAAATAAACGTTTTTTTTCTCACCTTTCTTCTTTATCTGCCTTCCGAATACTTTACGCGTGAAATACTCCGTATGGATATATTCTATTTTATAAAGATTATGTATCTCGGCCTCTTCGACCATCTTGCGCATAGTGGATGCAACCATCAGGTCGTGCATGAGTTCAATCGTCTTGGGAAACACACAGCGTATATTTTCGATTTCAAGCCCGTATCTCAAGGCTACCTCATATGCTCCTGCCTTCTGCAGAACAACGATAGGGCTGTCATGTCTGTCGACTTTCTTGCACTGTATGAGTCCGGCGTTCTGCAGTTGCAAGAGCCGCCGCCAAGTATATTTGGAAAATTCTTTTGAAGCATCCCGTCGAAGAAAAAACTTCTTCCCTATTGAAAGAATATTGCTTGGCCCATACGAAAGATGCTTCAATATTTCATAATCGCGCTCTGTTATCTTCTCTATTCTCATAGACTGTCCATCGGGAATTCGGTTTCCTGCAAAGCACCTATTTGGGCGGCCCTTTCGGACTGGGCCGTTGCTCTTTCATCACGGGCGGCTTCGGTTATCGTCCTGCTTTCTGCCTTCTCGATCTTCTTCATGTATCCCTGCACATCGGCAGCCCGTTCTTTCAATAAATCTGCTATCTCACCTTTTTTAATATCCTTAGTGCTCTCCGGCATGTAAAATGTGAATGGCTTATTCAGCAGGTTTTTGTATTTCCCGTCCTTATAGTAGGGGATTTGTTTGGCAAAAAAAGGCCTGATTCCTTTTGTCAGCACCAGGCACATGTTTTCATCCATATAATGGATATTATCTGCGGTTATCAGCGGGGCCTTCTCTGCTTTTTCATAATATCTGAAAGAAATAAAGTCGAAAACTCCCCTGCTCTTCATGGGAGAATTAAATGATGTTTCCCCTAGCCACAGCGATATTTCCTGGCACATTTCGTAGGAGCATCCGGGCAGCACGATAATTGTCCGCAGTGATGATATAAAAGACTGGGCGCTGCCGGATTTCATTTTTTTCATGATACCTTCGATGTCCGACTTGTCCTGAACGTAGATGGTCAGGCCAGCTTCTGAAGACCTTCCGGTCGCTGCGAATTCATCGACTTTCGGCAAATTCAGGCGAGCAAATTCGTCAAGATAAAACCATGCAGGGCGGGGCTTTACCCCCTTCCTATTGGCCTCAGCCGCTTTTTCGTAGTCACGCAGCATTAGAAGACGTGCGATCATGCTCGCCATGACCTTCATATCGTCCCTGTGCATCTCCGCTTTTACAACAAAAAGACAAGGCTCGTTAAAGAATATTTCTATATCAAAATCATTCCGTATAAGTGCCTGCCGCAGGGTCGGACCATCCATAAACTGAAGCTTTCGATACAGGCCTTGCATTGCATTGACTCTCTCTTGCGAAGTTGTATCGGCAAAAAATCTGAACTCGTCAATCACATTCCTGTCTCCAGTGCTTGCAATAAACCTGGTCAGTTCATCCGGAGGGAGCTTGACGGCATCGAGCACTGTATTAAGATTTCTGTATTCCGCCGGCATTTTGAGAACCGCCATTATAACGGCCCAAATTAAACGGTATTCCCTGCCTATGAAATGGTCCGTATCAGGTTTCACTTCTCCGACCATCGCAAAATAGCTCCCAAACAGCGCATTGATAATCTCTTTGACTGCGTCATGCGTCTTCTGACTCGAAAAATCACTTTCGATCATCATTAGAGGGTTGAAGTGCATTTTCCATTTGTAGGGATCAAAATTTATAACCTTTCTTCCCCTCGCCCACCATGAATTGCCCACTATATCCACAATGTCCTCGTCAGGCTTGACGTCGACGCAGAAAACGGAGCAGTCGCTCAGAGAATCATTAATGATATTGGTAATCATAAAACTCGATGTTTTTCCTGAACCTGGAGGCCCTGGAATTAATATCCCTTCTTGCCTCCTCTTCTTGTTTATCCCTATTCGCCTGCCCCTGTAAGCGCCAATCTGAAAAAAATTATCATCCCCAGTTTTTCTCTCGATAATACGGGATTCTTTAATAAGAACGTGCGTGAGTCCTAAAGATGTTGCAAAAGACATAACAGCAATGGCCGGAGATACCGTGATCCGGTGATGCAAAAGGTAATAGGGCACCATGCCAAACACATAAAAAATCACACTACCGCCCGCTCCGAATATGGCATAAAGGCGCGCTTTGCCCGGGATAGTGAGTCTGGACAATATTTCCCGGTGACTGGCAAAGCGGCCTGAAGTGGCCGGATTGTCTTTTATGCGAACTCTTCCGCGCGAATAAATTGTCACAAAAAACAAGACAATGAAAACAATCACGAGAAGGACCAAAAAAATAAGCACCAGGACCTGACTTGGACTTACATGCAAGCTGACCGTTCTCTTAATTGATTCAGCCAGGCCTGAAAGGAATCCTTTGTTTATCACACGCTCAATATCCGACAGTGCCACTACCGGCCCCATTTTTTTTCGGGATTCGTCTTGCTTCTAAGCAGATTCTCTATCCCTCTGTAATCGAGTCTCTTCGATCTCTCTATAATTGCCCTTAGAAATTCTTTAAACGTGCTTCCCTGCGTGTTTCTGGGCAAAGGGCAGCCGTACAGAAGCTGTGACGCCCTGTCCTGAACAATGTCAATCCTATAATTTTCAAGATAGCCGGCAACCTCGATCGAAAAACTGTGAACCAGGTCATTCAAATCGTCTTTCATGCTCTCAAATTTTATTTCGTGCGGCTCTGACCTGAATATCTTGGCGAGGCTGCTCACCGGAATCTTTAGTTCATCGGATAATTCTCCGAGGAAGTCATTAAGATACAGTGATCCTCTCAATAAATTGACCATCTCTTCAGCTTTGGACACTGCCTCATCTATCAAAACAGTTTCATGCACGTGATGAAATTCCTTTCTTAAATCAGCAACAAGTGTTGAAGCTATCCATTTCCACACGGGTTCGGCCTTCCGTATTATTTCGTTGAAGTCATTCGTTCCCCTTAATTCCACATATAGGGCTGCGCCTACGGTGTCAGGAAGAGGGACCTTGAAAACATCAATACCCCTTTTAAATATATTTATCGCTGAATTTCTAATGCAGTTTGCGCGGTCTTTTCTGCACAGCAGCACATTCTTTGCACCGAATTTCAGCAAATAGTCAACATGTATGTCCTGGACGGTATCTCCATCTATAGACAATGCGTTTTTATAACCCTTAGTGTGGAGATAACATACCTCCATGGCACTGGCGGCGATTATGGCTATCCGGGTCTTATTTATCTCTCTATGCGCCAGGTGTTCGCTGAAAATATGGCCTCCTCTTCCGAAGTTGTGCAGGTACACATCATGTTCGGTCTCTTTGTCCCTGCTTGTGGGGATAACGACAAATCCCGCTATTCTGGCGCTTTTATCCTTTAAAGGCAGCAGCAACTTGTTTTCGCTTTCTGGCATGTCCACGAGACCGCTCTTTATCAGCAGGATATCAGGAACATAATGTTTTTTCATAAGCTGTTTCAAAGACAAGTCTCCGGGATGCAGGCAAAACCCAAATTCAGCTATGGCATCAACGGCAAAGCCCCTTTCATGCAGAAAGAATCTAGCTGAAACAGCCGGGCCTGCTTCACTCATGAGAAAAGCCTGGGACGACTTAAAAAACAGCATGAACACATCCGCCAGTGTCTTCTGCCCGTTTAGAGGGACCCCGGCTATTTCTGCCAGTCTTTCCAAAGTTTCTCTGTCATCAAGCTTATCTCTATCTTTTATATAGTCCCAAAAATTAGTATTATAGGTGCATGCTTGCCCGGTGCATCTCCCCTGGTCTGAACCGGACTCGGCTATAAGCGTATATTCGCCGCACCTGGGACATATGCACACGAATTTCCCGGCATCTTTGTAAGGCGATAGATCACTGAAAACAAGCGCCGGTGAAAGCTGTTGAAGTATTGTTCGTTTTAATTGCTTTTCGTCACGCATCAGTCACTTCTCTCTATATATATTACTTTCGTATTTTTATTTTCAGTTCGGTAATTTATACTATATGGATGTTGCGATAATCATAATGTTATAATTATTGAAACTGGAGGATTTAATGGTTTTAGAAACAGTTATTGATGGCGCTTCTATAACAATACCGATTGCAGAACCCTTTAAACCTGATCTTAAGGGCATCATTGCCCAAATTGATCAGTTGGCTGCTTCAAAGGGAACCGATATCGTGTCCCTCGATATAAACGGATTGATTTTGCAAATGATCCGTGGCATAGCAGGCTGTGAAAGCGGTTGTCCTGCAGACGCGAAGAGCCTTATATCCAGGGGATACAGCGGTTTTAATTTGAATTACATCGAAGGAGGCATACTCACCGCGCGTGCAGCAACCGGAGATGGAAGACCCATTCATCTCAAGATGTTTCCTGATTTCTAATAATAGATTATCTACCAAATATCGGCTGCGTTTATTAAGCCTGCTGACACGCCATGAGGGTATGTCTTGGCAAAGATTCTCGTCGTTTCCTTTTCGACATCGGCTTCCTCTGCCGCAGGCATGTTTTCCCGTATTTGCTTCCTGATTACTGCATATGCCTCTTTGTCAGGCGGGTCGGTCGTGAACGTGGCATAATTGAGCGGCGTGGACATGAACCTGATTACGCCTTTACCCGAGCCTCCTGCTCTCAGTCTCTTTATATGAATTAATGCCTCGCTATAAAACCCCATCATGCTTTTCAAATTTTCAGTCGTATACGCATCAGGTTCCGAGAGCCCCAGGTACCCCATAGCATCAAGCACGCTCAGGCTCGGCTGTCTGAAATAGATCTGGACGTTCGCCTGGGAAAGACAGACCTCTCCAACTTTGCCGGCTTTCAGAAGGTCCGAGACCTTTTGAGTCATTACTCCCACTGCGGTATTGTAATGCCGATACGTCCTGAACGCACTGTCAACAAAATCGGCCCCAACGGATTCAATGAATATTCGATGCGCCTCATCAATTGGAAGCCATTTACGCCCTACCAATTTTCTAACCTGCTCCCCTATAACCAGCATGATGTTGAAAAGCATTGCCCGCATTAGATCGGGAGACTCTTTAAGCTCTCCAATATCAAATACTATGAAATGATTATTCACATTGAATGAAGACCTCCTGAAGAAGTTCGCGTATTTTCCTTTACCGACGTAAAATGCCAGTCGCTCTGAAAGAGACTGCCCTTTTTCGCCAAAATGAGATTTCAGCACATTGTTGAAATCTTCTAATTCAGGTGTCCTGTTGTAGTGCCCGAGTTTTTCGTATGTGAATTCAATGGCCTTGTCAATCAACGCTATATCAGACTGGGCCAATTCCTCATTCTTCCTCGTCATGATCGACGCAAGGAAGTTGGACAGCAGCAGGATACGCTCCTTGTCGAGTGCGCAGTCAAATGGATTATAAGATACAGGGTTATTTAGGTTAAACGATATATACTCACCGCCGACCAGAGAGCAGAGTTTCTTGTAAGAGCCCATCATGTCAATGATAAAAAACCTGTCGCCCCTTTTCAAAAATCTTATTGCCAGCATATTCAGCAGGGCGCTTTTGCCTGTTCCGGTTTCTCCGGATATAATAAAATGCGGCACCGCCCCATCAAAAAAATCGAGATACACCGGTTCGCATGTCCGCGATAGCCCGATCAGTCCGGGGTTTCGCGTGCCGAGCCAGGCGCCGGTCGCCGGGACCATTTGAGCAAAAGAGTGTGAGGGAAGTTTAAATGTACGATATAGATGACTGCTATTTTCAAGAGCAGCGTAATGAAAAGGAAGAGAATTCTTAAAAAGACTTTGGGCGATAATATTGTCCGCAAGCATAGGTATTTCCATATCCGCAATTTTAGCCTTAACTTTTTGCACATACGTATTTGCAGTCTCGCATGTTTCGCCCGCATTAGTAACGTAAAAAGAAAAATGGAACACTTTTTTGCCGGCAAGCATGTCCTTTTCGATTGTGTCTACATCCGCTGCTATGGCTGAATTGTCATTGTCCTCTCTGCCAAAAGGATTCATCAGCCCATAAGACGCAAAGTTCCCTTTCCATTTTAGTGCGTTCTTTTCTTTGTCCTGGACTTCAACAAAACCGGTCAGGCATATCTGAATGTCTCCAGGCACTTCCATAAGCTTATACATGATACCCGGCACGGTATACTGCGGTGCATTTGTCGCTGCACTGGTCCTGTAATAATGCCCATCTGAATATACAAAAGTATCGCCTGTATATAAAAATGTCCTGAATAGCTGCCGGCTTAAATCTATTTGGGGTATGTATTCTGGTGCACCCAGTCCGTCCTTAAACATATTCTTGTGCAAGTGTTGGTGAAAATAGCCTATGAGGTCTCCGGCTTCGCATCTGCGCAAACCGAAGCCATTGTTTTTCATCATGGACTCAAATACAGTTATATTGCTGCTGAAGACATTTATTTTCTTACTGATGTCCATAGTAGTTGATTCCAGCTCTACTCTTTCAATGGCGCTTACTGATCTTTCTCCCAGCGTAATTTTTCGCGGCACATGAAAGACCGTTATGTAAAACCTCATCGTCCGCGGGAAAACACTTTTCCCGCCCCATAGCCCGCTCTTGGAACTGGTATGCAAAAACATCACCTGCTCGTTATATAAAGTGTTAATGGCAGTGGCCTCTCCCATTTCCGATGCGTCTGCCTCAGGGTCACCAACTGCATTGGAGGGGAGAGGAAGAAACGAACTGACATTTCGGTCCGACACAATAATGAATTGAAATGCATAACCCTCAGGTATTTGTAGGAGGGCCATTTCCATCAGATTCGCTATTGCGAGTTTTTGTCCGTCGAGGCTGTTTGCCTCATGTACAAATGGAGTGTATTCCCACATGGCGCCGACATATCTCTCTTTTTTGGAGAAATCCCCCAGAATAAACACTTTATGCCCTTCGTCGAAGCTCCTATACGGTAGCATACTGCCAAAAGACGGCAGCGTTGTGAATAACCTGTTGACGTCCCTAACAGAATCAAATCTCACTCCATCCAAGCCAAGTTCCACTAACGTCTTTTCAAGCGACATGACATCTCCCGTCAGCGTATCCGACAAATGTGTTTATATAATCAGCCCCATTAATATGCTGCGGAATTTCATGGCTCCTGCCTTCCCGGATAAGCTCTCTTATTGATTCATTAGGAAATAAAGCCTCGACAAGGGCCATTCTTCCTCCAGACGGTTTTTTTATTAGCCTTTGGGCTACTGTCAGGTTAAGGGTTGCAGCTATTTGCTGCTGAACAAGATGCCTTTCCTGGGGAGGGAACAACCCGTAGAGCCGGTTGACCGTCTCTACTACATTTATCGTATGAAGTGTGGCGAAAACAAGGTGACCGGTCTCTGCGGCATTGACCGCAAGTCTTGCGGTTTCAGTATCACGTATTTCTCCAACCAGTATCACATCAGGGTCCTGCCTCAAGGCATACTTGAGGGCAAGAGTGATATCGTCGGTATCGCATCCTATCTCCCGCTGGTTTACCACTGAATAGTTGGTGCTTTCAAATAGATACTCTACGGGGTTTTCAATCGTTATAAGATGCATGCTCTTTGTCTCGATCATACGCTTGATCATGGCTGCAATGGTTGTAGACTTGCCGCTGCCGGTAGGACCGGTCACCAGCACGATACCGTTCTTCATTTCTGCAATGCGGTTGAAACTTGCCGGCAGACCTAAATCCCTTATGTCAGGTATTTGAAGGGGAAGCAGCCTAAGCGCAATCGAAAGCCTCTTGCCATTAGAATGAAAATAGTTTCCCCTCCATCTCCTCTCAGAAAAAGTAAATGAAAAATCTCCGTCTTTGCCCGAGAAACCGGCTGGTATCACATTATCCAGAAACCTGTTCATATCTGAAATGTCCACCGGATGAAGGTCGCTTCTCCTCAAGTCTCCGTCAACGCGAAATACAGGCTGGTTCAACTCAGTAAGATGTATATCGCTCGCGCCAAGCGCAACGCCGGTTAATAGGATGTCCTCAATGCCCTGCTCGGTCTTCGCAAATATTGCCGCCATTTTCCTTCAGTTCACCTTATACCCGTCTTTTGCCAACTGCCTCTTGACTGATGCAACATATTTTATTTTCCTTGGCAGGTTGTAGCTGTGATAATTGCCCACTGCATGCCAGGTATAACCGTTTGTCGCTATTTCGCTCGAGAGCTTGTAAGCAGCAAGCAGTGAAGATATATAAGGGTCCAGCATCTGAACCTTGGTCACACCCAGCCTTTTGCCGATGTAATGATAATTGACTTGCCAGGGACCTATGTCAATATTGTCACTGCTTGACCGCGTCAGATATTGGACCGCTTCATAGTATGTTCGCGGAAAGATTGGCATGCTCTTACCGTTTCCGAGATTTACACACAAAGCCCAGGGGTGTCCCCCACTCTCCACCTGTTTTATGGCGTTCAGGAGTTCGACCGGCACCTGAAAACGCACAGCAGCCTTATACTGGGCATCACTGACGATTTCATGGATGTTTTGCTCTGCGCCTACAGAGGCAAATGGTAAAAGACTAATGGCAAATGGCAGAAGGAAAAGATATTTTCTCATATAATGTTACAGATGCCTGCAACTGGTTTTATAATGAGATATTACTTGTGACCGGAGAAAATTTGCGGAAGGCAATTACCTTGCTATATAGGAATACCGCAAGGTTGACAAATAATTACTTCGACTTCTTCTTCGGATGGATTGGCGTTACAACTCCCTTTCACGTTGCTGCGCAAACTTGTAGAGGTCTTCGCCTTCCATGAATTGAGAACTCAACTCTTTGCCCCAGCTTAATTTTGCTGCCCAGACCCCTTTGACGCCGGCTTCGCTCCTGAATTTCCAACCGCCGGGTAAAGCACTCGCGGCAAACATTTCCCCGCTGCCTGGATTGTTGAGCCTCTCTGCCATGGCCGCGTCTGCCGCAGTGCCGCCTGCGGGCATCGAAAAGCGCATCCTGCCGTCTGCGCCTGCCTGAGCGTCCACGCTTGCAGTTTGTCCGGCGCTGTTTTTTACCAAAAGGCCCACGCCCATTTGTTTCATTTCAGGTGAAATCTTGTCCAATGCCCCTCCCAGTTCTCCACCATGACTGCCGACCTTAATATGGCCCGACACGACGGAGTCGCTATAGTACGACGAACCATCAAAATTGCCGGTGAGCCCGGCGTATAAATCTCCTACAGCGTCAGCATTACTTTGTTTCATCGCGTGATTGCTCGCTGCGGTAGTTACAGGGGTGCCAACTGGAGGTTGCCCTCTTCCACCGGTACTGGCCACCACGTTGCCGCCCCCCCAGCCCCCGCCGCCGCCGAGAATGCGCCCGGCTTGAGCTGCGCCAGGGCCGCCTAGGCCGCCTTTGTCGCCAGAACTAAATGCCCCTCCCACGCTTCTGCTAACCAGAGAAGCCGCGCTATGGGCGGCGTTCCTTGCCACATCCGATGGCCCGACACGATGTGTCCGCTGCCCGAAAATCAGGAACGATGTTATCGCCGGCACTGACATTACAATTGAGATTTTGGCCAACATAACCATTGTAGCGGGAAGGCTTAACAAATCACTTATTATTCCCGTTAGCTGCATACCAAATCCATCGACTGCCGCAATAACCACAGGCATGAATGCGAGCCAGAGATAGCCTTCAAAATAAGTGACAATAGCCATCCACCTTCCAGGCAGCATAGCCATGGCAACGATCAGAGGATAAACGCCAACGTACATCTGATTAAGAATTCCCAGAAAAAATGGAAGGGCCTTCACATATATGAAAGCTGTAGCATAGGTTACTACCGAGACAACCCTCAAGAAGACACTTAGAATGGCTTCTGCCAAAGCAATAACAAGGTTAGCCGGATTAATTTTGTCCACTTGACGCAGAAGCCAACTTTTGGGGGCAATCCTTGCAACATCATCCGTCGTTAAATTGTTTTTTTGGGCTATGTCCTGCACCGCAGCATAAGCCTTGTTATAAAGCCACGAACCGCTATTATTGCACTCAGGATTAGGCGGCGGGTTGTCCCGAATATAGGCTGCGATATAAATCTGAAAGCTAAACTTGGGTGGATTTGCCTTGATCTTGGCGGTGTCAAGACAATTATTCGCATAAAAACGGTTTTTATCGTCAAAAGCAGGGTCTTTTGCCGCTGCGGCGAGCATTTGTTCGGTTTTTGCAGTTTTCAATGCGTATTTTTCAGCGGCAAACGGCATTTTACTGACATCTATGTTAAGGCTGTCAAGTGATGCTTTCCCTATAGCGCCGCCGGCCCATCCCGTAACGGAATTTATAACATAGGTTACATACTTGAAACCTGGAGCCATTTGGTAGGTCAAATATGTCGTAGTGCCATCCGGTTTATTCAGAGTTACGTTAACATCGGATGTTATAGCACCGCTGCCGAAAAAAAGCCATATAAACATGAGTGTGATAAAGTGATTCCTCAGATTTCCAATAAGAGCATTAGTTCCCCTGAATTCAATGAATATCCAGAAGAAACTTGCCATTGCGACAACTACATAGAGAGTCTCTATATAAAGACTGTTATTCGTAATTGTTGATAGCGCAGTATTGACACCATTATATATTTCCGGAATCGATGTTTCCATGTTCCAAAAAGTCAGGGGGTTAAATAGCTGTTCTTGATGCTGTCAATAATGCTCTGGCTATCGTTAGTGCTACTATCTGAACTTCCAAAAATCTGGCTGCCGTAATTTGTTTCATTACCCTGAGAAGCCTTCAACTGTTGCCAGTAGCTGTTCCGCTCCATGACCTGCTTTTCCCACTGAGAAAGGTCTCCGCCATTACCGCTGGACTGGACTTTCAGCTTGACAAGGTCATTTAGTTCTTTTTCCTTCTGCTCGGTCATTTGGTTGATAGGCGTAGTTAACGCGTCGGGAACAGGCGCATTGGAGGCAGCCGCCGCTTTATTCAGCATTGACGACCAACTATATGTATTGTATACAGTCTGAAGGAGTGAGAGGCTTTCGACTAGTTTATTTGTAAAAACTGCCTGTTCATCAGATGGAAAAGACGCAACCATATTGATGGTTTCCGCGTGAGGGCAGATCACTCCGCCGCTGCCGGCGTTACCGCCTCCGTTGCCTGCGTTCCCATTATTGGCCGGACCGATGCACAAGTTCATTGACTGGATATCACTTTGTGCCAGATACCTCGTTTGGGCTGTAGAAACACCACTTGTTACAGCAGGACCGTAAAATAACATATTTGCCTGATACACTTTGTCGGCAGTCAGTGTAGCCGGTGTGCGACCGCTTCCGTCAGGGCATATCTGGACATCGCCGAAAAAGGACTTTATGGTACTGCTGATGGTCCCCGAGGGAAGAGTGACACCATTAAGTGCCTTGTCCAGGGCCGATACACAGCCTGTTGTACCGAACAGGTATTGCCACGCATTAGCCGGTTTGGAACACAAAAAATCATCTCCGCCATTCTGTTCCATACACCTGGCAAAGGCTGCCTTCCTTATGCCTGCTATATCGCTTTTTTCCATATAATTCCTTGCAGCCTGATATGTCTTGCATTTATCAGCCAATACGGCTAGATATTTTCGCGCATCAGACAAAAGATTGGAAACTACACTGTATTCTGTCGGCATAAAGTAGGCAATAGCTGCAGTCGCAGCGATGGTGCCTATGTTGTTTCCCAGATTGCTGATCGCCTGCTGTCCGAGACTTATAAGACTGTTTAGTTGATTGGTTATCCCCAAATCACCGCAGCCACCCAGCCCCATGCTGCCTATCAATCCCTGATTAAACGTTTCTCCGGAGCTTTGCGGCTGCACCGGTATCCCAAGTCTCGCATTCAGCTCCGGATCAACCGCATGGCAAACATCCACAATGGACATTACGACAATCATGGATGTTATAACCGTCAGTCTCATCATTACTCCTCCGTTAAACTTCTTGCATAACCAAATGGGAAGTATCGGCTCTTTAACAAAGATTACTCTGTTTAAGATATTACTTGGATTTTTTTAAAATGTTCCTGTCGTTCTGTTGTCTGGGTGACAGGTTTGTTATGGATATTCTATTGAGAACCTTTTGGAAGGATAGTCGATAATGAGTACAAATCTGCTTAAAAAACTGTTTACCCCCAAAAGCATTACGTGTAGATTGGGCATAAAGTCTATCGGTGTTTCATCTATCGTATAAAGGGGGTCGCCCGTTTCAGGGTGATAAACTTCAAACTTTGTTGTATGCGCATATGCCAAAGTCTCTCCATTGCCGGTTGAAATCACCTTTGACTGTCCTGCCTGAAGATCATGTCCTAGAACACGTGCATAAGATGCCGGCACTGCACAATCATCAGCGCCAGTATCAATAAGACCGAAAGTCCTATATCCTTTCCCCGTATGAGGATTTATAACCTTTATCGGCAGAAGAGGGCGGTAAATATTATTTCCACAGTCTGTAAAAGGGCAGTCTTTTATCGGCATGTGTAGATGTGAACAACATCTTTCTTAGGGACATAAAATATTACCGGATCATCAGCACCCCTGCTCTGGGCTTCTTCAAATACCATTGCAGGATCATCTCCAAAACAGACCACATTTTTTTCAATAAACGTTCTTATTGCAACATATTTGCCTTCATACTTCTCAATATCGTGTACCAGTACATTCGGCCTCATTTTCTCACCTCTATGACAACTCCTTTTAATGTTATGACTTTACCATTTTCTTTCTTTATAAAACAAACTGATGACCTAACTAATTACGATAAAGGCAATGGGTTCAAGTCTGATGTCTTTGCTACCGTTAATTTCCAAAAATCCCCGAGAGAGCCGCCTTGTCCATCACACCTTCGTATCGGCCCACGACATCACCACTTTCTGACAGCAGAATCAGAGTCGGGGTCGCAGACACATTGTAATTCGCGGCAATATCCCCGGAATTATCGCCTCCTGACAGTATCCTCACACCATTGCGCTGCAGGTATGCAGCGGCGCTGCTGTCAGTGGATTTTATTCCTATGCCCACCAGCTTGCTCGAATGTTGTACTTGCGAAAGCAGCGGTGTCATTTTGGCGCAGGCCGGGCAGGACTCGCTGAAAAAATATATCGCCTTATCGAATATTACAGGCTTAACTTCACTTACAGCTCCCTGCTGGGATTTCTCATTTGACATCTGCGCCTGTGCAACACCTCCTGCCATGATCAGACCGACTTCGTTAACACGTTCCATGCGTTTTTTGTACCATTCCTGGTAACGCCCTATGTTTTCCGCCGAAGGGTCCCTGAATAGATCGACTAATGGAGGAGGCGGTTCATTAGCAAATTTGGGCTGCCAGATATAAGGGTCGCTTTCAGCCTTTTTGGTGTCGGCTGGAGTTTCCTTCTCCTTTTCCTTGCACCAACCGTTAAAATAATTAACTCCGCAATTGTTGTCCAAGGCATAACCTGATGAACAGGTTAATACGAAAAAAACAAACAGTGTTCTACAGGCTGCATGCATCATAAGGTCTAAACGGGGCAGCATGTTATTATATGCCTCCAGAAAATGGTGACTATCCTGTCTGCACACAAAGACCTGTTTGCAGCCTTCTCCTGCAGCATTGTAGGAGTCCCTATCTGGTAGCAGTCTCCCGGCACAGGGCCGCCTATTTCATACTTGTCAACAAATACCGTGCCTCCGTATAGAGCTGAAAATTCGGCCCCAAGCTGTTGTGACCTGTATGACAGCAGCAGGCTGTTAGTTACATTGGATGGGTGATTGCTCCATCCAGTGCGTGGATAAAGAGGTCCCCAGGAACCGACAGGGGATGAGAAAGGGTTAAGGCCGGTGGGGTCTTTGCCGATCCTCCATCCAGGGAATAACTCGCTCTTGAAGACCGTGCCTCCAGTTATGCTATCAGCATAAAGAAGCATGCATACCTGACCGGGATGACCGGCAAGAATTGCTGTTACGTCAGCAGTCGAAAGTTGATATACATGGACGTCACGGTATTTTGTTTGAGTATCATTGCCGGCTTCGCCTTGTACCATGCCGCCTTCAATAGGAGAAGCCAGACTTAAAACGTCGGCGAGAGACACCGGAAAAACCGTAGTATTGGCCTGTCCCGTGACTTCAATCGCATAGGTGGGCAGCCAGAATTCGACCAGTTTCCCGCCATAAGGACACGGCTTGATCACGGTATATTGCGCGCACTGAAATACGAATGGTTTTACGCCGAGCAGAATCTGGCTGTACCCTCCAGGATAACAGGCGGCAATCGTCCCGCCATCGCCAACCAAGGCAAAAGACGGTGAAGAGCATAATGCCATTATTAAAAAGGTACTAACATTAAAAACTATTTTTTTCAATATCCGCTCCTATTTATACTCTATCTGCACAATCTTCCCGTCCAATGCATAATATACAAATCCGTTATCCTGAGCTTCCTCCAGGATGGCGTCTTTCAATACGGTTTTAGCTTTGTCGTAATAACTTTTTATAACACGGATCATCAGCTTGCCGTCCAAAACCACGAATTTAATATGGCCCCACTCCGGAGAATGGCCGGTTTTCCCCCTGGATTCCAGAATTGAGACTAACAGGCGATGGGCCAACTCTTTATTAAGTTCCTCCTCTTTTTTGGGAATTACCTCTATTGATTTCATTTCTGTTTTAATTTTGCCAAGAGCCTCTTTTTCTGCCAGATCGCACAACACCTTACCTGCGGTTACAAGGCACCCGTCTATTTCGCTCCCTGCTTCTACCGCTGACGTATCCCCTCTGCCATTGACAATGACTACTTTGTTGCCTATGCTTCCCTGAACCTCCCATTTTGCATGTCCTGCCTTTTCAGCAAAAGTATCAGAGGTCTGCACATAGGGGGAAGGAGTCTGAGCGTATGCGGATGCTACGAATAGCATCAGTAGTACAGTCGCAAAAATGTTCTTAATGTCCCTTATCCCGTCAAAACAAACCATTTCTCTCCAGCCTTTCCCTATATATCTTCAGAGAGCATAGCTCGTCGGTACCTCTTTCTAGATAGGCAGGGATCTGATGAATAAGGCCGTCTTTCAGCAGCCAGCGGGTAGCGTCGCTGTTTGTGAAAATTTCGGCAGCCAGCACCCTGCCGCCCTTCTGTTTAGGCAAGAGCCACTGGTTCAGTACACCATTCAATGTCGATGACAGTCTCCGGCAAACCCTTTCATAGTCGGACAGCGGAAACATGTTTACTATTCTCTCGATCGTCCCCACGGCACTTGATGCATGGACCGAAGTAAATACTTTTTGCCCGCTCTCCGCCATCCCGAACACTGCGTCCATAGTCTGTGCATTTCTGACTTCCCCTACAACAATGGTATCGACGTCCTCTCTTACAATGTCTCGCAGGGCATCGGCATAAGACGGGGAGTTCAGTCCCACCTCACGCTGCACTATGAGTCCCTTCTTCTTGTTATGCAAATACTCCACAGGGTCCTCGAGTATAACAATCTTTTCCTCTCTGTGCTCGTTGATATAGTCCACCATTGACGCAAGAGACGTGGTCTTCCCCATGTTGGTGAGACCGGATATGACGATAATGCCTCTGTTATCCATCCAGTTCCTCAGCACCGGAGGGATCGCCAATTCCTCCATAGTCCTGGGAATTAGCGGCACTAGCCTGCAACTCACGCATGCCCCCTGCAGCGACTCATAGAAATGCAGTCTGACCCTGATACGGTCCAGCCCGAGAGATATGTCGTAGGACTTTCTCTCGTCATACTTCTGTCTTGTATAGCTGCTCAGATAGTTTTCGAGCAGGACGTAGATGTCGGCTTCAGTGACAAGATAATCGTCCACAGCGCGGATACTGCCGTCTATTCTAAACATGATCGGGTCTCCAGGAACCATGTGTATATCAGAGGCATTTAGTTCCAATGCCTTCTCAATGATACCCGGCAACCGCAAATTGTTTTCTCTAATCATAGGCATATAGTGAACCTCCTTTATTTTTTCTGCATTCTTCCTTTAGAGATTTCTTCAGGGCAGCCAGGGAAGTGTTTACATGTTCAAAGCTGTGATTGCCTTCGACAAGTACAGCTGCTATTGCTGTGCTCATTATGGGGAAGGAGCGCGTTCTCCCTTCCCTGTCCAACGTAATGATGCCCCCCTGCCTACGGTGAGTCTCGCTGTAGAAATCGAAAATCCCCTTGTCGAAATCGGAAACTATACTTTCCAATATAGTACAGGCTGTGTCGACAGGTAAAAAAAATATAAAATCATCGCCGCCAACATGACCGACAAAATTTTCGCCGCACCGCTGAAGCAGAAGGAACGACGTGAATTTAAGCACCTCGTCCCCCTTTACCACACCGTACTTATCGTTGTAAGCTTTGAAATCGTTCAGATCCAGATAGCACACATAATATTTTTCTTCGTTTTCGGACTTTCGCTCAAACTCTTTTCTGATGGTATAATTGCCGGGAAGCCCTGTGAGAGGGTTGGTCATTATCGCTTCCTTTATTTTTTGCTCATGGACAAAGGCAACCATTTTTTTATGAGGGACCATGCCAAGATATATGCCCTTCATCATTAGCGCTGCAGAGGTCTCGCTTTCGATCGCCGTCTTTAAATTGTCTATCTGGGCATTGTCGCCCGATGATATGTCTATATAAGGCATTTCCGTGAGCGCCTCCGGTGCTATAAAATCTAAACACGCCTTGCCGTCTTTGCAATCGGTGACCAAAGCAACAGTATCTCTGAAATACAGGCCCTTCAGATAATTTCCATGCATGACGGGGATTATCTCAACTCGAAATTTAATAAAGTCCTTGAGTGCATCGGTCACTGAAACCGGCAAAGTCAGCGGCTTCACCATAATCGCTTCTTTTTTGAGGGAGTCAAGGCGCATAGTCCTTGCAATCTCCAATAGCGATATTCCTATAAGTCTCGTAGAGATTAATAGGCGGTATTATTTTCCCTGATGCCTCCTGATATATCAGTTCGGTAACTATCACAACTGCCCTCGATTGTTCTTTATCGAGCACATATGAATAACATATCTCCAAAGCGGCAGACAGGTCTTCCACTCCGGAAATCTCACGAATAGCCTTAAGCCACCCCAGCACTTCGCCAATTTCTATCTTCAGGTTAAAAAACTTATCAGAATTCACCCTGATATATTTGTTTTCCACGCAATAATCTCCTTTGCCATTCGCCTTTTTTTAGTTCAAAGCAGACATCATGGACGCAGTTAACTCTTTCTTTTCTTCGTCCGATATTACACCCCTGCTCATAAGATCAGATATACAGTCAGGGAACGTCATCGATGACTGGGCCAGGACTTTTTCCTGGTAAAACATCCTGTGTATGTCGCCCAGATTCCCGTCCTGTATTTTCTTCTTCACCGTTTTATCAGGGATAAATACTTCATAAACCGGTACGATCTTGCCATCCAGTGTCAAATGCAGATAATGTGAAACTATGGCCAGCAAGCTGGTCGCAAGTAAATGTCTGGCGCTCTTAATCACCGACAGCATAAGAGACAAGGCTTCTATTGTGTTCTTGGCATGCATGGTCGAAAAGACAAGGTGCCCCCTGTTGGCAACGTCTATCAACTCAAATATCTCCTGCTCGGTCTTGACTTCTGAAATCATTGCTACTGATGGAGCGTTTCTGAGGAGATGATACTTCAGGGTTTCAAATGTCGAGAGCCTTTCCTGGTCTTTAATGTGTTTGCCCAGCTCAAATTGCCTCACTATGGCCTTTGACTGAACAAAGCGGTATTCGACCGGATTCTCGTAAGTAACAATGGTTCCGCTGATTCTGTCGGCGATGTGCCGCAGTTCACTTGCTATTGCCGTTGTTTTGCCGCTCCCGGTCGGGCCTATATGCAGCACCAGGCCGCCGCTTCCAATGAATCCTATTCTATGCTGTTTGCCTTCCGCGTCAACCAATGTCCTTTCTCTTACCAATGTCTCAAAAAATTTCTTGTAATACGCCGGGTACTGCAGTCGATCAAACTCGGGAATGTCAAAGTCCAAATACCTTATGCTCAGCCCGACGCCCATTATGTCTCTGGAGTAATTCATCCTGAATATCCCTATTCCGTATATGGCCAGTGAGAAATCAATGGAAGACATGCTGTTGAGGTAGCTGTGGTCCTTCCCCAGCAGGGAATGAGTGAGAAAGTTTATATCGTCTCCGGAGGGCTTGAAAATGCTGTTGTTTAATTCAAGCTTTATCAATAAGGGAATAAAGGATTTAACGGCCCCAACTTTGATAAGTTGGTTTTCTTTGATGACTATGTCCGTGATGTTTTGATGCTGCTTCATTTTCATGACCTCGGCGATGAACCGGACAAACCAGCCGTTTTTTGACCCCAGCTTGCTCTTCAGTTCTTCCAGGGCCTTTGATGGCTCCCTGTGATCAAACCCGTAATTAAGCTCATTCATATTTGTCAGATTTCCTCCACACATGATTTTTCTATTAGGCCTTCCCTCACCCTATCAAGGAAAACAGATAGCTTAGTCTTGCCTATCCCGTACATCAACGCCAGGTTCTTAATTTCGTTAGGGCTAAGGTCATTCTTGACGACCTCACTTATGAACTCCTGAGTTGGAATAAAATAATCATAGATGACTGTCCTGCCCTTATATCCGGTATGGTAACAATAGCTGCACCCTTCCTCTTTCCTCCTGTATCCTTTGGATGAAAAAGACAGCAACTTCTCCTTTTCGATCTTCGTGAGGGTATTCAGGTACCTTACATCGTCTTGTGAAAAGCCTATGTCCGTTTCTATTTTGCAGTGCTTGCAGAGTTTCGGTAAAAGAAGCTGATTCAAAGACATAAGCACCAGCCTCGCAGATACATTTTTCTGTATGTGAAACATCTCGCTGATCGCGCTGTATATCTCAAACGAACTTTTTACGTGCAGCGTGGTGAATATCAGCTGTCCTGCATTTGCCTGCTCAACAATAGCTTCGGTCAGTCCTTTTGACTTCCTCCATTCGCCTATAAACACGACATCGTAATCGCCTCTTTTAAATGATTTTATAAATTGCTCAAACCCCATCTTCAGGCTTTCCTTTTCAGGTTCATATATCTGGTGCTGAATTATGTTATGCCTGTCAAGAACACATTCCACGGGGTCCTCCACAGTCCCTATCTTTTTTGTCCGGTCGAGGGCCGGCAGTACATTCCATATAGTTGTGGATTTGCCGGAATTTACGACCCCACTCACAACAACAAGGCCGGTTTTCCTGCGGGTTATGGACTCAAATGAAACAATATCGTCTTCGGCAAAGCCGCACTTTCTTAGATTGCCTTCCATATTGGCCGATATCTCCAGCGACCCTTTGGAAATTATCCTTGCCGTAATGTCAACATGCTCAAGCGTCCTGCCGTCCGGGACAAACTCAAGTCTGAGTCCGACACCAAGGTCTGAGTATTCTATTTTGCCGAGCTGCGATACTTTAGTTTCATCTATGTTAAAACTGCCTTTCGTATGGTCGCTCGCCTCTATTCTGATCATTCTCGAAAAAGCCTTCCCCTGCTCCACATTCATCAGGAACTCGGGGATTTCCAGGAACCTCCCGTCTATCCTGAAAAATACCCTGTAGTGGTCTGTTTTAGGCAGTATGTGTATATCAGACGCATTAAACAAAAGTGCTTTTCTCACTATGTCCTTAAACGTGAAGCAGATAATATCTCCTCTCTCCTCCGTCTTCTGTATTGACGACTCCAGCGAAAGATTTTGGCAGTGGTCGTAACTCAGGAGTATCTGAATCTCGTCCGTGTCCTGATGGGGGTAGAAGATTGGCTTGACTTTTATGCGGCTGCCGTCGTCCGAACACAGGTAGACATCTCCCTCAAATACTGTTATATCGTTAGGGTCATAGTCAATTATCACGCCTCCGTTGCCTAATTCCCTGAGGGATTCCTTGAGTAACTCAAAGCTTTCGCGATAAGCAAGGATGCCGAGAGAGTTCAGTGTGTTAATTATATGTGAGTCTTTTGTATCCTCTTTTTTCCCCACTGCAAAAACATATTTATCTCTCCCCACTCTGTCGATAACTTTCCGGACGAAAAGTCTGTAAAAACCGTTTTTACTTTGTTCAGCAAGACATTCCACGGTGTTTCCTCCTCTACTACCCATTACCTATACACAATATCCGCATAAGCACACGGGTCGGCCTGCCCGCTTATAACGCCTGTGCCGGTGCTATTGTTCAGGTTATACTTGTACCCGCCAAGGTCACTATACACGCCTCGCAGCAAGTACGCCCCATACTGGCCGGGGCTCCCGCATGAAAACGTGCTCGTCGATGGAACGCTTAGCACGCTATTTAAAGCGCCGGTTGTCCCCTGATTAAGCATGAACTGCCACGTAAAACCCTCATCCAAGGGCGAACAACCGTTGTTTTTCCCCATCCAGTATATGGCTCTGCACACGTCTACAAGCGATTGTTCCACGCTTGTGAGTCTGCTGCGTTCCATTGAGACATTTGCAGCAGCGGTGATGTTCGCAGCGCCGTCGTAAAGAGAATGCTCTGGCGCGAGGCTGTCGGCCACTGCAGCAGTGTCGTAGTTGGCCGGGTTATTTAAGCTCGTCATCGAAAGTGCCAGCCCGACGATAAGCGCAGAAATCGCAATTACAAACAGTTGCATACATTAAATCCTTTTTTATCTATTGGCAATTAACCGGCGATATAGCTACTGTGACACTATTGGCACTATTAGTGACCGTAGAATTCGGCACTGAATACGAAATTCTATCTTTCAGCATGCTCACGGAATCGCCACTTGGGGCGTCAGGGACTACAACCACCAGCGTCAAATTGGAACCGCTGCATTGATAAGTCCAGTTGCTGATATCAGTCGACGTCGAACCTACGTATGCTGCTAGTGCAGATGACGTTAAAGCTGCCGCAGAAGCCTGGGCAGGATAAGCATTCCCTCTTGCAGCCTGGGCGGTCTGCGCTGCGGCTAGTACGCTGTTGAATATGTCGAACTTTGCGCTTGTCCATGCTGCCGGTGCAACCCTGAACTTGTAAGCAGCAAAAACTCCCCCGGCTACAAGCGCCACAAGCCCCATCGTAATTGCAAACTCTATAAGCGAATAGCCCCTTTGACAACTCCTCAGTCTCAATAACACTCCATCTGCCTTATTCACCTTGCACCCTCCTTTTCATTTTGCGGCATTAAGTTGGACTCTTATGAGATAATACTTTTGAAAAAAGTTCTGAAGACCTAGGAAAGCGGAACATCTTTATATTTTACGTTCATAAGATGAAATGCTCAGGGTCTCAGTCCGTAAGCATAAAAAGCACACATCATGATTACGGACGCCAGAGGCCGATAGTAATTTAATGCGACTTTCAGGGATGAGGGCAGTCAATTATTGTCAGGACGCGACTGACCGCAGGGTTTTAATGGGAAGAAATAAATGCAAAGCGTTTCCAGGAACTTGAACAAATCCGTAATGCTCGTAGAAGGCACGCGCACGAGAGTTTTTCGCATCCACAAAAAGACCTATGACCCCGGCCTGTTCCGCAATCAGCACTGTGCGGTGGCACGCTTCAGCAAGCATGAGTTCGCCATAACCCTTAACCTGATTTCTGCTGGAAACAGCCAGACGGGCAAGCCTGACAGCAGCGAGACCATGTGCGGGATATCCCCTTAGCGATGTGCTGCCGGGCAGTGGCCTTGAAAACTGCGTTGAGTTCAGGTAATCCACAATCAAAATCAGAGCGAATGTGGTCGCGGGATTGAGGTGCTATCTGCAGCACAAGAGATTCTTTCTGCGCTTTACAGCCCTTTTTAGCTGCTCCTTCGGTTTTGGCGGATTTTCCATCAGATCAAAAATGGCTTTTACGGCACTAGAGGACAAGGTTATTACCCGTTCTCGTTCAAGTATTTCGTTTGCCCTTTCCAATGCTGCCTGGACAAGGAATTGGTTAAGCGTTGCCCCGACCGACTGAGCGGCTTCGGCAATCTTCTCATAGACCGTGTGGGGCATCCTCGCCGGGATTCTATCTTCTATTTTCATAAATAATATACGCCTTCTTTCCTGATTGTTAGAGCAGCATATTGGCGCCATTTTGGCAATATTTGCCTGTTTTTCCGGCAAACAGTCATCTTATATACCTACAATTTAGATGCCTTTCCCCCCTCAGCTATTTGCAACTTCCGTGCATGGTTATCAAATCTTCGATGTTTACAAATAGAGGCTATCTATAATGAAGATGCGACCCCATTTTTACTCTTCTCTAATACTAAAAACCTTTCGGGGTTAGATCGCCACGTCTCTCTTGAGCTACTATTAGGCTCTCTTTCAATTTATCCTTAGTTTTCCTTCATTGTACTTATGAATAAGCATTGATATAAGCGATTGGTATGGCAACCCCTCTTCGACTGCTTTAGCCTGAATTTTCTTTAAATCTCGTACTGTCATTCTGATATTGATCCTCTTTTGTTTGCTCAAACTATCTCTGGCATATTCCTCATACTGTTTCTTTTCCTTCTTGGTAAGATCGGAAACCCATTCTTCCTTTTCAAGTGATTTGGCCATTTCCATTTCGACGTTATCCAAATATTTTGTCTTTTTCATGTATTGCCTCCTAAATATTTCTTTGTCGCCTTGCTATTTGGTATTATTGTTTTCAAAAATATAGTTTCGTCATCCTCAACATATGGCACGGAATAAACATAATCTTCAATTTTTACTATAAAGACTTTTTGATTAGGATATTTTGCAGGATTGGGATGCCGAACCCGGTCGAGCAAATCTCCTGCTGCGATAGCCAGTTCTACCTGCTCAAATGATATACCCCGTTCTTTCTTAAGTATCTCGTTCTTCTCGCTGTTCCAGTCAAAAAACTTCACAACTGTATGCCTTTTGTATTCATGATTTATAATATCAAGACTCCGTGGTTCTGTCAAACAGCTATATAAAAATTCCCAATCCAGACAGAGATAACATCATTTTTCATTTTCCCGGTCTAACAATCAGTAATGGGGCGTGCATGGTGTCAAAATCTTCAATGTTTACAAATAGAGGCTGTCAATAATGAAGATGCGACCCCATTTTTATTTTTTTACCCACGAAACAGATATAGGAGACATGTCGATTTTAGCTTTAAGGTTATCTCCTCGATCAGAGTTAGTAAGTGAGGAGTGGTTTTGTACCGCGGCACGTATGGGATAATTCACCTTCTTTACTTTAACAATAAGGATATTGTACGTCTATTAATAAGTATAGTACAAGGACAGTAACAGGACGGAGGGAAATAGGAATTGTTTTTCTATTGGACCATCGACATGTTCTGGTGACCGGCTGTTACAACTCCTGCATTGCTAACCATCGGCCCCATTCCATTTTTCCACTATATTTATTGGGTGCCCGCCTTCTGCGCCTTCTTGCCCTTTGAGTCCGCCTCTTTATGTTCTTGTTCCTGTGCGGCTGCAGTCTGCTTCCAAACCGTGACCGGCATTTCTTTAACCGGACTGAAAAAGCACTTCGCAGTCGGATTCCATTTCTTTTCTGTCTTCACCCATTCTACAGAACCGTCACAAGCACATTGCGTCCCCTTCTTCCATTGCCTCCATTCTATCGCTGTAACGATTTCGCGTGTCTGCATTCCCCAAAAGCCGTAACGCTGATACCTCGACTGTTTTTGTCCGGTCGGCTCCTCATCATCTTTCGTGATTTCCCCGATCGCGTGTACTATCATAGAATAGTGTTTGAGACCCATTAACTCAGTTGACTGCCCGTCTAATTTTGTCACAGACAGAACCTTAAAATTGCTTTTATACTGTTCAGATCCCTCCGGTTGAAGCGCTTTCAGCGCGTCACCTGTGCCAGGCCTGGTTATAATGTTATAGCCGGCATGTCCGACTATCAAAACAATAGCAGCAAAGACAATCGCCGCTGCCTGACTTGTCATATTCCACAGAGTTGATTTTTGTTTTTCATTCATTGCTGTCTCCCCCGGTTTGAGTGTCGGTTATTATTTTCTGTTTTCTGCCGATGAGCAGGTAAAGTAGAGGCCCCAGAAGCGGTAAGAAACAAATCACCAGGAACCAGATGACTTTCCCGCCTTTAAAATTGTTTTTTAGCAAATCGATAAGAGAGTAAAGCCACAAAACAATCGGCGTTCCAAGCACTACTAAAACAATTGTTGCGTCTGTTCCACTAAACATTAGACCGTCCTCCAATTAAATTCCTTTTCAATTTATTCTTCAGCGGCTGGTTGCAATTTCTTATTCAACTTCAGCGGCAACAAGAACAACGAAAGATAATAATTTCTTTTTACTATCTCCCACAATAGCAGCGGGACGATAACAGCCAGGGCGAATGCTGCAAATATGCTTAAGTATGGCCCTTTCACATGCCTCGATCCAAGCCCGCTAAAACCCTGGCACATGCAGTCGGCCCAGGGCAATGTCAAGATTTTTACGAAAAACAGGATTTGAGGGGGCCAGTTGAAGCGCAATCTTAAATTGTTCTATAGCCTTGTCGTATGATCCTGTCTGCCCATAGGCAAGCCCCAGGACTTCACGATATATGGCATTTTCTGGTTGCAGCCTTACCTCTTGCTCTATGGTCTCTTTGATTAATTGCTTTTTCTGGAGATCAATCGCTTCTTTACTCTGATTCAAAAGGTTATTATAGTTTAGGAAAAAATTTGGGTTTAAGTTCATTACTTCCCGATATTCCTTTTGGGCTTGCTCCGGCATCCCGGCTATCATGTAGCGATCAGCAATATATTGATGAACGAGAAAATCATTAGGATTTAGCTCCAGTGCCTTCCGGTACTGCGCAATGGCCTCGCCATTCCTATTCATGTTAATCAACACCTGAGCAAGCCTTATACGAGGCACTTCAGCATCAGGAGATTTCTTAATCGTGTCGGTAAGGAGGGTGAAGTCATCTCTCCATACAAAGTTTCTTGTAATAGTCCTAAATGAATACAGTCCAATCACTGATACCACGATCAGCATGGCCGCAATGCTATATCGCGTCATTTTTTTATTCAAGACCTCAAAAAAGATGGCGAGCAGTACAACAAAACCGAAGGACGGAAGATAAAGATATCTCTCGCCATAAGGCATTCCGCTAAGCGCTTTAATATAAAAAGCCGGCAAGAGAGGGCCTATTATGAATAGGAGGGAGAAAAACATCGTCCTATTTCTTCTCCATGCGAATAAAACGGCGAGTAAGTAAGCAACTGTTACAGCTATCGAGAGCATCCCCTTTGCGTTTAAGAGAGTTTCAATAGGACGAAACGTATGCCAAAAATTAAGATTAAACGGAAAAAAGAGATCATTGATGTATTGCACAAAAAGAGGCAATACATTGATCACGTACTGCCAGGCACTCAGTCCTTTGTAATACATTTCAGTAATATCAGCAGGGGCATCAGGAGTAAAGCTTTTCAGGGCGTTTATCCGCAGCGCCATGTAAATTCCAGCAATAATAAAATAGGGGATATATCGTTTCACCAACGCGAGTAAGCTATCTTCTTTTTTCCTGAAAGCATAATCGTAAACAATAAGAATAAGCGGAAGTGTCAAAGCGGGCTCCTTGCAAAGCGTTGAAGCAAAGAACGATGCTAGGGATAAGACATACCCGGCTCTGAATCCCATCTTGTACCGCATATAAAGCCACAACGAAAAAAGATAGAAAAAAGCAAAAGAAACATCAAATAGACCGGAAACAAATGTAACCGCCTCTGTATGAATAGGGTGAGTGGCAAATAACAATGCTGCGATAAACGGGGGTGAAGAAAGGGCAACGGGTAAAGTTGAGGGCGGCGAAGAAGTGCGCGGATGGGCTTCTCCTAGTAGCCGTGATGTTATCACAAAGACTAGCACCGAATTCCCGGCGTGAAAGAGTATGTTCACGAGATGAAATAAAAATGGTTTCAGACCTAAGAGACAAAAACTGCACATGTGGATAACATGTACCAGTGGACGGTAATAATTTGTCTTAATCTGAAATCCCGGCGCTCCAAAACCAAAAACATCGGCAGTAAATATCTTTGTCAGATATTTAATATCCCTGATCCACGGGTTATTTACCACTAAGTCAATATCGTCCGCAACGAAGCCATTAAAAAGTGCATTGAAGTAGACGACAAAAGAAACGCCCGCGATTATTAGCAATAAGAGACATGTGGTTTTTGAACTTATTGTGTGTGAAGCTTTATCCATAGGAGTCCGACCCTTTATTTACCAGTAAATTATTGCTATACCGTTGCCGCCGGTACCAGTAGCGCCTGCGCTACCATTACCTTGATAGCCATTATTGCTGGAGCCGGGGGTTGAGTAG
This sequence comes from Nitrospirota bacterium, assembly GCA_015233655.1. Classification (GTDB taxonomy): domain Bacteria; phylum Nitrospirota; class Thermodesulfovibrionia; order Thermodesulfovibrionales; family Dissulfurispiraceae; genus JADFXI01. The sequence continues at coordinate 858 of JADFXI010000002.1, read as the reverse complement.
CCGCCACCGCCGCCAATGCCACCATTCCCGCCTTTTCCGCCGTTGCAATAGACGCATTGCCAACCAGTACAAGTGCCAGCATGACCGCCGCCACCGCCGCCACCACCGATACCGCCGTTACCACCAGCACCCCCACCGCCGCAGTAACCGTAGCCGCCGCTTTGACCGCTGCCACTTCCGCCTCCGGTGCCAGCGCCTCCGTCACCGCCGTAGCCACCGCCACCACCTAGTTCACCATCGCGACCATCGCCTCCGGAACCTCCCTGAAAACCTCCCCAGTTGGCGTATGCATTGCTTGTCCCTCCATAACCCCCAGAGGCCCCGCCCCGGCCCATGATGTCCCTTGGGTCCCACCAGACGCCGTTGCTTCCGAGAGGGTTGGAAGCTGAAGAACCGTATGCATAGCCTCCATATTGGCCACTATTTGGAGGGCATGTGTAGCCTAACCCATTGCCAAATCCGCCGCCGCCGGTACAGCCGTAGCCTCCATTATTGTATGGGCCACCAGCAGCGCCACCCCCAGCATTACCTGAACCACCGCTGGTGTTTATGTCACCACCACTACCAGAACCAACTGTAACGCTGGCATTTGCTCCACCTGTAGCAGATATTGTCCCTCCGCCGATGGTTACTGATGTCGATGCTCCGTTGCCTGTCCCTCCCGCCTGGACTGTGACACTAATAGCCGTCCCGCCGGAGGTAGCGTAAATTTTTTCTGAATATCCGCCTCCGCTGCCACCGTTGACAGTAGAACCGTTTCCCCCCGCCCCTATCACAACCGCCTTCATCTTTGTTACGCCTGAGGGTACTGTCCACGCATAAGTATTTGGCGTGATAAACATCACCCTGTTCTGATAC
>JADFXI010000029.1 GCA_015233655.1 Nitrospirota bacterium | reverse complement strand
CCCTCTTCCTGTCAAGCGTCGATTCGGCGCCGACAAGCTTCATGGGCAGGCCTCTGGCCATAACTCTCTCAGCACAAAAAGCGCTGCATTCCTTCTCAAGTTTCCGGTTTTCCTCCTTGACCCTGAAGTCCTCTGCAGTCGCAATCCTCACTATTTTTTTGAGTTCCCGTTCAGGAGCGTCGATATTTCTACCGGCCCTGACAACAGTCCCTATGCTCAGGCCAAAATCGGATTCCACGATGACAGAATCTCCCTCTTTCACTTCCAGTCCATTGACCTCGAAGTCGTACATCTTACCGCAGCGCTTGAATTTTATCCCGACTACTTCAGGCATTACTCTATCCTCCAAGAAAGGCTAAAGGGATGTTTTCTTCAGCCTATTACCGTTTTCATCATATTTGACACATAATTCCATGTTATTGATTTGTTCAGGTTAAAATCAAGAAGGCCTTTCACTTTTTGCAGAGACTTATAGGTATCCAGTATGCTCCTGATCTCAATTTTTTTAGGGAAGTTTCTGTTCCCCTTTTCGTATAGCATATCCGACTCGTTTCCCGTTATTCTAAATACCATAATGTCCCGTAAATAGACAAAGGCCATATCGAGCCATGTCCGCATCGTCTCTTTGTCGGTCCAGGCTTCTTTCGATCCTTCCCTGACCATGTCATCTAGAACAGCGGTAAACCAATCCATGTCCTTCTGCAAATCACCGGCCAAAGCGAGACCGGGCCGGCCCATGGACAATCTGCTCACGTACTCTATACGTTCCGGTGCCACCGAGCCCGAAACAACTTTTCTGAAAGCCTCTCGGGAGAGAGGATAAAACCGTATCGCGACGCAACGGGAGCGTATAGTATCCGGCAGTCTGTCTGGATTGGATGACACAAGTATGATAAGGCTGTCATCAGGCGGCTCTTCCAGCGTCTTTAAAAAGGCATTTGCCGCATTTAAGTTCATCGCGTCGGCATCGTCCACAATAGCGATTTTCTTCACGCCCTCCAGCGGCGTCAAATAAAGGCTTTCCTCAAGCCTTCTTACGGCATCGATCTTTATTTCATCCTTTTCAGGAAAAGTGATCGAGACATCCGGGTGCATTCCTGCATCAATCTTTCTGCATGACGCGCAGGCATCGCAGCAATCGAAATCAGCAGGGCCCAGACAATTGACCGCTTTGGCGTAATTCACGGCAGCCAGCCTTTTGCCGATGCCCGTGTCGCCGGACAACAGCATGGCCGAAGGCACCCTGCTCCTGCGCAGCATGCCGAACATTATTCTCAACGCCTTTTCCTGACCCGCTATGTCCCTAAGCGCCATTCGCCTTAAGCCTCTCTTTTACGATTTCCCATACCTTTGCATGAACGTCCGCGGCAGGCCTTGAGGCATCCACAATACAGACCCTTTCGGGCTGGAGCTTTGCAATCTCAAGATATCCTTTGCGGACCCGCCTGTGAAATTCTATATCTTCGAGTTCGAGGCGGTCCGTCTTGTTTGCGCTCCTGTTTCGCGCCAGCCCCACCTCGACATCGAGATCAAAAAGGACCGTAAGGTCCGGCCTCAAGCCTCCGGTTGCCAAACGGTCCAGAGACTCTATAAGGGCCATGTCCAGGCCCCTTGCATGGCCCTGGTACGCTACTGTTGCATCGCTGAACCTGTCAGTTATGATGATCTTGCTTTCGTTAATTGCCGGCAATATCTTTTCGGTCAAGTGCTGGGCACGATCAGCGTTATAAAGCAGAAGCTCGGTGACAGCGGACATCTCCGTGTGATCAGGAAGCAGAAGTATCTCCCGGATCTTGCTGCCGATGAGGGTCCCTCCAGGCTCGAAAGTTACTATTACATCTTGACCCTCGCCCGTAAGCCTGTCGGAAAGAAGCCGCGCCTGCGTAGTCTTTCCCGTCCCCTCGATGCCCTCGAACGAGATAAAAAAACCTTTTCCGGTTTTCACCTACCGGCATCCAATCATGCCAGAGCCTCTTTAAGGCGGATTAGCAACTGGCATATCTTTGTAGTCTCCTCGACGCTTCGTGAGCCGGTCCCGCACGACGGAGTAAGAAGAATATTCCCCTTCACAAGTTCGGACGGTATGTATTTGCACAAATCATCTATATGGGCATGCATGAGTTCTATCAGCTGACTGTCGTCCACTCTTTCTATAATGTCCGTCGTAGGCACAATCCCCCAGGCAAGATACCCCCCGCCCCCGAGGAAGTTCCGCAGTTGTTCATGATATATGGCAAGTGTGTCAAAAAAACCAAAGGCATCGAAGTTTATGATCTTCACGCCGCAATTTATGACCAGCGGCCAGTCAGCCCTGCCGCAGCAATGAACAGCCGATATGCCGCCTGCCTCAGTTATCGCCGAAGCCATGTCAGTAATAAGTCTGAACGCCTCGCCGGCATCGACGCCGAGGTAAGAGGAGCTTCCGAGTGCCGAAAGTATCGGCTCATCGATAAATATAATGACCTCGTCGGCGTGCTGTTTCAATACATCTATCTGCCAGCGCATCTTCGCCTTGAGAAGCATCGAAGCGATTTCACGCAGTTCTTCATCGAAATAAATGAGCCTGCCGTTGTTGTCCTTGAGCCCGAGAGTGAATGTCACGGGTCCCGTTACATGACCTTTAAGCAGCTTGAACCTGCGGCCCTTTATCACCTTCAGGAAAGTATGCAAGCCGCGCGCATAATCTTCTGACACCGCAATCCTTGAGTCTTCCGTACACGATTCGTAAAAGCGGTCCAGTTCATCGCTCTCGTCTCTCATGAGCCAGACAGACTCTTTTCTCTCGTCCACCTTCAGGTAGGGCATGCCTTCCGAATACTGGGCGATCATCGATTCCCTGAATGATATGTTAGGCAACTGCGGCCAGAAAGGGATATCAAAAGTCCTGAGCACAAGCTCGCATGCGTCTTCAGCATTCGCGTGAGGGAAACTGCCTATACCCGTTGTAGAAAACGCCTTGATGTGTGAAAACATATCGTATTATAGCAAATGGCCAAACCAAAAATGTTAAAAGTACTGATTAATCTTTGATGACTCCGGCAAAAAGAATAGAATGTTTAGTATTATTTAATACAGATTTTTTAGTGGTGCTATGTGGCATTAATGAGTTTGAAAGATATAAGGCTTGCGTTCGGCGGCCCGGAGTTACTCGACGGAGTGACAGTCCAGATAGATCGTGGGGAGCGGGTCTGCCTTGTAGGCAGAAATGGGGCAGGCAAGTCCACGCTTATGAAGATCATCAGCAAGGAAATAACACCTGATGATGGTGAAGTCATAAGCAGCCAGGGCATATGTGTCGCATCCCTGTCCCAGGAAGTGCCGCAGAACATGATAGGGACTGTTTTCGAAGTTGTATCTGCAGGACTTGGCAACACTGCAGACCTGCTCTCGGAGTACCACTCAATAAGCAGGAAACTCGCAGATGGTCACAATGCGGGTATGATCGCCGAGCTTGAGCGCGTGCAGCACCTGATCGAGTCTTCAGGCGGATGGCAGATTCAGCGAAGGGTCGAAACTGTGCTTTCCCATCTGAGGCTTGGGCCTGACGAGTTGGTTGATAACATGTCCGGCGGTTACAAACGGAGGGTCCTCCTTGCAAAGGCACTCGTCAGCAAGCCTGACCTGTTGCTCCTGGATGAGCCTACAAACCACCTTGATATAGGCTCTATAGACTGGCTTGAGGAATTTCTAAAAGAATTTCAGGGCGCCTTACTCTTCATAACCCATGACCGCAGATTCCTGCAGACACTTGCAACACGCATCATCGAACTCGACCGTGGCCGTATCACTGACTGGCCAGGAGATTACGCCGCGTACTTGATAAGAAGACAGTCTGAGCTGGATGCAGAAGCCGTTCACAACGCGCTATTTGATAAAAAACTGGCCCAGGAAGAAATGTGGATACGAAAGGGGATCAAGGCCCGGCGAACTCGAAACGAAGGACGTGTGGCTGCATTGGAAGAGATGAGGAGGGAACGCCTGGCAAGGCGTGATTTGGCGGGAAGCGCTAAAATGAAGCTGAACGAGGCAGGCAGGTCCGGCAAACTGGTACTTGAGGCGAAGGGAATTACACACAGCTACGAGGGCCGCCCCCTGATCAGGGACTTCTCCACAACTATCATGCGCGGTGACAAGATCGGAATTATCGGCCCGAATGGTTCAGGCAAGACCACTCTTCTCAATATCCTGCTCGGATCAACAGTACCACAGCAAGGCACTGTACGCATGGGCACCAAACTTGAAGTTGTTTATTTTGATCAACATCGTGAGCAGCTTGTCGAAGACAGATCTGTAATGGACAATGTTGCTGACAAAAACGAGTATGTAACAGTCAATGGAAAGACGCGCCACATAATCGGGTATCTTGAGGATTTCCTTTTTCCTCCTGAGCGCTCCCGCTCTCCTGTAAAGGTACTCTCGGGCGGAGAACGAAACCGCGCCCTGCTGGCCAAGATATTCACGAAACCATCGAACATGCTGGTTATGGATGAGCCGACAAATGATCTCGACACTGATACACTTGAACTCCTTGAGGAAATGCTGATGGATTATGACGGTACTGTACTCCTCGTAAGCCACGACAGGGAATTTCTTAACAACATTGTTACGAGCACAATAGTGTTTGAAGGCAACGGTAAGCTTGCCGAATATGTGGGAGGTTATGACGACTGGCTAAGACAGCGCAACACCGGAGTACCGTCCGGAAAGGAAAAAGTTACGAAGACCGGGAAGCCACGCCGGCAAAGAGAGTATGCGCGGACTCTTTCGTTTAAGGAAAAGAAAGAACTTGAAGCACTTCCGGCCCTGATCGAAACTCTCGAAGCTGAAAGGGACGGTCTCTATAATACCCTTGCCGCCTCCGACTTTTACAAACAGGATGGGAGCAGGCTGGCGGACATAAAGGCAAGGATTGACGAACTCGACAGAGAGGTCCCTGCGGCTTATGAGAGATGGGAGTTTTTGGAATCAATATAACCCGCATTTTTTGTAGTTGCCGCTACTTGACCTGACAGACAGTGTCCGATAAAGTCCTGTGCCAGCCGGCTCAGTTTCAATCGGGAATGCTCATCATAGAGAGAAGTTGATGTTGAGCAGTCAGTCCTCAGTGCTCCAGCACAGCTAAATCGCCTTGAAAATACTTATGCCGAATTCCGCAAAACATTTTTTCACGGCATTCAGAGGCAGGCCGATTACATTAAAATAATCTCCTTCTATCCTGCGTATAAATATTGATCCGAGACCCTGTATCGCATATGCCCCAGCTTTGTCCAGCGGTTCTCCCGTACTCACATAAGCATTTATTTCGTTCACGGTCATTCTGTCGAAATATACCTTTGTTTCGACCGACCGCGAAATTTTCTTTCCGGTAAGAGTGTCGATTATAGTAAAACCTGTAATTACGGAATGAACATTGCCGCTGAGGGCTGCAAGCATTCTCCCGGCTTCCGCAGGCGTATGGGGTTTTCCCATGATTTTATGTTCGTAGACAATGAATGTATCGGCGGCGATAATAATGGCTTCGCCGAATTTTCGGGCAGCCATGCGGGCTTTTTTCTCAGACAGAAGCCTGGCCAGTCTGCGCGGAGACACATTAATATCCATGTTTTCTTCGCAATGCACAGGACTGACTTTGAACGGCAGGCCGGTCAACCGCAGCAGGTCCCGCCTTCGCGGGGATGCCGATGCCAGTATTATCTCTCTTGTTTTACGCATACTGTCCGGCCGCAAACCCTGACGACCACGCCCACTGTAAATTATAACCCCCGAGTTGCCCTGTCACGTCGATGACCTCACCCGCGAAAAAAAGACCGGACACTTTTTTTGATTCCATTGTTTTTGACGAGAGTTCGTCCGTATCGACTCCGCCTGAGGTGACTTCCGCAGTTCTGTAGTCCTCAGTCCTGGCCGGAATAATTTCCCACTCGTGGATCCGGCGGGACACTTCCATTATTTCTTTTTTATTGAAGCTGCGCATAGGCCTTGAATAACCATACAACTCACACCATTTACGCGCAAAACGTTTCGGAAGGAACCGGGAGAGCAGCGTCGGCATTTCCATTGCGCTCTGCTGTTTAGCTGAAAACTCTTCCTGGGCATCGATTCCCGGCGCTACGTCTAAAACGAGGGGCTCCCCTCTGTCCCAGAAAGTTGAAATCTGGAGCATGGCAGGACCGCTCAATCCTTCATGAGTAAAAAGTATGCCGCCCTGAAACTCCCGGCCCCTGCATCGGACGATTGCTTCAAATGAAATGCCGCTCAGTCCGTCAAAAATTGCTGAATCCTGCGGTTTGAAGACAAAAGGGACCAAGGCGGGTTTTGTTTCGAGAACGTTGATGCCGAACTGCCTGGCTATCTTGTAACCGAGGCCTGTAGCGCCAAGCTGGGGATAAGATAATCCCCCTGTAGCAATTATCAGTGAATCCGAGACGAATGTCTGTTTGTCTGTGATGACACTGAATATCTCTTTTTTGTCGACAGAAGAAATACGGCAGTTCAAGAGCAGTTTTACTCCTGCCCCGGAGCATTCTTTAGCGAGCATTTTAACTATTTCACCGGATTCCCTCACACAGAACAGTTGCCCTTGTTCGCGTTCCTCCCAGGCAATGCCATGTTTCTCCAATAACCCGATAAAGTCATTTACCGTAAAACGCGCGAGTGCGGACTTGCAGAAAAGAGGATTGTGGGACATATAATTGTGATGGTCTGCCGCAGTATTGCCGAAGTTGCAGCGGCCCCCTCCCGAGATGCGGATCTTCTTCCCCATGCTGCCTGCATGATCGACGACCAGAACCGACCGGCCTCTTTTGCCCGCTTCAATTGCAGCCATAAGGCCGGCCGCGCCTGCCCCGATAACAATAACATCATAAGGACCCATCACTTCTACCGAATCCGCGTATCCTCGAACCCGGATTTCTCCTATTTTGGTCCCTGCGGAAGGGCCTCTTTGCACGGGATCGAGAGATCGGAGGAATGTTGCTTCAGGCACTGAACAATTCTGCCACCGCCCGGTTTTACGTCCTTGCAAAATTTGGCGGCATCGTCATGGCAAGCCTTGTTCATTTCCGCTCCTTTCTGACGGGCCTCCGCCATCTTCCCCTTGCAAGAAGCGGAAAGATCGTTCTGATGCTCCTTCAGACAAGCGGCAATTCTACCTCCGCCCGGCTGTATGCCCTTGCAAAATTTTGCGATATCGTCAGCGCACAGCCTGATGCCTCTGTCGTCTGCCGAGGCACTCAGCACAAACACGAATAAGAACAGTCCAGTGAAGACAGCGCAGAATTCAGCTAAAATATCCATCGTAGAACGCATGTTTGTTTTCTCCTTTTGAGTGTTTTTGATTTTTTATTATAGCTCTTTGTTGTGCTCACACCGGGATTTCCAGCATGATCTTACTATAATCAACGTGAGGAACAACTCGCAAGCAAGGAAAAGGGAGACAGGCTGCTTTTTTGAAAGCAAGAATTGAAGGCTACCGAGGTCAGTTTATGAAAAAGCAGCCTGTCCCCTTTTCCCTCTATATTAATATTCCAGAAATTAGTTGTTAATGAATAAAAGCAAATTGCTTTTCGTAGAATTCTCTTGCAATACTCTTTTTTTCAATTACATATGAATAAATCTCACCGTAATTCTCAAAAAGGAGTTTGACTATTCTGGCATCCAAAAGGCTGCTGTCCGACAACTGTTTTATGATCTGATCAATTTCTTTTTTTGTCATCCCGTTTCTGTATGGCCTATCTTCAACCAGCGCCGTAAATATGTCCGCTACCATCAGTATCCTTGCTCCGGTATTTAATTCAGCCGATGTGCACTGAAAGGGATATCCTGAACCGTCAAGTTTTTCGTGGTGATACGCGGCCCATTCTGCAATCTGTTTGAACTCCCCGATAGAACTAAGGACAAAATATGAATAATATGTGTGTGACTTCATAACGGACATTTCTTCTTTTGTGAGCTTCCCAGGCTTGTCCAGAATGCTGTTGGGTATTGCCAATTTCCCCATATCGTGCAGATTGCCGGCTACTTCCATGAGCATTACTTCTGTGTTTGTAAGCCCAAATATCCTTGCCAACATAGACGCAGATGCTGCGACACCAGACGAATGAGTTGAAGTAAACCGGGAGCGGAAATCAATTATATTCCGAAAAAGCTCGGACAGCATAGAAATATCCGACAAGTCCATTTCTATTTTTGCAAAAGGACCGTCGTTAAGCAAATGAGAATACAACCGTTGGGAAACCAGGTCCAGCCAGAAGCCTTCATGATGAGATACAGAGAGAAAAAGATCAACTACCTGGGGATGGAAAAAAGTGCCGGACAGAGATTTTATTTTTGAGATAATATTTTCGTGTTGATGAAGTATGAAGACATCCCGTGCGATCTCGCGTTCAAGACTATCAGCAAGAAACAGGAACTGCGACTCTAAAACAAGATGGCTTTGGATTGAATCTTCCCAGGATTGCCATTTTTTGTGATGGAATCGTATTATTTTAGCCGCGTCCTTTAGCCAAGGCATATTAATGAGCAAGTGTTCGCCGCGAATGCAATGATCATCGACATTTTTGACTTCATAATTCCGAATAGCGATTTTTTCTTCCAGCGAAAACGCGCCGATATCGTGAAGCAGTGCCGCTTTAAAAATTCTTTCCAGCCGGTCCGTTGAAAATCTTGCGGCTTTTCCCATTTCCCATACAACAAAGGCTGTCCTTTGTTGATGCTGGGTCAAAGCAGGACTGGCCAAATCCATGGCATCAGAAAGTGAAAGGACAAGTTCCCTTAAATTAACGGTAATATTACGGCGCATATATATCTCGCAAAGTTTTTGCAGCTAACCCTTTGACATACAAACAGCCAGCAGGAATGGCTCGATCCGAGTCGACCCGCATGAAATTACATTAACGTCAAAATTGTAGTATTGTCAATAATTCGCATTTGACAAGAGAACCTCTCATCACCGGGTTGCTTTCGGTATTCCTCTACTCTGCATCTCATTGGAAAACGTTTGTTACTTGTAACAAGGAAAAGGGGACAGGCTGCTTTTTTGAAAGCAAGAATTGAAGGCTACCGAGGTTAGTTTATGAAAAAGTAGTCTGTCCCCTTTTCCCTATCTTGTGGCTCGTTCCGTCATGATTTCACGAAGTTCATCTATGGTGTATGGCGGATTTCGTCTATGGATCATAGCATGACAGTTTGGGCACACGGGCCGGAGATGGGCTTCCGGATCGATGATATACTCGCGGCGCATTGCCGCTATTGGCGTAAGATGATGAACATGGATAAAGTCATGTCCCAATGCACCATATGTCCGCTCAAATGTCATTTTGCAAACCGAACACTTGGCACCCCAACGCTCGATGCATTTTCGCCTTGCCTCCGGATTGCGCTCGTAGGCATTGATGCTGATGGTAGTCACAGCGCCCTCCTGGAGGTTCTCGGATTCGACTATTTCTTCAGCATAGTTAAAAGTGCGCTTATCACTCTCAGAAAATGGCTCTGAATGCACACCTCTTGTCAGTATGCATTCTCCGGTGTTCCAGTCATAGGCGGTCACAGACCATGGCACTGTATCAAGCAATCGTTTGCTGACGCTAGCTGGTTTTTTCTCGGAGTTGTTGCGCGTTTGTATGATTGCTCGAATTGGGAGCTTGTCTTTTATGGCGGTCTGAATTGCCTCATCCAAATATTTCGCTCGCTTGTTTTGTGATTTTCTCGCATTGAATTGTCGCGAGATGATACTATTTTTTGGTGGTAATAAATCGTGCCAGAGGGTTAGAACTACAACCTTGTTAGGCTCGATAAATGCCCAGTTATAGCAGTATTTTGGATTCGAGGCCGCCTTCTCTTTACCCCCTTTCCCATTTGACCAGTCGCTGACATCTACCCCGGCGACTTTCAGCAGGTCCATAAGGTTTGGCTTTTCTTTCGGCTCAATCTCTGGCAAATCGGACATCGGAATCCCCTCCTATTTTCCTTATACTACTCCGGCGCATGGCATAAGTAAATAGTGTTTTAACCACATACCATAGGGAGTTTCCCTGCCGAAACTGGCGCTACTCTGATGAGCCACATTAGGCCGTGTCTCAGCCCATACGGGCGAAGTCTGAAGGGTGGCGGGTCAGACTTACTTATCGACAGTCCGACGACTCCGCTCAGGTGAACGCGGAGGGGTCGAGCTTTTTGAATTGGTCGTTTCTTGATCAAGATAATAGTAGACAGTCGCCTGAGATTTTCAATACTATTTATCAGAATAAAACCGTGGATTAGTAACAGAAATTGTATCTATGGGGTCAAATCTTCATTGGTGACATTCATCATTAGTGCATTTCATACGCTGCCGTCTTTGTCAAAAATAAAGACTTGATCTCATAGACGTCCACTTTATCTTTTTATATGCAAACAGACTGCCGAAATTATTGTGTTATAACACATCGCATGTTTGTTTTGATATTACCCGAAAGTAGTATATGGGCGAATTGGGTCAGAAGGTCACGGGGCGAGGGACAATCGGAAGCAGAAGAGAGTCATAGTTGTTACTGACATAAATCACATAGAGCGACAGGTCCTAATGACTCCGGGCCTGAAAAAGGCTTTTGACTTTCTGAGGCATGTGGCAACCGATGGCTTGACAGAAGGAAAAGCAAGAATGGAGGAGTTTAACTGGATTTACTCTCCATGACCGCAATACGGCAGGACGCCAATTTGCGCATGAAACGGCGGTCGAAGGTAATGACAGAGGCCCCCTTTGTCGCCTGGGCGCAGGAGGCTACAACGGCATCTCCGAAGTCGTCAAAGACTTCGGGCCAGAGAGAAAATATTGCCTCGAAATTAGTTTTATCGACAATAGCGACGCCCGGCATCGCAATAAAATCCGTTATTATTGATTTGATAGACGGCTTTGGCTGATGATAGACTGTTTCCATCACGTAGACGAATTCGGCTATGACATTTTGCGGACATAGTAGCGCTGCTTGCAACGCGGCAACCTGCTCGAAGACTCCGGCCATGACGGCCTGCTGCGAGAGGTTGCGGTCCGTCACGAATGAAAGCAACGCATTTGTATCGATGACGTACTGTTTCACCTTTTGCGCCCCGAGCGTATAAGCCGGGCTTTTTTAATGTCGGCTGCAATATCACCCTTGCCAATCTTGACAGCGCCCCTGCGCACCAGGAAGGCCCGCTGCGTGGGACATACTATAGCTGTATGTCCGTTTATCCTCCATTCAACCGCATCGTGGACGGACAGCTTCAACGTTTCCCGAATCTTTTTCGGTATCGTTGTCTGATACTTGGATGTAATCATTGATCTCATTTTCGCCCTCCTTACGATAATAGGATAACGTAAGGAGCAATATTTATCAATAGCTATTAAGAGCACGGGTGTCCCAGTCGGCAATGGCGTTTATAGCTTGCAGTTCATCTCTGTACTTAGTTACGCCAGAAGTCCAATGTCATTGGAGGTTGTTTCTCTCAGGGACAATAGGACGCTTTTATCCGACAGGATTTTTTCTATTTTTTGATGTTATGCTATATTTTCAGATGGAATTTATTAACGCCGGAAGCAGGAGAGAGAGTGATGGTTGTTACTGACTTGAATCATGTCGAGCAGCAGGTTTTGATGACTCCGGGCCTGAAAAAGGCTTTTGACTTTCTGAGACGCATGGATGTTCAGCGGCTCACAGAAGGCAAAGTCGGGATAGACGGCGAAAATGTGTTTGCTATTGTCCAGAGATATGAAACAATCTCATCCGACATTGTAAAATTTGAATGTCACAAGAAATATATCGACGTCCAGTATGTCGTTTCCGGTGAAGAAATTATCGGGTGGGCCCCTGCGGAGCAGATGACCATTAAAGGCAATTATGACCCGGACAAGGACATATGCTTCGGGACAGTTGCGAGGGAACTGATGACTCCCGTATATCTGGCAGCCGGTCAGCTCGCAGCTCTGTTTCCGGAGGATGGTCATGCCCCGAGACTGGCAGCCCATGCGCCATCCAGCGTCCTCAAGATTGTAATTAAAGTTTCCGTAAGTCAGGCGGGGCTGTAGGATGACGTTTAAGGTAGCCGTTTATTTGCTGATCTTCTGGCTTATGCAGGTCGTTGCCCAGGTCCTTTTCAAGTGGGGAAGCGGCTCCGAATCACGTTGGATGTTGGGATTTATTGGAGGCAATCTCTTTGGGTTCTCCAGCATCTGGTTATTGATGCTCATTTACAAAGCCATCAATCCAAATGTAGCTCTGGGCATATCCACGGGGGGAGCATTCCTGCTAGGCCAGGTGGCGCTCGCCATCGCTTTTCGATCAAGAGTGGCACCGTTGCAATTGGCCGGCATTGCAGCTATAGTGGTCGGCATAATTGCGCTCTCGCTCGGAGGACCAAAAGATGCTAGCTCGGACCAAGTAAGGTCGGCTTCTCCGGACCGGAACTGCTCCGCACTCGATACGGGCAGGTGACTTTGCCTGATAACCCCGGCCAGCAGATGAAGAGACCCCTCTTAAATACCCTTCAAAACAGTGTTGCAGTGCATATCGCCTGTATAGCTGTAATTGTCATTGCAGTTTATGCGAACACTCTCAATGCCCCGTTTCAGTGGGACGAGGGGCAGCACCTGATAAACAATCCTATTGTCCATGACCTCCGCTATTTCGCCCATCCTTCGGAGGCGCGATGGTCCGACCAATACGATTTTGTGGTCCGACGTTATGTGGCATTTCTCACGTTTGCCCTTAACTACAAACTGCATGGTTTTTCGGTTGCCGGTTATCACATCGTAAACATTGCTGTCCATTTTGCAAATGCCGTTCTTGTCTACTTGCTGCTGCTCTTAACTTTTCGGACTCCCGCAATGCAGGCTGTCGACACCGGTGACGAGTCTCGCTGGAGGCACTCAATGATCGCTCTTTTTTCTGCGCTCATCTTCGCAGCCCATCCTCTTCAAACCGAGGCCGTGACTTATGTAATGCAACGCTTCGCTTCGCTCGTTGCATTCTTCTATCTCCTGTCGCTGGCACTATACGTAAAGTTCAGGTTGGGGACAGGGCGCGGCACTTTGCGCTGGACGGCTTATGCAATGGCCCTGCTTTGCTCAATCCTGGCAATGAAGACAAAGGAGAATGCCTTTACTCTGCCGTTTGTCATGGCCTTGTACGAATTCTGCTTTTTCAGGCAAGACACGAGCGGCAGTCCATCCCGTATTACCATTTTTATCTATCTCGCCCCGTTCTTTGCAGTATCGGCCATCGTGCCTATCACCCTTATGGGACTCAATGGTAGCGCAGTATTCTCGTCGGCAGCATACGGGGCCAAAGTATTTTCTCAAAGTGAATATTTGCTCACGCAATTCAGGGTCATCGTCACGTACCTTAGCCTGCTGATATTGCCGATAAAGCAGAATATTTATTACGACTATTCAGTTTCTCATTCGTTGTTGGAACCCCGTGTGGTGATATCTCTCTTATTTCTAGCCTCGTTGTTTACGCTCGGCGTCTACATGGCAAGGGGCAGGAGGTCAAAGCCCGAGGGACAGGAAGACCGGCATGAGCAAATCTACAAACTGATCGGATTCGGCATATTGTGGTTCTTTATCACGCTGTCGGTCGAATCGAGCATTATCCCGCAATACATGCTCATCAACGAATATCGCGCTTATCTGCCGTCGGTCGGTTTGATTTCAGGCGTTGTTGCCGGGATCTTCATGGCGGACAAATGGCTGCACTTGAAAAACATGAAATTCATCACCGTTATGCTAATGCTTGCCGTTGCTATTCTGTCGGCAGCCGCCCACAGGAGAAACGCGACATGGCAGGACAAAGTAAAGCTTTGGGAAGATACGGCCCGGAAATCTCCGGGCATAGCAGCCGTACATAACAATCTCTGCAACAATTATCTCGAAAGCAACATGCCTGACAAGGCGCTTGAGCAGTGTTCCACCGCTGTGGAGCTTAAACCCGATTACGCGGATGCCCATATCAATCTCGGCAAGAGCTTGCAGTCACTTAATATGCGGCAACAGGCAATGGCGCAATACTCGCTGGCTGCGCGTCTTAAGCCTGACTCTTACGAGGCGCATTATAATCTCGGCGTCATATACCAGGCCATGGGAATGTTCGAAAGCGCGATGCAGGAATACAGGACTGCCGTCAGGATCAGGCCCTATGCGGCAGATGTCCATAATAATCTCGGCATACTGCTCAGCATAGCGAGATTGCCCAGTGAGGCCGAGAAGGAATTTCTGATCGCCCTCAGCCTCAGGCCCGATTCCGCTGAATCGCATTTCAATTTGGGCCTGCTGTACAGGCGCATGGGACTGACAGAAAAGGCGCGCGGAGAGATCATGAAAGGCCTCGAAATAAATCCGGGCGACCAAAGAGCGCGGCAATTGTTAAACGAGGTCCCACAATGAACCGGCCTGCGATGAAGAAGGCCGTATTCCTCTGCATTATCATTAGCTCTCTGCTGACGACATCTCCCGACAGCGTCTGCCTTGCGCTTTCTGATGAGCAGGCCATGAATCTCCAGAATGAGCTGAAAGGCAGGCAGACAGGGGAGCGGATCGCGGCTTTTGCCGAACAGTTCATCGGCACACCGTATGATATAGACCCGCTGGGGACTTATGTTACGCATAAGGTCATCGTGGCGGATGAGCGTGTCGATTGCATGTATCTGGCCTTCAGGGCCGTTGAACTAGCCCTGAGTGCGACCCCTGATGAGGCCATACAGGTCGCATTGGAAAAACGGTTCCATGAAAGAGGGGTCCTGGCTAAAGGCCGGGTTGTCAATTACGATGACAGGTTCGCCTATGGCGAAGACATGATATACAGCGGTAAATGGGGAGACGAAATTACGGCCGACATCGGTAAGACGGTCGCTGTAAAAGACTTGAGGTCAGGCAAAAACGTCATCATGCTTACTCCGGCTGAAGCGATCAAAGGGATGCGGGGGCTCAGGAACGGCGACATCCTTTTCTTCATAAAGGCCCCTCAAAAGGCCCTTTCGAACGAATTAGTCGGTCATATCGGTATTGTCAGGACAACAGACAGCGGAGTTTATCTGATTCATGCAAGCGGAAGAAAAGGGAAAGGCGGCATAGTCAAGAAAAAGGAATTGGGTGATTACCTGAAAAAAATGCCGTTCATAGGAGTAAAGATCACCCGGTTTCCATAGGGATAGTACTCAGCCTTGCAATGAAGAGATTATTACGGGCAGTTCTGTTCCGATTTATTTTCTTCTTGAAGCCCTCGTTTGTTTACGGAGCTTTTTGTGCTTATGCTTACGCATTTTCTTCTTGCGCCATTTTACTACGTTACCCACACCCTCACCTCCCTTTATAATTCATCTTAAATATTTAAGACTTGTTCTTTATAGTTATCGTCTGCATAAAGGCTTCGATCTGAAGCATGTTCGCAGACGATTCCGTGCCGTCATAAGGGATACTGATACTAGGAATTCCATATTCCCTGTTCAGGGCCTTCAGCAATGCGGTAACTATGGTCCCCGGCATGCAGCCGAACGGCATGGCATTAATAATGCCTGCTGCACCGTTTTCAACGAGGTCGATTATCTTGCCAATGCTCAGGACTGTTTCACCCTCGAAGGAGTCATGGACATACGGTGAAGCCTTATCTAATATCTCCCTCGTTTCGGGTTCCTCAAGCGTTTTCAGAAAGCCCTTAAAGCTGACGCCGTATTTCTGTTCTACACGCTTTTGGAAAAACCTTTTCAGAGAGATATTCATCATATCAGACCAGCGCCTTTTAATCAAGGCCTTTCTGAACGACATACTGTTAACATAATAGATCCATTCCTCTACAGGGGCAAGCCAAACCTCCCCGCCGAGGTCCTCGATCTTTCGCACCAGGTCTTCGTTTGAAAACTTATGAGACCTGACAAAAATTTCACCTACGACACCGATCAGCGGCCTTTGTTCCGCGCGCCGGCGGACCGCTCCGAAGTCAGAGCGCATGGCCTTCAAAAGGTCTTCCATCCCACCCTTGCCGTTGCGGCGCAGGGCCAGAGATATCTTTTTCCTATAATCATCATAAAGCAGCCTGGTATTACCGGCCTCACTTTCATAGGGCCTGGTCTCATGAAGGCACTTGGTCAGCAATTCATAAGCTATTACGCCTTTCCAAGCAGTCATGGAAAAGTCACCCCCGGCCATTCTCAGCTCGCGATAAAATGTCACATCCTGTGTTGGAGCAAAAATCGGGACATCGTTCAGTCCCAGCTTTTCGAGGACAAGTCTGTGAGATATGTTATATTGTCCGAACCTGCAGGGCCCTGTCCCGGACGGCATAAAGAAAGCCGCTTCCCCCGGTTTGAAATCAGGCGCAAACACCTTCTTGAGCATGTCTCCGGTTGTGACCAGGTATGGATAACATTCTTTCCCCGATACATATTTTCTGCCCAGGTCTACAGACGTTTTATCAGACTCGGGTAAGACCTCTGCCTTTACGCCGCAACGCTCGAAAGCAGCTTCAATCGCAAAAGTGTGGACAGACATATTCGGTATGTAAATAGTGCGCTTTCTGAGGTCTGACGCACCGACTGCACGACGCACAGACACTGTATAAGCTTTTCCGGCCTCAACCGGCCTCCGTGTTGCGGCATCTCCGTTTCCGGCATCGCCACCGTCAGCCCTTAAGCGCTGCTGTGCAATGCTGTCCAGAAACGCCTCGCAACGCGTTATCGCTCCGGCATCGGCGCTGTGCTCGTCTATCTCTATATGAAGGAACGGCTTGTCACCCATCTCTTCTTTAAAATATTTCAGGATATATGAATCAGGGCCGCAGGAGAAATTGCCTATATATATTGCGTAGAAATTGGGGTTGTTCCTGATAAGCCGGGCCGCCTTCAGTATTCTTTGTCCTGATCTCCAGTACATGTTCGGCCATTCATCCTGCATTTTCACGCTTTCGAGAGGGAGCATGTCCATAGGAATGGACAGAGTATCGATAACAGAGAGCTTCTTTGGAATACCCAGATTCACCTCTGGGTCAAACGCATTATAGGAGCGTCCAACTATGACTACTGCCATCCGATCGCCGGACGCGTACTGCTGAACCAGCTCCCCGCCTCTCAGATGCAGCGCTTCCGAAAATCTCCCCTGCGATGTCCTGGCGCTGCTGATGGCCCGGTCAATGTCACCTCGTCTGACGCCGTATTGTTTCAGGCCCCTGTGCAGTTCTCTCTTAAGGTATTCCATGCCCCTGCTGAAATCCACAATCGGGGTGATGCGCTTCGATCCTTTTATAGCAGCCTTCGAAACATACGGGATAGTCTGCGTGTGAGGACACGCAAGTCCAGAAGGGTAATCCTTGCCACCCTGGTTCATATCAATAAAGCTCGGAACGAAGAGAGCATCGACGCCGGAATCCACGAGGTATTTTATGTGACCGTGTGCGACCTTCACAGGGAAGCAGGCTTCGGAAAGGACGTTTTCAACGCCGAGATGTACTATCTGCTTGTTCGTCCTTGGCGAAACGATTACCTCAAAACCTAGCTCGCGCAGAAAAACGGTCCAGAACGGCAAATAGTCGTGAAAAAAGAACATATATGGAATGCCGATAGAAATCCGAGAGGTTTGACGGGCTGCGCCCGGTCTGTTCTTCGGCGCATTACTCTTTTCGGACAACTCTTCGGAGCTTTTATTGTGCGCCTCCCAGAGCATCTCCTGCCTGTAAGCAAAAGGGTCGGGCAGTGACATGTTCCGGCTGCGTCTGATGTCATAGCGTTCGCATCTGCCGCCGTAAAAGAGGGGTTCCTTTTCGCCATGTATTTTCACCCGGTTTATCTCACATACATTTGAACAGCCTTTGCATTCAAAAGATTCTACGTCATACAGACACTTTGACAGCGAGAATCCCTTGAACTTACTCGCCTGGTCCTTGGCAGCCGGTTGATGCATGTGCCTCATGGCAATGAGGGCCATTCCTATAGCGCCGGTCACATCATGGTTGGGGGGGACTGTAATTTCCCTGTCGAGGTATTTCTCAAATGCGGCCACCACTGCCTTATTGAAAGCGACTCCTCCCTGGAAGAAAATGTTCTTGCCTATGGGCTTGCCTGCAATGACCCTGTTTACGTAATTCTGGACAATGGAGTAAGCGAGTCCTGCCAGCAGGTCGTCCTTGGCAGCTCCCCTCTGAAGACTGGCCATCAGGGAATTTTCCATAAAAACGGTGCAACGCTCGCCAAGCCTGCAGGGCTTATCCGAACCACATGCCAGACCGGCAAATTCTTCCTTGACCGAGATGCCGAGTTTTTCAGCCTGCTCCTCCAGGAAAGAGCCTGTGCCCGCAGCGCACGCCTTATTCATTTCAAAGTCAACGATAATGCCGTCTCTTATGGAAATATATTTGGAGTCCTGTCCGCCTATCTCGAATATCGTATCAACAGCAGGATTGATAAAGGTTGCTGCGGTGGCCTGAGCGGTTATCTCGTTCTTGACGATATCCGCGCCCACAAAGTCGGCGATCATATATCTGCCGGACCCTGTAGTGCCTACACCGAGAATTTTAAGGCCGTCTCCCACTTCGGCATATAGTTCGTCAAGACCACGCCGAACAGCGTCAATAGGTCTTCCTGCAGTCATGAGATAGCGTTTGGCGATCAGAGCGCCATTATCGTTTATCAAAGCAAGGTTAGTGCTTATCGAGCCGATATCAATGCCCAGATATGCGCTTTTTGGCCCGCCATTGCCATGGACAATTTGCGCGGAAGGAAAAAGCTTCCGGTGCCCTGTACCGTTGGCCCCAAGCGGTTGATGGCCCTGGTCATCGAATGTGGCCGACTCTATGTAAGACTCAAGCACCTCCGGATCATAATTGTTGACACGCGATTCATCGAGGTCCTTGAGCGCGGCCCCGAGCGCTCCCATATAAAAGAAATCTTCGGGGACAAACAACTCATCGAGTTCGAAGACCTCTTTAAAGGCCCTGACCATGCCTTTGTTGGCTGCCACGCCTCCCTGAAATGCAACAGGCCTTCTCAGCTCTCTTCCCTTCACGATGCTGCTTTTGAAATTTCGGGCCACTGCAAAACATAAACCCGAAACAATGTCCTCCATCGGCGTCGCGATCTGCTGCAGATGTATCATGTCCGACTTGGCAAAGACACTGCACCGCCCAGCTATTTTCGAGGGCCTTTCGGAGCGCACCGACATCTCGCTGAATTCCTCTATGCTCAGCCTCAATCTTTCAGCCTGCTGTTCAAGGAAGGACCCGGTCCCGGCGGCGCAGACGGAATTCATCGAAAAGTCCCTTACTTGCCCGCCTTCGAGCAAAATAAGTTTTGAGTCCTCGCCACCCATCTCGATAATTGTATTTATACGGGGGAATAATTTCTGTACGGAATAGGACTGCGAGACAATTTCATTTGAATATTTTATCTTCAGAACTGTGGAGAGCACCTTCGCGGCAGAACCGGTAAGGGAAAGTCCGCTTTCCGGATATAGTCCTTTGACTTCCTGCAAGAGGCCCAAAGAAGTGCTGAGGGCGCGGCCATAATGCCTTACATACCTGTCTTCGAGCTTATTACCATTTGAATCAAGCACAACAAGTTTGACAGCAACCGAGCCTGCATCAAATCCGACGAAATACATTGTTCTCCTTACCCTTCTCAACCTCTGCGTTTGGCAGCGGCAAGCAGATTT
Organism: Nitrospirota bacterium; assembly: GCA_015233655.1. Lineage (GTDB taxonomy): Bacteria > Nitrospirota > Thermodesulfovibrionia > Thermodesulfovibrionales > Dissulfurispiraceae > JADFXI01. Next base: position 6,669 of record JADFXI010000029.1, on the reverse strand, counting down.
AGTATATCAGAGAATCTTCTTCTTGAAGCTGCACTCATTGCGGTCTCACCGCTGTCATCCTCGGCATCAAGGTCGACTCCGGCCCCGGCTATAAGCATTTTTACAACATTAACATACCCCTTATCAGCAGCAATAATCAGCGGGGTCCTGCCGGTTTCATCACCGGCATTCATATCGGCATGGCTGTGTAACAGGAGCTTGATCATTTCAATGTTATTCTTTTCGACTGCCACGGCAAGGGGCGTTCTGTCGACATCATCAGCAGCATTGACATCGGCGCCTTTACTCATCAATATCGCGGCAACTTCAAGATTGCCCTTGTCTACAGCCATCAGCAGCGGAGTGATTCCCTCGGCGTCTGAGGCCCGAACATCCGACCCGCTGCCGGTGCGCATCACCACTGCTTCATTGTTTCCCTCCCCTACAGCCAGCAAAAGGGCGTTAGTGCCATAGTCGTCAGCGGCATTCAGATCAGCCCTCTTGTCTATCAAAAACCTTGCGAGTTCAGTATGGCCGCCAGCCAGGGCAGCCATAAGGACTGTTCGGCCGTTGTTATCGGCACTGCTGACCGAGGCCCCCCTTTCAGCCAGCAGCTTCGCCATTTCATCATGCCCGTGGCCTGCTGCAACAGCGAGGGCCGTTCTGCCCTCAGAGTCCCGCCACTCAAGATCAGCGCCATTTGCGACCAGGAATCGTGCAACGCCAAGATGGCCTTTCAGCTTAGTGCCGGCCCTCATTTTATCAGCCATATGCCTGCGGTCAAGTTGCGCCACCGGGACATCCAGCACCCTGATCAGAACAGTCCTGTCGCGCCTGTCACGCCCGTTTATATATGCTCCATTGTCAAGCAGAACCTTGACGCTTTCAATGTCTCCCTTGTCCGCCGCCATCATAAGCGCCGTGACACCTGTGCTGTTAATGTCATTGATCCCTGCGCTGTCCCGGAGCAAAAGTTTCAGTATGTCCGGCCTGTTAAATGATGCAGCAACCATGAGCGGAGTCATGCCGTTGAGACAAAGCTTGATGTCAGGGTCTGCCCCACCATCCAGCATGACTTTTACTTGCGCCAGGTTGCCGTTTATTATCTCGTCGCAAATCCTGACATTAACAAAAGTCCCTGAAAAGGCACTACCTGTCACAAGTAAAAGACATATGCCGGTTATCGCAAGAATGTTGCTAATGTAACGAATACTCAATTAGTGCCGACCCCTGAGAGGAAACTGTTTAAAACGCAAATACCATATCTTACGTTCACTAACTGTAGAGTAATACTGTTCCCATGTTCTGTCAAGGCATTTTACTGAATTCTTGGCGGCATGAACCCGCAGTAATGAGGTATTGCATTATTGTTGACATAAATGTAATATTAGGGAAGTAAAAAAGTATGATGGCTATTGGTACATACATAAAGTGAAGCAGTAAGGGGACAGAAGAGCTGATGAAGCTTGCCGACATCTCGATCAAGTGGAAGCTGGCAGTGCCGATAATCCTGCTGGTCGCGTCAGGGATAGTGGCAACCGTTATTGTATCTGGGATCAAGACTAAAATAATTGTCGTTGAAGAAGTAAAAAGTTCCACTCTCAGGGGATATAGAGACACCGTCCTGAATGCGCTTACCACCATGATGCTCTCCGGTAATTTCAAAGAGCAGGAAAAACCGTTCCTCGAACAGATGCACCACATTACCGATCTCAGAGTGATAAGGTCTGAGGCCCTTGACAAAGATTACGGAAAATCAGAACCCGCCGATTATGCCTCGGATTCGATAGAAAAAGAGGTCATCGAAAAGGGGGTCGACAGGGTCGTCCTTGAAGGCAATTACCTTCGCGGGGTTTATCCATATACGGCAAAGTCAAATTTTGCCGGGAGAAACTGTCTTACCTGTCATAACGTCAGTGAAGGCACCACACTCGGCGCCATAAGCATCAGGGTGCCGTTAGACGAATCTTTCAGCAGGATAAAGGCCCTCCAGTTTCTCTACGCCGCGCTCGGCTCGATAGGCATACTTGTAATAGCAGGACTGGTGCTGGGCATTGTGCGAGTCACGCTTGGACCGCTGACAACACTGATCGAAAAAGTTAAAAAAGTCGGAGAAGGTTACATAGAGACCTCTCTGCACATTGAAGGAAATGACGAAATAGCGCATATGTCTCAAAATATCGATTCCGTCGTCCAGTACTTTTCGCAAATGCTTAACGCCATCATTGTGGCGGCCAGCAAAATCGGCCCGTCTGTCGAGGAATTACGGACGCGGGCGGAAGCCACGTCAGCCGGGGCCAATAACCAGGCCACCCAGTCGCACCAGATAGCAACGGCGGCAGAACAGATGAGCCAGACCATTGTGGACATATCCAAGAGCGCCTCGGAAGGCTCTACATCAGCTTCGGAAGCCATGGAAATCGCCGAAAGCGGCAAGCAGATAACAGACACGGCAGTTGAAACTATTAATGAGGTTTACTCATCAACAGTCGAGTTGTCCAAGACAGTCGAAAAATTGAACAGCAGGGCGTTGGAGATAGGAGACATAGTAACGGTAATCAAGGACATAGCCGACCAGACGAACCTTTTGGCCCTGAATGCGGCGATAGAGGCTGCAAGGGCCGGGGAACAGGGACGGGGGTTCGCGGTAGTGGCTGATGAAGTGAGGAAACTTGCCGAGAGGACCATCAAAGCAACCGTCGAGATTTCTGCAAAAATAAATGCGGTGCAGTCAGAATCGGCCCATACTGCAAAATCGATGGCTGAATCGTCCAAGGGAGTAAAGAAAGCTACCGGCCATATACAGAATTTGAATAATGTGCTGCATACTATTGTGGAATCTGTCCAGACAGCCAGCGACCAGATAACCCATATTGCCTCGGCAATAGAAGAACAGTCGGCAGCTTCACTGGAAGTTACAACAAACATAGAGATGTCCTCATCCATTTCCAAGAACATGGAAGATATGTCGGACGAGGTGCTTCACGAGATAAGCAGACTTATTGCTATAGCCGATGATTTAAGATCAGCGACGGAAAAAGTAAAAACAAAAGACAGCGAAATGATAATGCTCGAACTTGCCAAATCCGACCACCGTAATTTTGCCGGTAAAATATACTCTTGCCTGAAGGGACGGTCAAAGCTCAACCCTTCCGAACTGCCGGACCATCATACGTGCCGGTTCGGTAAATGGTATTATGCAGAGGGCAAAAACATTTGCGGCATGCTGCCAAGCTTTAAAGCAATAGAACAGCCCCATGCAAAAATACATTCTCTGGCAACAGAGGCCGTTGCCGCGTACAACGCCGGCGACAAAGAAAAAGCTGAAACTATTTACGGCGGCATTGAAGAAACGTCAAAAGAACTCTCGTCGTTGCTCGACAGGGTCAAAGGCGAATCAGGCAAGTAATCAGACAGACAAATCCGGTTACTTGCTGTCTATTTCCTGCTGTTTAAACTGTGTGATGATCTTCTTTATTTCTTCCGCATCCTTGTGGACAGTTCGGGACCTGCCTCCACGCTCGTATTCCCCATCGTACACGTCCCAGCTGCCGTGCTGGTTTGCAACATATTTGACCCCGTCGCATTCATAGCACGTAACCAGCACACTGGTGTAAAACGACTTTACAAATGTCTTCTTGATCATAATCCTCTCCTTAGTTAATAACCTATTTGCCTTCGCACCACTCGCGCGCATTCTGAAACATCTTAAGCCAGGGTGAGACTTTAAGCGTATTCTTCATTTCCGGCGGCATCCAGGCCCATTGCCACTTCAGGAAAGACCTTTCCGGATGAGGCATTAAAGCGAGGTGCCTGCCGTCTTCGTTACACAGGGCGGCAATTCCCGATGGAGACCCGTTCGGATTAAAGGGATAGGTCTCAGTTATTTCACCTGCGTCGTCAATGTAACGTATCGGGGCCAGGTCCCTGCTGAGCACGTCCCTGTATATTTTCTTGTCAGGGAAGTGTGCCAACCCTTCTCCATGGGCCACCCATATGCCGACCGCAGAACCTTCCATGCCTTTCAGCATTTTTGCCGGGCTTTCGAGGATCCTTACCGCGACAAAGCGGGACTCAAACCGGCCCGACTTGTTGCGGATAAACCTCGGCTGCTTCTTATCCGTCACTCCATTCCAGGGCACCCATCCCAGCAGCGCAGCAAGCTGGCATCCGTTGCAAACGCTTAGACTGAACGTATCCGGCCTCTTATAAAAATCGTCAAACTGCTTATAAAGTTTGCCATTGAACCGTATGGTGCCGGCCCATCCCTTTCCGGAATCAAGGACATCAGCATAGCTGAATCCACCGACAAATGCAATACCCCTGAAACTGGAAAGCGCCGTTCTCCCATTCAGCAGGTCCGTCATCGTTACGTCCCATGGTTCAAACCCGGCCTGATAAAAGGCAGACGCCATCTCCCGATCGGCATTGCTTCCTTCTTCTCTGATAACGGCCACGGCCGGTTTGTTCTTCTTTTTCATCGACGCAGCAGAAGTCGGTTTTGGCTGGTATGTTATATGGAATGAGGGACCCGGCCTGTCAAAAATTGCAGCCTTCTCCTGCAGAACACACTCCGGATTTGCCTGCAGCAGATCCAATCTGTGGCTCGTCTCTTCCCATATGGCCCTTAGATATCTCATGTCTTTATCGAGCACGGATTCGCCATTGACGCTTATCCTGATAGTCTTCTCAGTAAGGCTGCGGCCAATGGTCCGGTAAGGCACTCTATTGGCCTTCAGCACAGCGGTAATTTCTTTCTCGGCCTCTCTGTCATACTCGATAACAAGCCCCAACTCCTCCGAGAACAGGACCGGTATCGGATCATTCGACAGACTGTCAGACAGGTCTGCCTCAAGTCCGCAATTGCCTGCAAAGGCCATTTCGAGCAGCGTTGTTATAAGTCCGCCGTCGCTCCGGTCGTGGCCTGCCAGCACAAGTCCCCTTTCTATCAGGGACTGAACGGCATTAAAGGCATCCTTCAGCATTTTGCTGTCTTCCACGTCCGGCGAATCGGTCCCGACTTGCTTGTAGCACTGGGCGAGAGCAGAACCCCCGAGCCGGTTCTTTCCGCACCCGAAGTCAATATAGATAAGACTGCTGTTGCCTGGGGCCTTCAGGTCAGGAGTAATCACATTCGTAACGTCAGGGCACGGCGCATATGCGGAAATTACAAGTGTGCCGGGAGACTTTACCATTTCACTCTCACCGGATGGGAAAGCCACAATCGACGCCATAGAGAGGCTGTCCTTGCCGCCGTCGACAGCAATGCCGAGTTCCAGCATGATGTCCCTCATGGCCATTGCAGCGTCATAAAGCCGGGCTCCTTCGCCCGGAAGTTTCGGGGCCCACATCCAGTTGGCAGAACATTTGATATCCTTGAGTGAGCTGATACGCGCCCAAACGATATTGGTCAGGGCTTCACCAACCGACATCCTCGCCATCGCAGAGGGATTGATCAGACCTTTTATCGGCTGCTCACCTATGGCTATCGCAGAACCTGTCAGTCCAAAATGACTCTGGGCGATTACTGCCACATCGGATACGGTCAACTGAAGCGGGCCGGCGCATTGCTGCCTGGCTATAAGACCCGTAACAGACCGGTCGACCTTATTAGTCAGGAACCTTTTGGACCCTACAGACAGAAGCCTCAGCACCCTGTCTAATGCATCATCTAGGTTAACGCCGTCAGGCAAATCGAGCGGCTGCGAATGGACTGGAACGCGCTCCATCTTGAACACTTTCCTCGGCATGTCACCCAGCACCTTTTCGAGGCTCAACCGTTCGGCGATCGTACCGTCAGATCCGTCATAGACAATTATTTCTCCATCGCCTGTTATTTCCCCTATCACTGCAACAGGGACTTTTTCCCTGTCACACAGTCTTTGGAACATCTCCACGCTTTCAGGCGCAAGAAGAAGGGCATCCTGTTCCTGATATTCAGCACCCCAAATTTCGAGTACGGACAATGTATGATCACCGGCTATTACCTTTCGTATATCGATTTTCGCGCCCGCGGGGCTGACAATTTCCTTTACGACATTACAATTGCCTCCGGCTCCCTGGTCATGAATGCTGATTATAGGATTGGCGGCCCCGAGTTCAACACAGGCCCTTATCACCCTGTTGACCTTTTGCTCCATTTCGGCATCGCCGCGCTGTACGGCATTGAAATCCAGTTCCTCGACGTTTTCTCCCTGTATCATGCTTGAGGCCGCACCGCCTCCCATACCTATGCGGTAAGCCGGTCCGCCGATTTTCACGACCGCCATGCCGGTCTCAGGTTCTTGTTTCTCCGTATGCAGGGCGTCTATCTGACCTACTCCGCCGGTAAACATTATAGGCTTTATCCACTCCCTCCTCTCACCGTCAGGGAGCCTGATGCCGAACGACCTGGTAAAGCCCTGAATAACCGGCTCTCCAAATTTGTTTCCGTAGTCCGAGGCCCCGTTGCTCGCATCAATCTCGATCTGCAGCGGTGAAGCCAGTCCGCCGGGGTAGATAAACGAACCGTGCTCCCACGGAAGCGGATAACCAGGTATCTGCAGGTTCCCGACACAGTATGCCGCTGTCCCTGCAACTACCAGGCTTCCCCTGCCTGTTGCGTGAACGTCCCTTATCCGACCTCCCGTGCCTGTCTCGGCACCCGGAAACGGCGCAACTCCGGACGGGAAATTATGCGTCTCGGCAGTG
>JADFXI010000028.1 GCA_015233655.1 Nitrospirota bacterium | reverse complement strand
ACCTTTCTTTTAATTATGGTTCACGCTGCTGTCGAAAGTAATCAGCGTCTATAAGGTTAGCATACGGCTGTCTAATCTGTAAAGTTCAAAAGACAGGATATTACAAGGAATGTCTTACATATCAATCAGGAAGGTGTCCAAGCGCATCGAGTATTTCTTTCGACCCGTTATAAGTTTTTTTGGTCAGGCCCTGCACCACAATCATTATTGGAGTCGATGCGACGCTGTCGTATTTTGCCATCCGTTCATAGAAGTTATGGATAATCTCCTGTGCGCGTCCTTTGTTTTCCGTATACGCTATCCCCTGCGACTTGAGAATTTTCATGACCGCCTGCTGGTCTGTTCTGTTCCTGGCTGCACTGAAAAGAATGTTTCTGACCTTGAGGGCCGTGTCAAGGTTGTCGCCGTTTGCAAACCACGAATAAAGGAATACCTCGGCATACCTGATCGAGTTTGGAGGAAAGATCGGCACATCGACAAATCGTATCCTGGCCCTGTCTTTCAGTTTTTTGAGCATCGTGTTGACCGGCTCTTCAATACTGCTGCAATGTGGGCAGAAATAATCTGAATAAACGGTAATCTCTATTTGCGCTTTATCATTGCCGAATTCCGGATAGTCGCGCACTGCTGCATAGGATGGGTTCGCAGAAACGCTGAATGTGAATGCGGTAAGAAATGTACCTGCAACAACGAGCATAGCGATCATCCGCCGAATCCCGACCGGCAACCGCCTGATATACTTGAAATCCTTCATCTATCCTTCCTTGTCTTAATAATGATGTGCTACGTATCAGGATACCATTTGACTCATACAACTTGCAAAGCAGACACTTGTATGCTCTACGCTCTTTGTGCTATCTTCACGATTGTGGAAATTGTTCTGGCGACGAGAAATAGGAAAAAAGTTGAAGAAATCAGGCGAATTTTTGAGGGCCTGACAGGCTTTGTTTTTCGTACTCTGGATGACTTCCCGTCCTGTCCGGAAGTGGATGAGGATGCCGACACCTTTGAAGGCAATGCCATAAAGAAGGCTATAACGGTTGCCTGCAGCACCGGCATGCCTTCTATAGCCGATGACTCCGGGCTCGAAGTGTATGCGTTAAATAATGCGCCTGGCGTCATGTCGGCCCGCTATGCCGGACCGGATGGCGGAGACGGGGCCAACAACGACAAACTCCTTGAATCAATGAAGCATTTTACCGATGACAGGCGTGGTGCACGTTTTGTATGCTGCATAGCTTTCGCCCTGCCGGATGGTAATGTCAGGACATTTACAGGATTTTCGGAGGGGACCATAGGGCTGCAAATGCTCGGAAGGTCCGGTTTTGGGTATGATCCCCTGTTTTACCCTAGGGGACACACCAAAACATTTGCTGAAATGCCGCCTGAAGAAAAGGATTCACTGAGCCACAGAAAAAGGGCCCTGGAGCAATTAAAAGCTTACCTGGAAACGTCTGTTTCATAAATTAACGCTCGAAATTGCCTTTAACATCAATATAAAGGAATTTAATGTGTTGATTATAATTTTAAAATTGCTTTAAATGCTTTGATTGGGTAACGTATAACGTTCACCTTTTTTAAAAACTTCTTTCGGAGGTTCTCTACAATGCGAATAGTTCTTCTCGGCGCTCCCGGAGCAGGCAAAGGGACGCAGGCCAAAAAAATTATTGAAAAGTATCCCATCCCTCAAATTTCGACCGGCGATCTCCTGAGAGCTGCGGTTGGTGCTGGTTCAGCCCTCGGCAAGGAAGCCAAATCATACATGGACAAAGGCGAACTCGTACCTGACAGCGTTGTTCTGGGCATGGTCAAGGAAAGGCTCAATCAGGATGACTGCAAGAAAGGTTACATACTCGACGGGTTCCCCAGGAACACCAAACAGGCTGAGGCACTGGATACTATGCTGGCCTCATTGTCCCTGCCTCTTACCGCGGCGCTCAGCGTCGATGTCCCGTTTGAAGATCTTATGAAGAGGCTGACCGGCAGGCGGACATGCAAGGCATGCGGACAGATGTATAACGTATTTTTTAATCGTCCGGCTAAAGACAATACATGCGACAAGTGCGGCGGCGAACTCTTTCAGCGGGATGATGACAAAGAAGACACTATAAGGAAGAGGCTTGAGGTCTATAACTCTCAGACAGCTCCTCTCATTGACTACTATGGCAAGAAAGGCATTTTGAAGTCGGTTTCCGGCACAGGAAGCATTGATGATATATTCGGCAAGGTTTGCGCCGCGCTGGGAATCAAATAGGCGATTATTAATATATAAACCACTAAACAGGAGGACGTAGGATGGCATTAGTAAATCCGCATGGAAAAGAAAAGAAACTGAAACCTCTTCTTCTAATCGGCAAAGAGCTGGAAGAAGAGAAGAAAAAAGCTGCCGGTCTCAAAAAGATCAACATTTCCTCGCGCGAAACCGGTGACCTTATCATGTTGGGCATCGGCGGTTTCAGCCCGCTTGACGGCTTCATGGCTTATGAGGACTGGAAAGACGTATGCGCGGAATATAAGATGTCCGACGGCACGTTTTGGCCTATTCCCATCACCGTTTCAACTGATGACTCTGTAAAAGCAGGCGAAGAGGTCGCGCTTTATTCAGAGGAGTTCGGCACAATTATGGCCACCATGAAAGTGACCGAGGCTTACAAGATTGATAAAGAATATGAGTGCAAGCAGGTTTTCAGGACCACTGATACCGAGCATCCCGGAGTTTCTATGGTGATGAAGCAGGCCGGCACAAACCTCGCTGGTCCCGTAAAGGTGCTCAGCGAGGGGACTTTTCCGAAAGAGTACCCTGGAATCTATCTTACACCGGCACAGTCAAGGCATCTCTTCACAGAGAAGGGCTGGAACTCCGTGGCAGCGTTCCAGACCAGGAACCCGATGCACCGCTCCCATGAGTATCTGTGCAAGATCGCTATTGAAACTTGTGACGGGGTGTTCGTCCACATGCTGCTGGGCAAGCTGAAGCCCGGAGATATACCTTCAGATGTAAGGCAGAAGGCGATCGATGTTCTTAATGAGAACTACTTTGTTAAAGATACCATAGTTGTTGGCGGCTATCCGCTCGATATGAGATATGCCGGGCCGAGGGAAGCTCTTCTCCACGCGCTTTTCAGGCAGAACTATGGTTGCAGTCACCTGATCGTCGGCAGAGACCATGCAGGCGTCGGCGAGTATTATGGTCCTTTTGATGCTCAGAAAATATTTGATGAAATCCCCAAAGACGCCCTTGAGACCAAACCCCTCAAGATAGACTGGACCTTCTACTGCACGAGATGCGACGGCATGGCCTCCATGAGGACCTGCCCGCACGGCAAAGAAGACCGCCTGATCCTGAGCGGCACAAAACTCAGGAAGATGCTTTCCGAGGGTTCGGACGTCCCTGACCACTTCAGCAGGCCTGAAGTGCTCAAGATTCTCAGAGCATATTACGAAGGATTGACCGAAAAGGTAGAAATAAAGACACACAAATATTCTGAAGGCGCATAAATTTAAGGTAAAGGCAATGTCCGATTTTAATGAAATGAAAGGGGGTGCACAGAGTTTTCGGGTAGAGCGGCACGCTTATGCAGTGCCGTTGATTGATATCTTAATCAACATTAAACAACGGAGGTTAGAGTTATGCCGAGTTTCGTAATTGCGGAAAAATGTGACGGCTGCAAGGCTCAGGACAAGACAGCATGTAAGTACATCTGTCCTAATGACCTTATGACCCTTAACAGGGACATCATGAAGGCTTTCAACCAGGAGCCTGAGCAGTGCTGGGAGTGCTACAACTGCGTAAAGATCTGTCCTCAGCAGGCGATAGAAGTAAGGGCTTATCAGGACTTCGCACCGCTGGGCGGCAATGTTATCCCCATGAGAGGTACTGATTCGATCATGTGGACGATCAAATTCAGAAACGGTTCACTCAAGAGGTTTAAGTTCCCTATCAGGACAACGACGGAAGGTGGTATCGATATCTATGGCGGCAAGCCGGAGCCTGATATCTCAAAAATCAAGCAGCCTGGTTACTTCACACATCAGGGCGCGGGCAAAGCAATGCCCACGTTGAAATAAGGAGGGATTGATACATGGAAAAAGAAACCTGTACGTTTTCATATTGTCAGAAGCCCGAGATCGTTGAGGTGGAGACAGACCTCCTTCTCATCGGTGGCGGTATGGCCTGCTGCGGAGCGGCATTCGAGGCTGCCCGCTGGGGAACACCGAAGAAGATAAAGATTACAATGGTCGATAAAGCAGCAACAGACAGAAGCGGCGCTGTTGCAATGGGCCTCTCCGCCATCAATACTTACATGGGCGATAACGACCCTAAAGATTATGTAAAGATGGTAAGGGGCGACTTGATGGGTATCATCAGGGAAGACCTTGTGTATGACCTTGGCAGACACGTTGATGACTCCGTTCATCTTTTTGAAGAGTGGGGACTTCCCATCTGGAAAAAAGCTGATGACGGATTCTCCCTTGACGGCTTCCAGGCCAGGGACCAGGGTAAGGCGATGCTGAAAGACGGCGGCGTTCCTGTAAGGTCCGGTAAGTGGCAGATCATGATCAACGGTGAATCATATAAAGTCATCGTTGCCGAGGCTGCGAAAAAAGCGCTTGAACACAACAGGCTGGCAACCGGCGTTGCGCAGAACCACTACGAGAGAGTTTTCATCGTGAAGCTCTATCACGATGCTAACGATCCGAAGAGAGTGGCAGCAGCAGCAGGCTTCAGCGTAAGAGAAAATAAGATATATCTCTTCAAGGCAAAGGCGATCATCAATGCCTCCGGCGGAGCGGTTAACGTATTCAGGCCGAGGTCGACACAGGAAGGCCAGGGCAGGGCGTGGTATCCGGTATGGAACTCCGGTTCAGGCTATGCTCTCGGCATGCAGGCCGGCGCAGAGCTTACCATGATGGAGAACAGGTTCGTACCAGCCCGTTTTAAGGACGGTTATGGTCCTGTCGGCGCATGGTTCCTTTTCTTCAAGGCAAAGGCGACCAACTCACTCGGAGAAGATTATTGCGTAACACATCTTGAGGAAACAAAGAAGCTTTACAGCCCTTATGCTGAAAAGCTCGGCACCTGTATCAGAAACCATATGATGATGGTTGACATGAAGCTCGGAAAAGGTCCAATCCTCATGAATACCCATACAGCCATGGCAGAGCTTGCAAAGACCATGGATGCTAAGAGGATCAAGCACCTCGAAGCAGAGGCATGGGAAGACTTCCTTGATATGGCCATCGGTCAGGCAGGCCTCTGGGCTTGCAAAAACGTCGAGCCTAACAAGGAGCCGTCCGAAATTATGCCTACAGAGCCTTATCTCCTTGGCTCTCATGCAGGCTGCGCAGGGTTCTGGTGCAGCGGTCCTGAGGACATAGGCGCACCTGACCACTATCACTGGGGCTATAACAGAATGTCTACAGTGCCGGGACTCTTTATGGCAGGTGACATCTGCGGCGCTTCAGGCCACAAATTCTCTTCAGGCTCACACGCCGAGGGCAGGATTGCGGCAAAGTCAGCTCTCGCATTCATCCTCGATCATCCTGATTACAAGCCGACAATCAAGGCATCTGCGGACGAGATCGCAGGCGAACTCTACATGCCGTTCGAGACGTTTGAGAAGTACAAGACCTTCTCGACTGATCCGGCCATCAACCCAAACTACATCAGGCCGAAGATGCTTCAGACAAGGCTCCAGAAGATCGCTGACGAGTACTTTGGCGGAATCTCCACATGGTATATGACCTCAAAGACCATGCTGGATGAGGGCTTGAAGCTGCTCACGATGCTGAAAGAGGACGCACAGAAGATGGCTGCAAGCAATCTTCACGAACTCATGAGATGCTGGGAAAACTTCCACAGAATTCTTTCTGTTGAGGCCCATGCCCGTCACATCCTCTTCAGAGAGGAGACGAGGTATCCTGGATACTACTATAGAGGCGACTTCCTTCCTATCAACGACAAGGACTGGAAGTGTTTTGTCAATTCAAAATACGATGCAGAGAACAATACCTGGGAACTGAAAAAGGTCCCGTATGTTCAACTCGTAGCCGATTAAGCGACCCAAGAGGGAGGGGCTGCGATGCCCCTCCCTTTTTAGCTCATAGTTAATAGCTCATTGCTTCTGAAAACGGCAGGCTGAGGAGCTATGAGCCATGAGCTATTAATTATAAGCAAGGAGGAGCAGCATGTCAGAGCAAAGTAATAAACAGCCCAATCGCATACTGGTGATTGGCGGCGGCTTCAGCGGCCTGACCACCGCGGTTGATGCGGCGGAAACCGGTGCCGAAGTTATCGTGATAGAGAAGAACCCATATCTTGGCGGCAGAGTTGCGCAGCTTAATAAGTATTTCCCTAAGTTGTGCCCTCCGATCTGCGGTCTCGAACTCAACTTCAAGAGACTGAAGAACAGTCCTCTTATCAGCGTCTATACAATGGCGGAGGTTGAGAACGTATCAGGGGGGCCCGGAGATTATACTGTGGCAGTGAAGCTTGCTCCCCGCTTCGTAAACGACAATTGCGTTGCATGCAATGCCTGCTCGGAGGCATGTCCGGCGGAAAGGCCCAATGAGTATAATCTCGGCATGGATACTACCAAGGCCGCGTATCTCCCGTTCAACCAGGCGTTTCCGCAGAAATATGTGATTGACTCCGCCCACTGCAAAGCGGATTGCGGAAAGGCATGTCAGAATGCCTGCAAGTATGAAGCTATAGACCTTAACATGAAACAGGAATCTGTTACATTCAAAGTCAGTTCCATAGTGGTAGCCACAGGGTGGAACCCTTACGATGCGAAAAAGATCGATACCCTGAGTTACGGTTCAGTTAAGAATGTAATTACCAATATGATGATGGAACGGCTGGCCTCTCCTTCAGGACCTACCGGCGGCAAGATAGTAAGGCCATCGGACGGAAAGCCGGTCGAGAACATAGTGTTTGTGCAGTGCGCCGGCAGCAGGGACGAAAACCACCTGCCGTTCTGTTCTTATATATGCTGCCTGGCTTCTCTGAAACAGACCACCTATATAAGGGAGCAAAATCCTGAATCCAAGGCGCACATATTCTATATCGACATCAGGACCCCTGGAAGGTATGAGAAATTTTACTGGAAGGTAAAGGATGATCCCAACGTTTCCTTTACAAAGGGGAAGGTCGCGAAGATCGTTCAGGCTGAAGGCTCCGACGATGTGATAGTAGAGGCGGAAGATATGCAGACCGGCAAAAAGGTGAAAGTGCGTGCCGATATGGTAGTGCTGGCAACCGGCATGCAGCCGGCAGGGGCCGCGCAGAAAATAAACGGAGTTAATTACACCGAAGAAGGTTTTGCACTGTCGAATCAAGGGGTGATTGCTGCAGGATGCGGAAGGAACCCCATGGATGTCGCACGTTCAGGACAGGACGCCACAAGCGCTGTACTGAAGGCCATCAAGACAGGATTGGGGAGGTAATCTGACCATGGATAAGAAAATAGGTTTATATATATGCACGGGATGTTCGATTGGAGATTCGATCAATGTTTAAAAGTGCGTCAACATTGCAAAGAACGCCCTGAAGGTCCCGTTCGTCAAGTCGCACTTTGCGTTATGCGCAAAAGAGGGCCTGGAACTGATAAATAGTGACATAAAAAATGAGGGAGTAAACACCGCGGTCATCGCAGCTTGTTCGTCGCGGGTCAAGTACGAGGAATTTGATTTCCCCGGCTCCCTCGTCGAAAGGGTGTCATTAAGAGAACTGGCTGTTTGGAGCCAGGAGCCAAAGTCTGACGAAGCACAGCTTGCGGCAGAAGACTATATAAAAATGGGTGTTATAAAGGCCCAGAAAGGCGATATCCCTGAGCCGTACGTGATGGAGACGGACAAGACGATACTCGTCATCGGCGGCGGCATTGCAGGAATGACTGCCGCTCTCCAGTCGGCCCAGTCAGGCTACCAGGTTGTACTGGTGGAGAAGGAAGACAGGCTCGGCGGTTTTGTAAATAAACTTTATAAGAAAGTGCCTGCTGCCGCAGGCGAGTATAAGAAGCCGCTGATAGTAGATACTGACATTGATAAGACAATCAAAGAGGTTGAGGGCAATCCCAATATAAAGGTCTTTAAGTCCGCCAAGGTGGAGAAGACCGAAGGGCAGCCAGGCCAATTTGATGTTACGATTGCCTCCAATGGGAACTCCGAAGTGGTCAAGATCGGTTCAATTATCCTTGCCGCAGGCTGGAGGCCTTATGATGCGAACAAGCTGGAGCACCTCGGCTATGGAAAATCAAAGGATGTCGTAACCAACATCGAATTTGAGGACCTTGCCCGAAACGGGATTATCAAGAGGCCTTCTGATGGAAAAGATGCTACACGCGTAGCATTCATACAGTGTGCAGGCCAGAGAGACCCCAATCATCTGTCGTATTGCTCCGCTATGTGCTGTACCACTTCGCTGAAACAGGCCCAGTATGTGAGGCAGAATCCGGATGCTACCGCCATGATCCTTTATAAGGACATAAGGACGCCCGGCAATCTTGAATATTACTATAAGGCAGCACAGAATGATCCGGGCGTTATGCTGACAAAGGGTGATGTGACCGCCGTTACCCAGTCCGGCAACGGAAGCCTGTTTGTGGAAATGGAAAACAGTCTGCTGGGAGAGAAGGTAAAGGTAGAGGCCGATCTTGTAGTCCTCGCAACCGGCGTTGTCCCTGCGACTGTTGATGATCCGATACTCAATCTTAAATACCGCCAGGGACCGGGCCTTCCAGACCTGGAGCTGTTTGACGGGTTTGCAGATTCCAATTTCATCTGCTTCCAATATGAAACCAGGAGGACCGGAGTATACGCTGCGGGTTGCATACGCCAGCCTATGAGCATGTCAGATGCCCAGGAAGATGCGACAGGCGCGGCGCTAAAGGCGATACAGGCGGCGGAGCATGTTGCAAAAGGAGTAGCGGTGCATCCACGCGCTTGGGACGTTACCTGGCCTGATCCGTTCATGCAGCGCTGTACGTCGTGCAAACGTTGTACGGAGGAATGTCCTTTTGGCGCGATTGACGAGGATGAAAAGGGAACGCCTTTCTACAAGCCCGGGCGCTGCAGACGGTGTGCGACCTGCATGGGAGCATGTCCGGAGCGCATAGTCTCGTTCAAGGATTATCATGTCGACATGATAGGCTCCATGATGAAGAATGTCTCGGTGCCTGATGACGAAGACAAGCCGCGTATCATAGTCCTGGCTTGCGAGAATGACGCCTATCCGGCTATAGATACAGCCGCTTTAAAGCATGCCAAGATCGACCCTGCGGTGAGGATCATACAGCTCAGGTGCCTTGGTTCTACAAACCTCGTCTGGATAGCCGATGCTTTCTCACGGGGAATTGACGGCATGCTTCTGCTGGGCTGCAAGTTCGGCGAAAATTACCAGTGTCACTTTGCCAAGGGCAGCGAACTAGCTGATTACCGTCTGGGCAAGGTGCAGGAGACACTCGACAGGCTGCAGCTTGAAGCCGAGCGTGTCGGGCTGATCCAGGTCGCTATTGACGAGTATAACAATATACCGGCCATCATTCAGAAGTTTGTCGAGAGGGTCAAGGAAATAGGCCCTAATCCGTTTAAAGGATTTTAATAAATAAGATATGAGTTTCCCATTTGATTTTAGGAGGGACATCCAATGGAACAAATAATAAAGCCGGACCTGAATTTCGTCAACGACATCATTGCCTCCGGGGGCGAGTCGCTGAAGAAGTGCTACCAGTGCTCCACCTGTACTGTGGTATGCAATGTGACACCTGACGAAAAGCCTTTCCCGAGAAAAGAGATGCTGTACGCTCAGTGGGGAATGAAAGACAAACTTATAGGCAACCCCGATGTGTGGCTCTGCCATCAGTGCAGCGATTGCACCGCTTACTGCCCCAGGGGCGCAAAGCCCGGAGAAGTGCTCGGCGCCATCAGGAAGATGACTATCAGCGAGTATTCTCCTACGCCATTTGCAAAGATGGCGGGGGACCCCAAATACCTTCTGGTGCTTTTTGCGATACCTGTACTTTTATTCCTCTCGTATATAGTCCCTAAAGGTTACCTGGATTTTTCACAGATTCCGAGGGGTGAAGACGGCGGCATAGTGTATGCCAAGTTTATGCCGGTATTCCCGCAGATCGATGTCACCTTCGGACTCGCCGCGCTTTTTGCTCTGGCTTGCTTCGTTGTCGGAATAAAAAAGTATTGGTCAGCCATGAGTGCCCAGTTAGATGGCAGCGGCGCGGGCGCTCAGTTGAAGGGAAATCTCATCGGCAGCGTAACGGCCACCATCATCGAGATTTTAACGCATAAGAGGTTCCAGAAGTGCAATGTGACGAAGGACCGCTCTACAGCCCACTTGCTCGTGTTTTATGCGTTTGCCGGTCTCGCGATCACTACTACATGGGCCATAATTTACCTTTACGGAAATGAATTCCTGGGCATAACGGCTTTCTCTCTGTTTCATTTCGGAGAGTCTCCATATCCATTGTATGACCCGATGAAGATCCTGGGCAACGCAAGCGCGCTCACCCTGCTCATAGGAATTACTCTTGTGACCCTTAATCGTATGAAGAATGCAGAGAAGGCGGGAAAGGGCAGTTATTACGACTGGCTTTTCATTTCAGTCATCTTTGTCATAGTGGCCACGGGCATATTGTCAGAGGTCCTGAGACTTGCCGACATAGCTGTTCTTGCTTACCCTGTTTATTTTATTCATCTGGTTTTCATATTCTTTCTTTTTGCTTATGCGCCGTTTTCAAAAATGGCCCACATGGTTTACCGGGCGGCTGCAATGGTTTTTGCCAGACATAGCGATAGGGAGGTCTAATAGATATGGCTGTTAAAGTCGGTGACATTCTGAAGGACAAAGGACTCGAAGTGATAGCGCTCGACAGCAACTCAACAGTTGATGCCGCAGTCCGGAAAATGGCCGAAAGGCACATTGGGGCCATACTCATAATGGACGATGGAAGCTTTGTCGGAATGTTCACCGAGCGTGATGTTATCAAGTGCTGGGTGGAAAACGGCTCTTTCGATAAAGTTGTTCTGAAGGATGTCATGAGCAAGAGCATCCGTATCGTTGAACCCGGTGACACTCTTGAATACGTCATGACGATTATGACGCATGAGAGGATAAGGCATCTCCCTGTCATTGATCATGGGAAAATGGTCGGGCTCGTCTCGATACGTGACGTGGTGAAATACCATGTGGGGAACCTTGAGGCCGAGGTCCATTATCTGAAAGACTATATGCTTCGTTCCTGATCTCTTTGCCCATCTGTAGAGTTGCAAAGAGTCAGGCCATTTCATTAAGGATATATTTACAGCTGCGGCTTTGCCCGGGCATTCTTCCGGAGTCACATGGACCACAAAGGGGGGGTGATCGCTAATAAGAAGATGCATTGTGGGGCCGGCACATTCTTGATGAGTATAAGACACACTATATTCAGGTCATTTTTAGGGGTTTTAAAAAAGTTTAGCAATATGCTAATTTAATGATGCTATAAAATTCATTAATAAGGAGAGAGTAGATGAGTCCAACAATACTTTTTGCTTTAGGCTGCGGCGTATTGGGCGTAATATACGCTGTGATGACCGCCATGTGGGTATCGAAGCAGGACGCTGGTAGTGCCAAGATGCAGGAGATATCCAACGCGGTCAAAGAGGGGGCTTATGCGTTTCTGGCCCGCGAGTATAAAACAGTTGCGATAGTTGCAGTTCTTCTCGTTATTTTAATTGCCGTCGCCGGACTCGGCGTATGGACCAGTGTCGGTTTCATTGTCGGCACCGTGGGTTCCGCGCTGGCAGGTTTTGTCGGCATGTGGGTCACAGTAAGGGCCAATGTCCGCACGACACAGGCCGCTTACAAGGGGCTTCAATCCGCACTCGGCCTTGCTTTCAAGGGCGGCTCGGTTACAGGCGTTATGGTTGTCGGTCTCGGTATTATAGGTCTTGCCGGGTTCTACACAATTGCAAAACAGGCTGACCCTGAGATGGCCTTCCATGCTTTGGTAGGCCTTGGTTTTGGCTGCTCGCTTATGAGCGTATTTGCCCGTATAGCCGGAGGCATTTACACAAAGGCTGCTGATGTAGGAGCGGACCTTGTCGGTAAAGTTGAGGCAGGCATACCTGAGGACGACCCAAGAAACCCGGCTGTTATCGCTGATAACGTGGGTGATAATGTCGGTGACTGTGCAGGTATGGCGGCAGACCTTTATGAAACATATACGGTTACACTTGTTGCAGCTATGCTTCTGGCAAAGACAGTTTTTGGGGCCGACAGCGCATGGGTTGAATTTCCGATGCTCCTCGGCGGCATATCCATCATCGCTTCCATTATCGGGACCTTTGCGGTAAGGCTCGGTAAGAGCCAGTACATAATGGGCGCCCTCTACAAAGGGCTGGCTGTTTCAGGCATTCTGGCAGCAGTAACCTTTTATATCGTTACCGGAGAATTCCTGAAGGGCGAATCAGCTATCGCTTCACTGGGCGCGCACCCCTCATTTACCCAGATGAATGTTTTTCTGATGGCTGTCATCGGTCTGTTACTGACCGGTCTTATTGTGGCCATAACTGAATATTTTACGGCAAAGGAATACGGGCCCGTTCAACACATCGCAAAGGCCAGTCTCACCGGCCATGGCACAAATGTAATCGCAGGGCTTGCGGTCAGCATGAAATCAACCGGAGCACCTGTTTTGGTTATCGTCGGCTCGATCCTGGGCGCTTATTGGCTGGGCGGCGGATTTGCGGGCGATATGTCCGGCGGACTTTTTGCTATCGCGTTGTCGGCAGTTTCGATGCTTTCAATGACAGGCATAGTCGTCGCGATTGACTCTTATGGTCCTATTACGGATAATGCAGGCGGTATTGCCGAGATGGCGGAACTTCCTGAGGCGATTCGCAGCATAACGGACCCGCTTGATGCTGTGGGTAATACGACAAAGGCCGTTACAAAGGGTTATGCAATCGGTTCGGCAGCTCTTGCTGCTTTGGTCCTCTTTGCGGAGTACTCAAGGTCCTTCAGCACGCAACTTTATTTTGACCTTTCAAACCCTATGGTTCTGGCTGGTCTCTTCATCGGCGGTCTGCTCCCTTATTATTTCGGTTCGCTCCTTATGGAGGCTGTTGGAAAGGCTGCAGGCAGCATTGTCGAGGAAGTCAGAAGACAGTTCAGGGAGATTCCCGGCATTATGGAATACAAAGCCAAGCCGGAATACGGAAAGTGCGTTGATATAGTCACAAAAGGCGCTATCAAGCAGATGATGGTGCCAGCTCTTATTCCAGTGGTCGTTCCTATTGTTGTCGGAGTTTTTCTCGGTAAAGAGGCCCTCGGCGGCGTTCTTATCGGTAGCATCCTGACAGGGCTCTTCCAGGCCATAGCTATGACCAGCGGCGGTGGCGCATGGGACAACGCCAAGAAGTCCTTTGAGGACGGCGTTACCGATGATAAAGGCGTCTTGCACAAGAAGGGCAGCGATGGCCATAAGGCATCCGTAACGGGCGACACTGTCGGCGACCCTTACAAGGACACCGCAGGCCCGGCAATTAACCCGATGATCAAGGTCATCAATATTGTTGCGCTTCTTATTGTTCCTTTGATAAAGTAACTTAAGATTGTTTTTTCCAAAAAGGCCGGCAGAACTTATCTGTCGGCCTTTTTTTCTTTTAAAACAGGCCGCTACTTGATAAACACGTAGTATCTGTATTAAAATAAAAGTCCTAATTCAGATGAGAGGAGGTCATATATATGAAAGAAGGTATTCACCCGAAATATAAAGAGGCAAAGGTGGTCTGCGCATGCGGCGAGACCTTTGATACGAGGTCTACGCTCGAATCTATTCGTCTCGACATTTGCTCCAAGTGCCATCCTTTCTTTACAGGAAAGCAAAAGCTTATAGATGCCGAGGGAAGAGTAGAGAAATTCAAGAAAAAATACGCAAAGAAGTAACTGAGTTAAATAATGGGGACAGCTCCCATTTAATCGGAGCCGATTAAATGGGAGCTGTCCCCATTTCTATGGAGAGTTGAATGAAAAATATCGGGGGACAGGCCGTAATTGAGGGTGTAATGATGAAATCTCCTGCCGGGTGGAGTGTCGCGGTCAGGGGGCCGAAAGGCGATATTAGCCTTAAGCGGGAGAAGACAGGCCCAATGGCCGGTTTACTGAAACTGCCTGTAGTAAGAGGGTCGGTTGCCCTTTTCCAGGCCTTGCATATCGGCATCAGGGCGCTCGAGTTTTCTGGCAACGTGGCCTACCAGGAAGACGAGCAGGCAGAACCGTTTAGCCCCTGGAGCCTTGGCCTTTCACTGACTGCCGCTGTAGTGCTTGCTGCAGTGCTTTTCATAGCTATGCCGCTGCTGTTGACCAAGATGTTGGGTAACTTTATGCACAGCGTCGCCCAAAGCTCTCTGCTTTTCAACCTCGCGGATGGGATAATCCGTGTTGCGATATTTCTTTTCTATGTCTTTGCAATTGGATTATGGAAGGAGATGCGGCGCGTTTATGAATACCACGGGGCAGAGCACAAAGTGATCTATGCTTATGAGGCGGGCGAGCCGCTTACTGTTGAGAATGCGAAGAAGTATAAGCCCTACCATCCCAGGTGCGGAACAAGTTTCCTTTTGATAGTAATGGTCATAAGCATACTGATCTTTTCTTTTATACCCCAGGAGTGGTCTCTTGCCGCTAAGGCTGCGTCCCGTCTTATCCTCATTCCGCTGATTGCCGGAATATCATATGAGATGCTGAAGTTCTCTGCAAAGATGAAAGACAATCCTTTTATAGCAGCGATGGTGCTGCCGGGGCTCTTGCTTCAGCGCATGACAGTCAGGGAGCCTGACGAGTCTCAGATAGAGGTGGCCCTTGCCGCCATGCAGGATGTCTTGAACATGGAAGGAAGCAAGACGGAGGCGTGCAACAAATGTTAGAAAAGCTGCTCTCTATAGAGGAAAAGCACACTGATATAACCAGGGCCCTGGCCGATCCGGAAGTGCTGTCGAATACGCAGGCTTACATGAAGTATTCCAAGGAGCAGTCGGACCTTATACCTATTGTAGAAAAGATAAGGGAGTACAAGAAGCTGCTTTCCGACATGGAAGGCGTCGAAGAAATGCTCCGGTCGGGCGACGGGGAGATAAAGGAACTTGCGCAGCAGGAGCTTGAGGACCTGAAGAAGAGGAAACCGATACTGGAGAGCGAGCTGAAGCTTATGCTGCTGCCTAAAGACCCGAGAGATGAAAAGAACGTTATCCTTGAGATCAGGGCCGGGACAGGCGGTGAAGAGGCGGCCCTGTTCGGAGCAAGTCTCTTCAGAATGTATTCAAAATATGCCGAATCGCGCAAATGGAAAATTGAAGTCATTGATTCCAGCCCGACCGGCTTGGGCGGCCTTAAGGAGATTATTGCAAACATCACAGGCAAGGGCGCATACAGTAAGCTGAAGTTCGAGAGCGGCGTGCACAGGGTGCAGAGAGTGCCGGTAACCGAGACCTCGGGAAGGATACATACCTCTGCCGCGACAGTGGCTGTGCTGCCTGAAGCTGAAGAGGTGGACATCAAGATTGACGCCAATGATCTGAGGATAGATACCTTCTGCTCTTCCGGAGCAGGAGGACAGAGCGTGAATACCACGTATTCTGCCGTGAGGATTACGCACACACCTACCGGGCTGGTAGTGCAGTGCCAGGATGAGCGTTCGCAGTTGAAGAACCGTGAAAAGGCCCTGAAGGTGCTTCGGTCCAGACTGCTTGAGCTGGAAATAGAGAAGAAGGACAGGGACAGGGCCGCTGACAGAAAGACGCAGGTGGGCAGCGGCGACAGGAGCGAGCGCATCAGGACTTATAACTATCCCCAGAACAGGGTGACCGATCACCGCATAGGATTGACCCTTCACAAGCTGGACTCCGTGCTTGAGGGGGCGATGGACGAACTTATCGATGCCCTGAATACACATTATCAGGCGGAATATCTAAAGGACCTATGAGCTTTTTACAAAACCGTTTGTGTTGATGACATGAATGTGCTTTCTAAAGTGAAAGATGTCACCGAAGTTTTCAGGCGGAGCGGCATTGAGGAGCCTGGGCGTGAAGCAGAAATGCTTGTGACCGGACTGCTGGAGATTGACAGGGCCACTCTTTACGCAGGGGATGTCGATATGCCTGAGGACAGGGCAAAATATATTGATGGGCTTGCTGAGCGGCGCACCCGGGGTGAGCCGCTGCAATATCTTACGGGCCATGTATTGTTTTGCGGGCTTAAGATCAATGTCGGCAGCGGAGTGCTCATCCCGCGGCCCGAGACAGAGTTGCTGGTGGAAGAAGCGATTCGTCTTATAAGGCAAAAGGGAACAGGACCGTTAACAATCCTCGATCTTTGCACCGGAAGCGGATGTATAGCTCTCGCGTTGGCCCGGCATTTCCCTGATGCGACTGTATACGGTGTCGATGCTTCCGAGCATGCCCTGGAGTATGCGACGCGGAATGCCGCGGCTAATAATATACATAATGCCGAGTTCAGAAGGGGCGACCTTTGGGACCCTGTCAACGGCATGAGTTTTGACTGCGTTGTTTCCAATCCGCCCTATGTCGTTCGCGATGAGATAGAAACTCTTCAGAAAGAGGTGAGAGACCACGAGCCTTTTGCAGCTCTCGACGGAGGTGTGGACGGCCTCGACTTCTACAAGAGAATTTTCCGAGAGGCGCCGGCATATCTGAGAGAAGACGGTATAATAATACTGGAAGCAGGATTCGGCCAGGCTGATGCAATTCGCGAACTGGCGCAGCTTACGGGTTTTAAACAGTACGATTTCATAAAAGACTTTGCGGGTATCGAAAGAATATTTACCGCAAAATTATAAAGGACACAAGATGGAACTTATCGGCAGTCTTATTTCTGTTTTTATGCACCTCGACAAGCATCTCAGTCTTATAATCCATCAGTACGGCCCTGCCACGTATATTATCCTTTCTCTCATTGTCTTCTGTGAGACAGGCTTAGTGGTCACTCCGTTCCTGCCGGGTGATTCGCTGCTCTTTGCTGCTGGAACATTCGCGGCGCTGGGTTCGTTGGATGTCTCGCTGTTGTACGGGCTTCTCGTATTCGCTGCTATGGCCGGCAATACTACTAATTACTGGATAGGATATTGTGTCGGCCCCAAGGTGTTCCACCGGGAAGATGTGCGCTTCCTGAACAGGAAGCACCTGGAACGTACTCACCAGTTCTACGAAAAATATGGAGGAAAGACAATAATCATCGCCCGCTTTATCCCGATAGTGCGCACTTTTGCCCCTTTTGTGGCCGGCATCGGCAGGATGACTTACACCCGCTTTATCAGCTACGATATTTTCGGAGGTACGGCATGGGTCTCATTATGCGTCTTTGCAGGCTATTTCTTCGGAAATATTCCACTTGTGAAGAAAAACTTCTCTTTTGTCATATTGGCGATCATCGGCATCTCGGTCATGCCGGGAATAATCGAATTCATACGCCACGCGCGGTCCGCCCAAAAAGTCTGATTGTCTTGTGTACGCCTCATAACAGACCTATCATTTTCCAGTACGGAATTGATAAATAAATTGCCGCAATTCTCACAAAGTTCATCAACATGTTGAATTTCAGAAAGGCATTCTCATTATATAATTGTTTCTTTAGGTTCATTTCCTGCAACTGCAGGTAATAGGAGCATTGGTAAGGAAAGACCCAAATTTCGCCGAGGACGAGTATGACAAACCCGATAATCCAGGGATTGATTCCATGTCGTTCGGCAAGGGGCATAAACAGGGCTGCCAGAATGACAATGGTGGCGCTGATCGGAACCGCGAGTCTGATGAAGAAGATTGCAATGAAGATGAATGTTATAAATAAGGTAAAATTGCCGCTCATGATTTTATCGACGCCTATGTGGGAAAGCCCGGAGCCTACCCATTGGTCCAGTCCCAGATAATCGAACACCCTTATGATGCCGACTAACTCTGCCAGGTAGAGGAGGAATGGCCAGTCGATCCTTTCTCTGAATTCTTTCTTATTAAGTGATCCTGAAAACAGTAAGCCGCAAAGTATCGCAAGCGACAGCCAGGAGACCTGGATTTTGTGTAAAGGCAAAGTCACAATTCCGACCACGAAAACAGCTACTGCAACAATCGCCCCCCATTCTTTCAAGCCTGCTTTGCCCAGCAGTTCCATTTGTGCGGCCATATGTTCCTTCGAAAACCGCGGGATTTCCTGATTATGGAATACAAAGTGAACGCCTATAACATACATGATTAGCATCAAGACTCCAGTCACCCAGGCTGCCAGGGTCCAATCCGCCCATTGAAACTTGTCCTGCATATGCCGGGGCAGCAGGCCCAGAATAATAAAATTTACCGACTTGCTGCTCAGAAACACACCGGACAATAAGCTGGCGCCGGTAAATGCCGAAAGCGCGATCCTCGTTGAAGCAGCGCCTTGAGATTTGAGGTGAAGGATATCAGCCATGTCCTCGGCAAAAGGACTTACCAACGCCATTCTGCCGTTGGCGGAGGGTATCAGAGGGGTAAGGAAAAATCCCGTAAGAAGCAGTCCCACATTATGCCAGAACTGCGTATTAGGCAGGCGAAACAAAAGTTGAAGGAGTACTCTGTAACTAAGGCCTGATATGAGTATTACCGTACCCAGACCCAGAAAGCTCAGGGCCATGAAAAAGCCGTCAGAAGCGAAACCGGAGAGTACGAGAGAGGTGGGGGCCAATCCCATGGCTAGAGTTACAGACAGAACGAACAGACCAGGCACATATTCATCAACAAGCTTGAAAATCCACATCAGCACCATAGCAGTAAGAATTGCCAGAAAATATGAGGGTCTGTTTTCAAGGCCCATCTCGCGTCCGTATAGAACGATAAACGCAGGAATTATGAATATCAGGGTCCACTGGCAAACTCTTACTAATAAGTGGCTGTTTTCCTTCAAGGGTGAAGTAATTGTTTCTTCACTGAGCGGCGGGATGTCGGACTTGTAGAGCTTTCTCGCAAGGATTTTATTCAAATGCCGGGAAAAGGAAATGCTTTCTCCGGCAAGACTGTCAAAGCTTATCTTTTTCAGCCTTAAAACCGCAAGGTCAGTGAGTGCCTCGACATCAGCAGACCTCGGCTCACCGGTCAGAAGGGCCATTTCTCCGATAACGTCATTCGGGCCCAGGTTTGCTATCTTGGCCCGTCCTGAATGGTTAGAGACAACTACCGATGCGCTCCCTTTGACAATGATGAATAAGGCATCGCCTGTGTCCCCCTGCCTGAACAATGTTGCGCCGGCCTGATACTCCAGCAACTCGAAATGGGGGATCAGCTTCACGAGATCGATCTTATCCAGTTCTTTTAACAGAGGGATATCTCTGAAATTGATTCTTCCTATGTCACCCAACTCAGTATTCCATAAACTGTAATCCTTCCTGCCTCTCCGTATCCCGAGGCTTACGGTTGCTGCCGACTGCAACAACAAGGTCTTCTGTGTGTTCCCGCATACTTCTCAGGTATTGCCCTTGCTAGAATGCTTGGCCAAGTTTTCGAATTGATGGTCCTGGCCGAAAGCCAGACGTTTTTGAAATATGATACAGTCCGCGAGGTTCAGGACCCAAACAGAGTCAGGTTTTAAATTCCTGGACCTTATAAGGGAACCGACTTCCTCCCCGCTCTGGCAGGCGACAAAAGAATAATCTTCGCTGTGGTCGATAACAAGAAAACGTTCTGTTTTGTCTTTGAATGATCCCATAACGCCTCCTCTTTGAAAGGAATTTTAAAGATCTTCATTATCAGTTTAAAACAGAAGTCGACACTTATTTATTCATCTAATATTTATTATAAGCGGATTGGGTCCGATTGTCACGTACGCGCAGCCAAAAAAAGAATGCATTATTGCTTCCATTTAGAGCATAATATATAATAATGTTGCTTTTTTCCGTTATTAATGCTATTAAAGTAAAAGGGGTATATGAATTTTGTGCATAGATTTTGAACGCAGGAGACCACGGACATTTTGTCTTTGTGTTTTTTTATTTCACATCATAAGGAGAACATAGTACTATGAAGGGAACAGTAAAGTGGTTCAATGACTCAAAGGGATTCGGATTTATTACGGCCGAGGATGGAAGCGATGTTTTTGTCCATCACACCTCTATTATGGGAGAAGGTTTCAAATCTCTTGCTGAGGGTGATAAGGTGTCTTTCGATGTCGAGAAGGGACCCAAAGGACCAAAGGCTATCAACGTAGTAAAACAATAGCGGAATCCGAGAAGAAAGAAAATTGGGCGGGTCGAAAGGCCTGCCTTTTTTTCGTATCAGCCGGCTATCTGCCTTTATAGCCCGGGCATGCTTCGAATCCGGAGCAGCCGGCTTTCCTCAACCTGCAATTTCTATTGGTGCATGCGGAACTGTGCTGTTGATGACTGTTAACGGTCTTTTCTGCGTGTTTTGGGGATGCCGCCTGACTGTTTTTCCCACCCGACCTGACGGTTTTTCTCATGGAAGGCTTTCCTTATTCATCTCCTGATTATGTGTGTTTGAGGAGCATGCATTACTACACCTTAATTTGCGCGTGACCTAATTGTCAACAAGCAGGCGTTAATAGTTTATAATTGGAAATGGACGACCTCGCAAAGGATTTTGTAATATCTTTTTTCGATACGCAACTATCACTTCACGGCGATAGGCCGGAGGCGCTGAGATGGTCGCCGACTGGGCAGAGGATGCACTACGAAAGCCTTTTGGATATAGGCAATATCGAAGGCGGTAAAGTCCTCGATTACGGATGCGGTAAAGGGGATTTCTACCAGTTTTTGATCGACAAGGGCATTAGCGTCGAATATTCAGGATTTGATATTAACGATAAGCTCATTGCTCTGGCAAAAACCAAATTCCCAGGGGCCGATTTCAGGGTCTTTGACATAGAGGAAGATAAGCTTGAAGAGGATTTTGATTATATCTTTCTCTGCGGCGTGTTTAACCTTAAAGTGCAGGGGCTCGATGATACAATTAAGAACACCCTTATCAGACTTTTCAAGCGTTGCCACAGGGCGCTTGCTTTCAACGCGTTGTCCGCCCATAACCCTAAGAAAGACTTTGAGCTGCACTACACCTCTCCTGAAGAAGTGTTCGCCTTTGCCGCAGAAAAACTCTCCCCCATTCTTTCGCTCCGGCATGATAGGATGTTTTATGATTTTGTGTTGTTCGTCTACAGGAACATCAATCCGTAGCACCTAAAGCTGCATCAGGAACGTTTACCTGCCTGGCCAGCAATTTTTCAAAATCCTCAGCCGGCAACGGGCGGGCGAAGTAGTATCCCTGCGTGGTCTGGCAATTAAGTTGCTTCAGGACCTCCCATTGTTCCTCGGTTTCGACACCCTCGGCAATTGTGTGCAAATTAAGTGCTGCCGCCATAGTGATTATTGCCGATACTATGGCTTTGGCATAAGGATCTTTGCCGAGTTCATGAATGAACGACATGTCAATTTTCAGATTATCAACCGGCAATTTCTTTATATAGCTCAAAGAAGAGTACCCTGTTCCAAAATCGTCGATTGATATGGAGATTCCTCTGTCCCGAAGTTCCTTGAGCGCTGTCCTGGCAAATTCAGTGTCCTCCATGAGTCCGCTCTCCGTAATCTCTGCTGTCAGAAGACGGGGGGCCAAGCCGGTTTCTTCCAGTATGTTGTTGATCATCCCGACCAGATTTTTCTGTCTGAACTGGACTATAGAAAGATTGACCGAAACCGGCACAACAGGATATCCCTTATCCTGCCACTCTTTAACTTGCCTTATTGCAGATCTGAATACCCATTCTCCTACCTCTACTATCATGCCTGTTTCTTCGAGCACGGGGATGAATTTTCCAGGAGAAATCAAACCCTGGTCCCGGCTGTTCCATCTGATAAGGGCCTCCATGCCTGTCATCTTTTTTGTCATGCAATCCCAGTAAGGCTGATAATGCAGAATAAATTCTCTGTTCTTAATGGCGTCTTTAAGCCGTTTCTCCATAGATATAAATTCCGACGCCGCCGTATTCATGCCGGAAGTGAAAAACCTGTAAGTGTTGCCTCCCCGCTGTTTTGCCTCCTGGCAGGCAAGGTCCGCATTTTGTATCAGAGTGGTGACATCGCCGGCGTCATCGGGATAAACTGAGATGCCGATGCTGAAGGTCAGCAGACTTTCCTCTCCATCCGCTCTGACGGGCTGGGAAAGTCTTTCTCTTAATTCTTCAAGGAAATAGATAATATCTTCATATTTTGAGATGTTATTAAGTGCCATGGCATACTCGTCGCTTCCCAAACGTGCAACAGTATCTCCTTCCCGCACGGCTGCCGACAGCCTCCTGGCGACTTGTTTCAATAAAGCATCTCCAAAGCTCGCTCCCCTCGTGTCGTTAATCATGTGAAAGCGGTCAATATCTATAAAAAATACGCCGGAACTCTTTTCAGCCTGCTCCGATCTGACGATCGCCTGTTTTAGTCTGTCCGTGAACAAGGCCCTGTTTGGAAGTCCCGTCAGGTCGTCATAAAAGGCCAGAAAATTAATTCTCTCCTCCAGGCGTCTGATCGGTGTAATATCTCTTGATGCAGCCACAAAGTGAGTTATTGCGCCCCTTTTATCTTTAATCGGTGAGATGGTATGATAAACTTCAAAAAGCTCTCCGTTCTTCCTTCTGTTGGTCAGTATTCCTGTATAAGTCTGGCCGGAGAGTATGGTGTCCCACATTTTTTTATAAAAATCCCTGTCATGTCTTCCCGACTTTAGTATCCTGGGGGTGTTGCCCAATATCTCTTCTCTCGTATACCCGGTAACATTCTCAACAGCATCGTTCACATACTCGATCTTCCCCGACTTGTCAGCTATCAGTATCCAGTCAGAAGATTGCTGGACCGCTGTTGAGAGTGTATTCATGGCCTCTTCGGCCGATTTCCGGTCCGTGATGTTTTTCATAACGCCTGTTACGTGCATGTTGCCTTCGGAATCGACTTGCATACTGCCGCGGTCATTGAACCAGATATAATGGCCGTCCTTGTGTCTGAAACGGTATTCCATGTCATACAACTGGTTTTCCTTTGCAGCCCTTTCATATTCGGCATTGGCGCTTTGAATGTCATCGGGGTGTACTTTGCCCTCCCAGCTGTTGACATCATGGCCTATCTCATCTTCGCTGTAACCCAGAATTTCCCGGACCATGCCTGACCAGATTATGTGGTTCCCGGCAACGTCGTGTTCAAATGTTATTTCTCCCACCGCATTGGCGAGGCATCTGTATTTGAGTAATGCCGTTTCACATTCCCGTTCCAGACGCCGGCGCTCACTTAACAATGCTTCGTGTTCGCTAAGCTTGTCGCGCAATTCCGTCAATTCGCAGACCAGCTGTTTTTTTGTTCTTGATTCATCTTTCATGACCGTTCTGTTTGGCACCTCGTCCTGTGTAAAATCAATTTATAATTATAGATAAAAATAGTGTGATTATTCTATGTAAATGTGATGCGCACTTCAGCCCCTATGATATAATTAAGCCGTCTGATACCGTCAGCGTGCAAGGATAACGGAAAGAGAAATGAGCGCCAAAGGCAGGATAGCAAGGGCAGCTGGACTGATGTCTGTTGCCACTTTTATAAGCCGGATACTCGGCTATATCAGGGACATGATAGTTGCAGGGTATTTCGGTGCGACCGGTACGGCTGATGCCTTTTATGTCGCTTCCAGAATTCCCAATCTGCTGAGAGACCTCTTTGCAGAGGGGGCCACATCTTCAGCATTTGTCCCGGTCCTCACTGAATATCAGACCAGCTACGGAGAGGATGAGGCGAATAAAGTCGTCACTTCAACTTTTCTTTTCATTGT
Source organism: Nitrospirota bacterium (assembly GCA_015233655.1). Classification (GTDB taxonomy): domain Bacteria; phylum Nitrospirota; class Thermodesulfovibrionia; order Thermodesulfovibrionales; family Dissulfurispiraceae; genus JADFXI01. Next base: position 2,670 of record JADFXI010000028.1, on the reverse strand, counting down.
TGTCGTTGTCGGACTCATATGCCTTGCCGGCGTTATTCTGGCCCCGGCCATTGTGGCGGTAATCGCGCCCGGCTTCCTGAAGAACCCGCAAAAGCTGTCTGAAACGATTTTTCTGACGAGGATTATGTTCCCCTTCCTGTTTTTTATCAGTCTTGCCTCACTGACTATGGGGGCGCTCAACACCCGGCGGGTTTTCTTTGTCCCGGCCCTGGCGCCTGCTATGCTTAATGTGGCAAATATTCTCTGCATAATAATGCTGGCCGACCGATTGGAAAACCCTATAGTAGCGGTGGCGATAGGGTTTGTGGCAGGCGGCCTGATACAATTTGCATTTCAGCTCCCTTCTTTTTTCAGACAGCGTTACACATTATTGCCCAGCTCCAGGGACCATGTTTTTTGGCATCCGGGCCTGAAGAAAATCGGGCGGCTTGTTATTCCTATTACAGCCGGACTCGCGATCACGCAGATCAATATTTTTATAAGCACAATACTTGCCTCAAATCTTCCGGAGGGCAGTATTACATATTTGTATTATGCTATGAGATTGATCCATTTCCCGATCGGCATTTTCGGCGTCGCTATGGGCATGGCAGTTCTGCCGGCACTTTCGGAGCATTCGGTGAAAGGCGAGAGAGGCAAACTTAAGGAGGACTTCTCATTTGCCCTGCGCCTTCTGTTTTTTATTACAGTGCCTGCGATGATAGGGCTTATAGCTTTGCGGTTTCCCATTGTGTCCACTCTTTATCAGCGGGGAAAATTCGGCGCCGCGGCAACCCTCGGCACTGCTGATGCCCTTATGTTCTATTCTGTCGGAATATGGGCCATGGTGGGAGTCAGGGTCATATCCGCGACGTTCTACTCCATGCAGGACACAAGGACACCCGTTGTGGTGGCAGGCGTTACTATGGTAATTAATGTCCTGCTGAGCCTGTTATTAATGGGCCCGCTGAAGCATGGCGGACTGGCCCTTGCCAATGCGCTTGCAGCAAGCTGCAATTTTACGATGCTCTTTTTTTTCCTGAGGAGGAAACTGGGCGGCATAGGGACAGGCCGGATAGTTCTTTCTTTCATAAAAACCTTATGCGCGTCGGCTGTAATGGGGCTTGCCGGATGGTATTTGGCAAGGTATACGGCGGTATGGACTTCAGGCGGTCAAGGCCTTTTTAAGGCAACATATCTGGGTGCCACCATGTTTTTTTGTCTGATAATATACGCGGCAACGGCATATGTGATGAAGAGCGAGGAAATGGTATATATAATAGACAAAGTCAAAAGTAAAAAAAGGAGTGAACATGATCGTTAAGATTGTTGCTGTTGGACCGCTTCAGGCTAACTGTGTAATCGTTGCGGATGATGTGTCGCTGAAGGCCATTGTCATAGACCCTGGAGACGAGCCCGACAGGATAAGCGGAATTATCAATGCCATGGGACTCAATGTCGAAATGATCGTGTGTACGCACGGCCACTTTGATCATATGGGCGTAGTGAGTGACATTAAAAAGGAAACCGGGGCGCGTATAGCATTGCACCGGGACGAGATAGAACTCTATAAGGGCGCGAAGGACATGGCCGCTTTCTGGGGATATGAGCTTGAGACGCCTCCAGAGCCCGACATCCTTTTGTCTGATGGCGATACAATCCGGGCGGGGGGGCTGAACTTTTCTGTGCTCCATACACCCGGTCATAGTCCTGGCGGCATATGTCTTTATATGGACAATGTCGTCATTACCGGCGACACGCTCTTTAAGGGTTCCGTCGGCAGGACTGATTTTTACGGTGGCGATATGGAAAAACTTAAGCAATCGTTCAGGAGACTGATGGCGCTGCCGGAAAGTACGGATGTCGTTCCAGGGCACGGCCCTGTTACAACTATAGGCCATGAGAAAACAGAGAATATGTTTTCAGAAGAGTTCCTGAAGTAGGAGGAGAATATGACCAGATTCAGCTGTAGTCTCTGCGGTGCGGTATGGCAGAAAGAGGGCAAGACTAATTGCTGGAGCGACCCTGCCGGTGCTCCTGCAAAGCCTGCTTATTGTCCTTCGCGGGAGCACATGGATGCGATAGACGAAAGCTTCGATATCTATAAGGGAGAGAGCGAGGACGCAAAGATCGCGCGGGTTGCCACGCGCGTTGAGGGCCTTTGTTACGAGCATGTCTCAGGCAGCAATGCGGTCCATGCCAGGTGGACCCGGGTGGAGGACACAATCGCCTTTGCCAAGCTGATGGGATACGGCAAGATCGGTATTGCCACCTGCATTGGGTTGCTTGACGAGACAAACCGTCTCGCCCTTATCCTGAAGGCACAGGGGTTCGAGCCGCTCTCGGTCTGCTGCAAGAGCGGCAGCAAGGACAAACTCGAACTCGGCGTTAAGGAAGAGGACAAGGTGAGGCCCGGGACTTTCGAGCCTGCCTGCAACCCTATCGCCCAGGCACGGCTACTGAACACGGCAGGGACAGACATGAACATAATAGTCGGCCTATGCGTGGGCCACGACATGCTCTTCAGCAAGCACTCCGATGCGCCGGTAACGACCCTTGTGGTCAAGGACCGGGTGACCGGCCACAACCCTGTGAGCGTGCTCTATGGCCAAAACTTCTACTACCGCAGGCTGCAGACACAACCGGTGGATACTGAACGCGGGCAAAACGCATGATGGCATAAGAATAAGC
>JADFXI010000027.1 GCA_015233655.1 Nitrospirota bacterium | reverse complement strand
CTAACTCCTTGTCGACATGTTCATATGTACACACGCCCGTGGGGAGAATAACAGGCACATCGGTATCACAAACAGCCGGGAAGCCCATGTTTATAGCGCCGGCGCCTGTCGCCCACTTGATGTCATCCATTGGGCCGAGGGCAATTGCGAATGCAAAGACCCTGTCTTTCTGGTATAAGAGATGCCCTTTAAAGTCTCCGGGCTTCTTGCCGCCGAATATGAGTGACGCTCTTATGGCCCAGTCGGCTGCGTAGAGGATATGCTCCGTATCAGGACCCAACGGAACAATTCTGGCGTCCCAGCCCAGTTCAACGTTCTTTCTGAGGAGCTGTTTCGTCATGCTGTCGCCATTTGACTGACCGGCAAGAAAAGTAAGTATGTTCTTTCCCTGAAGCTCCCTGGCTATATTGACCGCTATATCATCAGTAGGAGCAGCGCCGAGGATACAGGCAAATCCAGGCATAGTGCCGTCAACGAGCTGAATGCCCAGGTTTCTCTGAATGGTGTCGCTTATGAAACCGTTGTACACATAGCCGGTTTCAGGGTCTTTACAAGGCTCAAGCCCGTTAACATACCTGAGGGCCAGGATTATCTCTTCCGCAAAAAGCGTGGCCATGCCGCAGTCAAGTGTCTCTCCAAGATAAGGCAGCCACAGGTGATCGTCCGGCACGTCATGGAGCAGTTCCCTGGCGAAACCGAGGGCCACTACCATATCGCCGAGAGTTTTTACTTCAAATCCCTTAATCGCGAGGATCATGGGCAGCTGAAATGCGGTGTCCGGAAACTCGAAGACATAATCCTTTCCCTTTTCAGCTATCGCTTTTTTGAGCATTTCGTCCGCGCGGGTCACGAGAGCATGGGTGCCTCTCATAACTGCTGATGCAATTATCTTAGACATCTTTGAAACCTCCTGACATTGATTTATTGAAATTTAACAAACTCTGTTCCACGTTACCTGGACTTAAGGAAAACGGCAATTCCGTTAGCTTCTCTTGGTCCTACTGTCACTTTCCAGCCCGCCAGCTTGTCTTCTATGGCTCCGCTCAGTATCGATACATAGCCGGGGATGATAAGCTCTCTATGGCTTATCTCATTCTCGATGCCGCTGTCTTTAATAAATTGGGCTATCTTAGACGCTGTGAATTTGCCCGCAGCCCAGCCCGTAAGTACCGACAGACCTTCTGTATCCATTACGGCAAGCCTTACCGGGACTTTGCTGCCCTCAATTTCCCCGGAGACAATGAAATACGTGAGCGAGAAGTTTGAGGTTATCATCAGCGGCGCATCAGCGGAAGGCTCGCCGATTTTGTAGATCTTCTGTTCGACCTGAAGTGGGACCTGTGGGTCGGTATATATGTTCTGTCTAAGCGTAAACAACGCAAGGTTCTTCCACCGCTCGACGCTGCTCAAAACCACTATGGAAGAGTATTTGGTAATGCCAAGGGACGCTATAAGGGTCTCGAGCATAACGTCATCTCTTTGAGCAAAGCTGATTACAGGGTAGCCGACCGACTTATTGCCCTTCTTTACGGCGGCCCTTCTTATATAGGTATTGTCCCTGAGCATTTCTTTAGCGGTGCGCGCTCCGGAATCCATGACCATGTCTTCAACACCCAGCCCTTTAATCTTCTCTGTGAGGGCCGTAAGAGAGTCTAGACTCGTTGCCGCTACTCCGAGCGATATTTTATGGGACTTCGCGATCCCTGCCATTGCATCGGCATTGGACTCGTTCGCTCCATACAGGAGAGGTTTCTTGTCTGCCACAGCCTTGACAGCGGCTTCCGCTGCAGCCGGGTTTGTCGTCGAAAGAATGAGTGGAACTGCAGGGGCTTTGGCCGCAATGGCTTTTACGACACCTTCAAATTTACCTGCATCGCCCGATGCATTACTTATAAAGATCGCATCGACCCTCAGCTTCTGCCCGACCCTGTCTATCTCTGAATTGAGCACCTGTTCTACTACACCGTTTATTTCACTGTCTGACATCGAATCCTTCACTTCCACTGCAAAGGCGCACGGATGGACGAATTTCTTGTCATGCCTGAAGAGAACAGTTTCTTCTCCCATCTTTACTGCCTTGTCACCGGTCCCAAGTGTAACAGGTCTTATCGGAGGGGCAGACGCCTCACCAAGGACTTTCTTTGCCTCTTCCGAAACATCAGGGCACAAGTCTAACGAAGCCTGTCTCTGGGCCAGCTTCATTGCAAAGGCGAGACACGTAGGATGCCCGCACTTCTTGCAATTGGTTTTTGGTAGCAGCTTGAATATCTCAACGCCGGATAACGCCATATTACCCCTCCCTTACATTAATTCATCTATGAATTTTTCTAATGCTTTCACTGATTCAGGATGCCTCATGATCAATAGTTCCGCTCCAGCCATCATAAGCGCGCCGGCCGTCACCGTCTCCCAGGCTATTCCTCTGGGTTCAAGTGAGCCGCCTATAGGAAGTTCGCTTTCAGGGGCGGAGGCTTCTTTGACCTTCCAGGCGTACATTCCGATATCGCCAAGCATCGGCGTCTGCATAGTCACGTCATTCTGGGTCAAGGCCGCAAGTCTGATCCTCTCCATCACGGAATAAGTATAGTCGAGTCCATAGCCGAGAGCGGAGCACATCGGATCAGTAACCAGTTTCTCCTTGTCAAAGCCCATCTGAGTTATAAGGATATTGAGCTGCTTTGAAAGATTGATGTCCAGCTGCGACATGGCTATCAGTTTATGATTGTTGGCGAGGCATGCAGCAACGATTGTCTTATAATTCTCTTCCAGGGCCTTGCCTATGAAACAATTCTTGCCCTTGGCAGCTTCTGCTGCCGCGACCAGCACGGAGGTGTCTTTCTCAATATGGTTGCTGCCGAGGATGATCAAAGGCACGTTGATTGCAGCAAGCACTTCCTTCACCGTAGCGGCAGCCTCTTCGGCAGAGCGGTTTTCCCGGTCAGGGTGAGTACCTATCAGCCTGAGCGCGATGGCCTTTGCATTAAGTTTGTCCTGGCAATGCTTTGCCCATGTAACCGGATTGCCTGATACCCCGTCATACACTTTTTTTACAGTATCAGGCCAATCTTCCGGCGGCACATCCTGGACCTCATAAGCTATCACTGGTCTGTTAGGGACATTCCCTTCGAAGGAGTGAAATGGAAGCACATTCTCCCCACCAATGACAAAGGTCTTTTCCGTACCTGCCTCAACCTGATAAACTTTACCAGAGTAAGTCTCGTTTGGCGCCGTAAATGCCATATATACCTCCGTTATTTTTTGTCGCCTGCCGGTAATTTGTTATATCGACCGTTGACAGTGTTCTACATTTGCAAATATGAGTGGGCATACAGGGTCCTGCCCATTATTACATCGAAAGTCTTTACCGTTTCAGCCACTTCATGAGCATCTGCTATCGCCGCAGTCAGGCCTTCATACAGCAACAATGAGAGAAAATATTTGTTCATTATCGGCCTCAGCTCTTTAGGCATGCCGTTTGATATGTTGCTCAACCCCACAACTGTCTTCATTGGCGGATCATTCAACTCCTGAAACATCCTGACGCTTTTTATGACCTTTAATGCCTGGTCCTGCGTAGTGGCCATCTGGAGGACCAGAGGATCCAGGTACAGGTCTTCAACCGGCATGCCATATTCCATGGCCCTGGCCATCATCTCTGCCGCGATGCCTGCCCTTTCTTCAGCATCGGCGGGCAATCCGCCTTTGCCAACGGTAAGAGCTATCAACTGTGAATTGTATTTTGCGGCGATCTCCATGATCGGGAACCTTTCGGGATCGTTTGAAGTAGAATTGATAAGGGGTCTGCCCCATTCGTTATTGTGGACCTTAAGTCCGGCCTCAATGGCCTTGGCATTGGTTGTGTCAAGGCAAACAGGAAGGGGGACCACTTCCTGAATGGTTGTCACCATCCACTCCATCATCTTTTCTCCGCCATCTTCAGCAGGGCCGATATTGGCGTCAATCATGCCTGAACCCTCTTTCCACTGTCTCGTTGCGATCTCCTGAATCGGCCCTTTGTCAAATTTCATCATCGCTTCGCGCACTCTTTTGGCTATAATGCTCAACTTCTCACCGATTATTAGCATAGTATCTCCTTTCAATAATCAAACTATATAAAAATATGTTACGAATGGTAACATAAAATAAATAAATATATCTATAACTTTTTTTATTACCCTGATATTCTCTGTCTCTTTATTTCGGGTCCTCCACCCCCTTTGAAAATGCTTATTCTAGAACAGGTTGTAATTATTTAAGGTATATTTAATGACGTCAGAATACCGTAAAGGGCCTGCACAGATTTCGATTCTTCGGGAAGCTGTAATACAGGCTTCCCTTCAAGATCAGATTTGAAAATCGCCTCATCCTGCGGAACAAGACCTGCTACTGTCACGCCGGCTTTTTCAGCCATGGATTTCAGTTCTTCACCCTCATAACCTATTATCCTGTTGATAATCAGCACTCTTCGATCCACGTCAAGCTTCAACTCGTCAACAAGGTTATTTATCCTCTCCGCCGTAATCACACCCTTGACAGTAGGGTCGCTTACGATAATGAGCAAATCAACTTTATGAGTAGTCCTCCTGCTTAGATGCTCCATTCCCGCCTCGTTGTCGATGACAACATATGGGTACTTCTCTGAAAGCAGGTCCGTATATTTTCTGATAATATTATTAGCTGCGCAGTAACAGCCTGGTCCTTCAGGCCTTCCCATGACCATGAGGTCAAATCCTTCGGCCTCAATAATCGACTGCTGCACCTGATAATCGAAGAGCTGCTCCATCGACATTCCGCCGGGCCTGTCTCCGCCTCCGCGAACAGCTTGAAGAGATTCTTCCCTGAGACCGCCGATAGTCGCATGTACGCCGATACCAAGGGCCTCATTCAGACAGGCATTACTGTCGGCATCAACGGCAAGGACAGGCCCCCTTCTTTTGCTGACGAGAAATTTCACTACCAGTCCAGCAAGACTTGTCTTGCCCGTGCCCCCCTTGCCTGCAAATGCAACTGTAAACGCCATCTATTTGAGCCTCCATTCTCCTTGCGAAATATTAAATGTGGAAATGCGGAGTATTATTATCCAACATTTAGTATTCAAGATTCAATATGTCCAAAACACCCGGCAGTTCAGTCATACTGTCAATGATAAAATCAGCCCCCTGCAATAAGTGCAGCGGCCTGTATCCGTAGGTCACTGCGACAGTTTTAATTCCGGCTGACCTGCCTGCGTCGATGTCATAGTTACTGTCACCGACTATAACAGCCTCTTCAGGAGATGTCCCGAGCACGGAGAGCACATGAAATACAGGCATAGGAGACGGCTTTCTCTCTTTCACCGTTTCGCTGCCCACAATCATATCCAGGTGCTGCGACAATCCCAACTGCTCCAGTATTCTCACCGACAGAGACTCACGCTTATTGGAAACAACTGCCTTGCGGTACGTCCCCAACTGTTCCAGCACTTCCATCACCCCGGGATATACCGTTGTGTTGTCTATAAGGTGGCTGGAATAATAATATATAAACCTCTCAATGAGCAAGTCCAGGTCTGCCGAGACCCCTTCCTTGACGACAATCTTCTCCATCAGCTTTGAAATGCCCTCTCCCACGAGGCTTATGACTTCCGGTGTCGTCAGCGGCACAACTCCATAAGGCTCAACCGCATAATTGACCGCGTGGGTTATATCAATGCTTGAATCTATCAGAGTGCCGTCAAGGTCGAATATGATAAGTCTAATAGACACTTCATTTAATATAATAAAAAAACATCCAAAAGCTCAATAAGTATTTATTGGCGTGTGGAACGCACCTGCTTGCACATCCATAATTAGGCGTATATAATTGACTTAGCTTGCAAATCGCACGGCAAGAGCACCGTGTCCATCAGGGGGAGCCATGGAAGTCCTTACCGGGGACGCACGGAACAAACTATTGCATGATCCCTTTATAGCCCGTCTGGCGGCAGGAGTGTTGCTGCTAAACCTGTTCATCGCGTCCCTGGTTTGGCTGTCGCTCCGCCAGAACTGGCATGATCATGAGCAACAGGCCTCCTTAGCCACCCAGAATCTGTCCCTTGTTTTAAAACAGGAACTTGTCGGCGACCTCAGCCAGATTGACTTAGCGCTGTTTGCCGTTTCAGAGGAAATCGCAAGGCAAAACGCCGGCGGCGCCATCGACAGAAAAAAGTTAAACTTGTCCATGGCGCGGATATTCGCACGACTGCCGTATCTTGAGGTCCTGCGGATGGCGAACGATCAGGGAGAGATTCTTTGCGGCGCCGACACTGGCGCCAGGGCAGCAGCACCAAGCAAATATGTAGCTGATCGCGATTATTTCATTCGTTTGCGCAGCGACCCCGGCTCCGGCCTCGTTATAACCAAGCCGGTTATCGGGCGTATCAGCGGGAAATTGGTTGTCGTATTCGCAAGACGCCTCAATAAGCCTGACGGCTCCTTCGCCGGCGCGGTCTGGGCTGCCATCACAGTGGAGCATTTCACCAAACTGTTTTCGCAAATCGATGTCGGCAAACACGGCATTATCTCGATGTTCGACAGTGAGCGCAGCATAATCGCCCGCTATCCTGAGCCCCTTGGAAGCGGCGTCGTCGTCGGCAAAAAGTATTCATCTCCCGAATTACGGCAACACTTGCAAGAAGGCCGGACAACGGCAACTTTCAGTGCCCACTCTACGCTTGACGGCATCGAGCGAATGTTTTCGTACCAGAAGATATCATCCCATCCCATTTATGTCATCGTCGGGTTGGCCAAGAGCGATTACATGGCCGAGTGGCGGAGCGAAGCTGCCCAATCATTGGCCCTGGCAGCGCTGTTTATAGTGGTTGTGCTCTTCTTATCATGGATGCTTTACTGTTACGTCTTGAAGCGCAGGCAGGCAGAAGAGGAAAAAGAAAAATTAATTAATGAACTTCGGTCGGCGCTGGAAAATGTTAAACAATTGAGCGGCCTGTTGCCTATGTGCGCAGCCTGCAAAAAGATAAGAAATGATAAGGGGTACTGGGAGCAAATTGAGTTCTACATACGCGAGCACTCAGAGGCCCAATTCACTCACGGAATATGTCCTGAGTGTATAAAAACCCTGTATCCTGACTATTGCGACGATCTGTCCGGTGAAGAAGAAAAAGACAAATAGCCCGCTGCCCCACACCTCAAGTCGCTTTCGCTTGGTATTACTCTTCAGGTAGAATAAACGTTTGTATGGACAAACTTACTGTTATAGGCGGGGGACTGGCTGGGTGCGAGGCTGCTTGGCAGGCCGCCCAAAAAGGCATACAGGTTGTGCTTTATGAGATGCGGCCTGACAAGATGACGGGTGCGCATAAAACAGGTCTCCTTGCCGAACTTGTCTGTTCTAATTCTCTCAGGTCCCGCGAGATCGTTACCGGTCCGGGATTGCTGAAAAAAGAGCTGGATCTCGCAGGTTCGCTTATAATGAATGCTGCAAAGGCCTCAGAAGTATCTGCGGGATCGGCGCTGGCGGTGGACAGGACCATTTTTTCAGAATATATAACGAATGCCCTGGGGAATCACCCCAATATTGCCATAATAAGAGAAGAGGTTTCTGTCATTCCGGATTCCCATACCATTATAGCTACGGGGCCTCTCACTTCAGAAGCAATGGCAGATGCACTTAAGACGCTCATCGGAGCAGAACACCTCTTTTTTTATGACGCTATTGCGCCTATTATCGATGCCGGCAGCATCGACTACTCAATAGCTTATATGGCCTCCCGCTACGGAAAAGGAGGCGATGACTATGTGAACTGCCCCATGTCGCAGGACGAATACAACACTTTCCTCGAAGCGCTGAAAAATGCCGATACAGTACATAAGAGGGATTTTGAAGACGCAAAGGTCTTTGAGGGGTGCATGCCTGTTGAAGTCATGGCGGAAAGGGGGCGGGACACGCTCAGGTTCGGGCCGCTCAAACCGGTAGGACTGCCTGATCCGAAGACCGGCGGAATTCCATACGCCGTTGTTCAGCTGAGGGCTGAAAACAGGGAGAAGACGGCGTTTAATATGGTGGGATTTCAGACCCGGCTTAGATGGCCGGAGCAGAAGGAAGTCTTCACTATGATCCCCGGATTAAAGAATGCCGAATTTTTGCGTCTAGGCAGCATGCACCGTAACACATATATAAATGCTCCGCTGCACCTTAATGCGGACCTGTCGCTTAAAGAAAGAAACATTGTATACCTTGCAGGTCAGATCACCGGAGTCGAGGGCTATATTGAGTCAACAGCGATGGGCCTGCTCGCAGGCCTCAATGCAGCCAGAAGGATTTCAGGCCGGGAAACGCTCCTCCCCCCGAGGGCTTCGGCACACGGCTCGTTGATAGCGCATTTAACAACGTCCGACCCGGCAGCTTTTCAGCCCAGCAACATTAATTTTGGGCTCATTCCGGAGATAGCCCCGGCACCCGGGATGAAAGACAAAAAACTGCGGCGGAAAATGGCTGCTGAGGTTGCATTAAAGGATTGGGCAGAGTATATTAATTTAGTAGGTTATAGGTAATAGGTCATAGGGAAAAATTCTTTAAGACCCATTACCCATGACCTATGACATATTGATAAAGAACTTTCTCAAATACCTTGAACTGGAACGCGGGGTCTCAGCGCATACTCTTAGAGCATATGAACTCGATTTGAGAGAGTTTGTCGAGTATTGCCCTGCAGAGCCTGCCCAGGTGGACATGATCGACATAAGAGGCTTTATCTCAAACCGCATCATGGGCGGCCAAAAAAAATCGACTGTTTCACGGAAACTGGCCACTCTCAGATCTTTTTTCAACTATCTTTACCAGGAGGGCATCGTCAAGATCAATCAGGCCAAACTTGTGCCGGCCCCTAAGACACCCAAGCCCCTGCCCAATTTTTTATCGGTTGACGACGCCTTCAAACTGGTCCAGACCCCGGAGGGCATAGGGCTGATTCCGGTCAGGGACAGGGCACTCCTCGAACTGCTTTACTCAAGCGGCCTGCGCGTCAGCGAAGTGGCTGGGCTTACGGTGGACGACATAAATCTGAGAGAGGGTTTGGTGAAAGCGCGCGGTAAAGGCAAAAAGGAAAGGATCGTGCCTGTCGGCGGCAAGGCGGCAGATGCACTTAAATCATATCTAATAGAACGGATGCTTTTTAAGAAAAAGAAGAGCGCGGCGGGTGGCGAAGCCGCATTTTTTCTCAATAGAAACGGCGGACGTCTCACTGACAGGCAGATACGGCGCATCGTGGTGAAATATGCCCGCATACTGGGAATCACCGGCCAGATAGGCCCTCACACTCTGCGTCATACGTTTGCCACTCACTTACTGGTCGGCGGCGCAGACCTCCGCTCAATCCAGGAGATGCTCGGACACTCGTCTCTTTCGACAACACAGAAATACACTCATCTGGATATCGGACATTTATTGGATGTCTATGACAAAGCTCATCCGTTTGGAGAAAAGGCAAGTCAAGAGTAATAAATTAACGGTACAAAGGCAATATAAGCATGTCGTTTTATCAATCAACGCAATATGCTCCGTCTTTTTACTTTTAATTTTTTACTTATCTTTTAGGGGGGCACATGATTCACGGAACAACAATTCTATGTGTAAGAAAAAACAATAAAATTGCCATAGCAAGCGACGGACAGGTTACCGTAGGCAATACTGTTTTGAAGCACAATGCCAGAAAGATCAGAAAAATGTATAATGATAAAATTCTTGCCGGCTTTGCCGGAGCTACGGCGGATGCATTTACACTGTTTGAAAAGTTTGAGACAAAGCTCGAGTCGTTCCGCGGCAATATCACCAGGGCCGCTGTTGAACTCGCGAAAGATTGGAGGACCGACCGGGTCTTGAGGAGGCTGGAGGCACTGCTTTTAGTCGCTGATGAAGAACATACCTTTATCATATCCGGCAATGGCGATGTTATCGAACCTGAAGGCGGCGCGGCTGCAATCGGTTCGGGCGGTCCTTACGCGCAGTCGGCAGCCCGTGCGCTTTATGAAAACACGGACCTCCCGGCAGTGGAAATAGTTAAGAAAGCAATGGACATAGCGGCTGATATATGCATCTACACAAACAAGAACATATCGATAGAGGAACTCAATGGATAATTTTATACCAAGGGCCATAGTCGGCGAACTCGACAAATACATAATCGGACAGGACAAGGCCAAGAGGTCGGTAGCCATTGCCCTGCGCAACAGGTGGAGAAGACAGCGGCTTTCCGCCGAACTCAAGGACGAGGTGCTGCCCAAAAACATAATTATGATAGGCCCCACAGGTGTGGGCAAAACAGAAATAGCCCGGAGACTCGCCAAGCTTGCAAGTGCGCCCTTTCTCAAGATAGAGGCCTCAAAATTTACGGAAGTCGGTTATGTGGGCCGCGATGTGGAATCCATCATAAGAGACCTGATGGAAATCGCCCTTAATATGGTAAAGACCGAGCACATGGCCAAGGTCCAGGAAAAGGCCACGGCGCTTGCTGAAGACAGGGTGCTCGATCTCCTGCTCCCTCAGCCGAGAATATCTCGCGGCGCTCCTCCCGAAGAGCAGGAAAAAGAAGACCATAGTGATACGCGCGAACGGCTGAGGGTCCAACTGAGAGAGGGCAAGCTTGACTCCCGGTATGTGGATGTTGAAATCAAGGAAAAGGTAATGCCCTTCGGCGTGGTATCCAACGTGGGGCTTGAAGAGTTGGAAATTAATCTGAAAGAGATGCTCGGCAGCTTTATGCCTGAAAAATCAAAGCGGAAAAAAGTCAAGGTCACAGAAGCGCTTGCAATGCTTACCCAGGAAGAGGCAAACAAGCTCATTGATATGGAAAAGGTCACCAGAGAAGCCAGGGAGAGGACCGAGCAGGCAGGGATTGTCTTCCTTGACGAGATTGACAAGATAGCGAGCAGGTCGCAGGGGCAAGGCGGCCCCGATGTTTCGAGGGAAGGCGTACAGAGAGACCTGCTGCCGGTTGTGGAAGGCTCGACCGTAAATACAAAACACGGGCCTGTGAAGACAGACCATATTCTGTTCATCGCAGCCGGGGCCTTTCATATAGCTAAACCATCGGACTTGATACCCGAACTCCAGGGCAGATTTCCTATAAGAGTTGAGCTGGAGTCTCTCGGCAAAGAAGAGTTTATCAGGATACTTACCGAACCGCACAACGCGCTTACCAAGCAATATACCGCCCTGCTCGAAACAGAGGGGGTAAAGCTTGAATTCACCGACACAGCTGTCGATGAGATAGCCAACATCGCTGTCATCGTTAATGAAAAGACCGAGAACATAGGTGCGAGAAGGCTTCATACCGTGCTCGAAAAAGTCCTGGAAGAAGTGTCGTTCACAGCACCTGAAATCAAAGGGCAGTCTATTGTCATAGACAGGCAATATGTATCGGAGAGACTATCGGATGTGGTCAAGAATGAAGACCTCAGCAGGTATATCCTGTAGGACATGATTCTCCGGTTCGTCACTTTACTCTGCTGTCTGTTAATGTTCTCGTGTTCCAGCAGGTATGCCGTCTCCCCCGACTCGCAATCTTTCAGGCCGCAGTCCAGGCCTGCAGAAGTCTCATCGGGGCACCAGCCGGCGCAAGAGGCCAGAGGCGACAGGAGGACTGTCGTAGCCTCGTGGTACGGGCCCGACTTTCACGGAAAGCCGACTTCATCCGGCGAGCTGTTCGATATGTACGCGTATACTTGTGCACACAGGGAATATCCATTCGGGACCAGACTTCATGTCGTAAACTTGAAGAACAGCAAAGACGTGGAGTGCATTGTCAACGACCGCGGACCGTTTGTCGCCGGACGGGACCTCGACCTTTCTTACGCCTCCGCTAAGAAGATCGACCTTATAGGCTCAGGGACTTCCACAGTCCTCATTGAGCCTGTCGGGAGAGATATGAAATATATTCGATACGTCAAATACGGGACCCCTGGTTCGGTAGCTACTATACAGATAGGCTCTTTCAGTGACGAGTCCAACGCAAAACGCCTCAAGAAGGCGCTGGAACTCCGCCATTCCAATGTTTACATAATGCATGCCAATGTTAACGGCGCAACATATTACAGGGTGCGTATAGGAAAATTCACGGCGCGGGACGAAGCCGCGGCAATAGGCAAGGCACTGGCTGACGAAGGGTACAATGTACTCATAACAAAATACGAGCACGAGATATGACGGTCCCGGGGGTATTATGAAAAAACTGATCGAAAAAGCGAATATTCTGATTGAAGCACTGCCGTTTATTCGCAATTTTTACGGCAAGACATTTGTTATAAAGTACGGTGGCGCGGCCCAGGCTGAAGAGGAACTCAAAGACAGTTTTGCGCAGGACATCGTCCTTCTGAATTTCATCGGGATCAAGCCTATCATCGTCCATGGCGGCGGCCCGAAGATCAGCGAAACAATGAAGAAGATGGGCAAGGTGCCGACATTTATCGAGGGACAGCGCGTCACGGATAAAGAGACCATGGACATTGTCGAAATGGTCCTCGGCGGACTTATCAACAAAGAAATAGTGGCGCTTATAAATAACCACGGCGGCAAGGCAGTCGGGTTGAGCGGCAAGGACGGCAGACTGATAAAAGCAAAAAAGAAATTGCTGAAAAAAGCGGACGAGGAAGTTATCGACATAGGACTTGTCGGAGAGGTCGATTCGGTCGATCCTGAAATACTGGATTCCATAGAAAAAGGCGGCTTTGTCCCTGTCATATCGCCGATAGGAGTCGGAAGCAAAGGGGAGGCGTTCAATATCAATGCCGATTATGTGGCCTCAGCGATTGCTTCTTCGCTGAAAGCCGAAAAATTCATCCTTCTTACCGATGTCCCTGGAATAAACGACAAGAAAGGCACGGTCATATCGTCAATCAGCAGAAAAGATATAAAGAAGCTGATCGACAATGGAACGATTTCGGGAGGGATGCTCCCTAAAGTGCAGGCATGCTCGCGTGCCATTGAGTCAGGGGTCCGCAAGACCCACATAGTAGACGGCAGGGTCCCGCACTGCCTGCTTCTTGAAATATTCACAAAAGAGGGGATAGGAACCGAGATCGTGGCCTGACCGTCTATCGGTCGACTACCCTGTTCTTTCCTTCTTTTTTTGCCTTATACAGCCTCTCATCTGCCAGAAGGAGCAGTTCGGCTGAGGACATACCGTCCACCTGAAAAGTGGCGATTCCGAAGCTGGCGGTCAGTTTGATCCTCTTTCTTCCGGTAATGCCTATGGACTTTTTTTCCAAAATGGACCTGATTCTCTCTGAAACATCAAAGGCCGTAATCTTCGGCGTTTCAGGCATGATTATGACAAATTCCTCTCCTCCATATCTGCCCACAACATCAAACTTTCTCACATTGTCGGTCATAAGCATTGCGACTGTTTTAAGCACTTCGTCACCGGAAAGGTGCCCGTATGTATCATTGACTCTCTTGAAATTATCGATGTCGAGAAGCACAATTGAAAACTCCTTGCCCAGCCGCTTGTCGCGTTCTATCTCTTTCATCAGGACCTCGTTGATAAATCTCCTGTTATAGAGACCTGTCAAAGGGTCCGTGAACGAAAGCTTTATGTCCTCAGTGATATCAACCATCATCAGCTGTATCCTGCCGTTTTCGACTTTCCCATCAGTCTTTATATAAAAACCTGAGGCCTGGTACATATCTTCATTTTTTTTGAAACGGACATTCTCAATACGGTTAGAAGCCAGCAGAGTTTTGTACATTTTATTCCATATTGCAGGAGGGACTAACTCTGTAACCGGCTTGTCTATGATGTCCCTGCCGAAACGTGTGAATACTTTGTCATTGGCCCACACTATAAGACGGTTATTTCCCGTATCGCTCACCTCGATCAGCATCCCAGGCATGAGGTTCAAAAAATCCCTCGTATTCCGCAGTTTGCGTTCAAGGAAGTCGCAGTAATCGCATTCCAGGTTCTTCAGCACATCCCTGATAGTGACAATGCCAAGCGGCCTCTTTGCCCTGTCTTCAATGACAACGCGCCTGATGCTTTGATCATTCATAAGCTTTACAACATCAACAAGAAAACTGTCGGGATTCATAGTGATCACCGGCTTCGACATGTGACCGCTGACCTTTGTGCTGAGAGGAATGCTCTTGCCCGCAAGCTCGATGATGTCTTTTTCCGTAATTATGCCCACGACATTCTCCCCTGAGACAATCGGAACAGCACTGATCTTGCTGTCATGCATCTTCTGCAGTACTTCATGCACAGAGTTACCTGGGGCCGCTACTGTCATCGGTCTCAGCTTTTCCATTATATGCTTCACTTTTATCTGTGACAGGTAAAAATCGTCCTCCAGATATTTCAGGACATTCTTCTGGGTAACAACACCGAGAAAATCGTCATCTTCGTCCACCACGATCATTCTTCGTATGTTGTTTTCTATCATTAAATTCAGGGCATGCCCGATGGAACGGTCCCCTCTCGTGGAGATCAGGCTTGTCTGCGCGTGTACGACCGCTTTATCATCCAGATCGACTCTGTTGAACAGAAGACCGATGACATCTCTTTCTGTAACAATGCCTACCGGTTTTTTGCCGTCCAGAAGAACGACAACACCCTGCCCGTTTTTATTCATCAGATTTATAACAGAGCGCAAGGATGATGCCTTCCGTGCATAAAGGTCTTTTTTCTCTACTATCTCTTTCAAAAAAAGGCTTATCATAGCCAAACTCCTCGCAGAAAGTTCATTAATATTACAATAAACCCCTGACTGCCCTCAAATTTATCTCGTCATCCTGCTCTTCTTTCTTGGGTGTTTCCAGGATTAGCGGGACCGATTTCAATGCGGGATGATTCAAAAACAATCTCAGTCCTTCTAACCCAATACTGCCCTGGCCTATGTGCTCATGCCTGTCGACCCGGGAACCAAGACCTTTTTTGGAATCATTAAGATGTATGAGTTTCACACTACCGATGCCGGCATGCTTTTCGACCTCTTTGATCAATTCCGACAGGCCTTCCGCGTCCGCTATATTGTAGCCTGATGCAAAAGCGTGACATGTATCAAAGCAAAGCCCTCCTATCAAGTCTTTGTCCATTCCGCGTATAATGTCGGCCAGGTCTCTAATGCGTGAGGAGATATCGCCTTTTTCTCCAGCTGTGTTTTCGAGCAGCAGCCTGGACTTCCATATATGACCTCGTGATACCGCTGCAAGTGCCTCAACTGCCCTCTTGCGCGCATCGTCTTCTCTGTCTTGAGACGCGCTGCCTGTGTGCAGCACAACATAATCCGCGCCCAATGCGTCAGCCAGGTCCATCTCTCTCGCCAGAAGGCCGATGGATTTTTTAAGTATCGTATGGTCCTGTGACGCAAGGTTTATGAGATAAGAACTATGTATAAAGACAGGATCGATATCGTATTCTCTTCTCAATTTCTTGAATTGCGCCACCGAATCCTCATGCAGGTCCCGCACAAACCACTGTCTCGGATTGTGAGAGAAAATCTGCATGGTCGAACAACCGAGTTCCCTGGCCCGCTGCAGGGACAACTGGATGCCGCCGGCTATAGAGGTGTGGACGCCGAGTCTTCTTTGATTTATCAACTAAACCTTTTTCCGCAGGCTGTCCTGCAGTTTATCGAGCAGTTCCACAATTTGACCCGACAGGACACCCACCTTTTTATAGTCCTTTAACGCCTCGTCTTTGCTGCCTTTCCGTAACAGCGCAACGGCCTTGACTGAACTACTATGCATGGCATCCCTGTAAAGCGCTATCTGGCGGCACAATGCAGGGTCGTAATAATCCTGCTGCAGCAGGCTGTGGTCCAGCCACTTTGAGAAACTGCCTGACGAGTGGCCCGGAAGGTGCTCCTCAAGCATGTCTGCCGTCCCATTCTTCATCTCTCCGAAATCCTTCATGCTGAAGAGATGTTCTTTCTTGATGATGTTAATCATCAAGATCCTGTATTCCCATATCCTCCTGAGTGCCGCGTCGCCCTCGGCAGGGGCCTTGGCCGTGACATTCGGCGTCCCGGCGGTTTTCGGCGAAGATACCGCCTTATCCTCCGGCTCGTCCTCATTAGGTTCTTCACGCCGCCTTATTTTTTCCCGGACTACGGTCGCCTCTTTCATCCCCGACTCGATTTTTTCGGTCAGCGAGATCTGACTTTCAAGCATATCCATCATGCGGTCAATCCGTCCGGTCAGTTGCTCAAATAGTTCATACGAATGTTGTGCTGCCGGACCCTGCGCCTTGATCCGCTCGATAACATGTGAAATCCCCCCAGCCGCGGTTGTGAGAGACTCGCGGGCCGTTTCGGATTCGAATCTTATTTTCGATAATCCCTCGACAACCTTTCCAGAGGACTCCGACAAATCCGCCTTTTCGCCAGGGGTGATACCGGTCCCCTGGTTCTTCTCCAGGGCATATGCATCCTTTATGCTCTCATTTATGGCGTTTAGATGCACCTGCCGGACCATATGATCCATAGAATTGAGCATGTTCACAATCTCGTCAACATCCTGATCGAACGAGTCTATCATGTCAGCCAGCTTTGACGCAGATTGCTCTACCAGGCCCAGACCGGCGATTGATTCCGGAGAGCCTGGCGGAGCGCTTTCAGCAACGGTGAGCACCTTGCTTATCTCAGCTGTGGTCTTTGTGATTTGAATGGCATGCTCACTTTGGCGTTCAGCAGTCTTGATTGTGGATGTGACATTGCTGACAATCTCCTTGACGGAAACAAAAACAGGGTCTGCCTTCATACGGTCCAGTTTCAAAGACATAACATTCATCATGGCGGCAAAATCATGTTTGATGACTGACTTGGAACCGCGATGCATCTGTGACATGGGTATGGACCAACTCTGGCCGGAACCTGCGGCGGTCCCTGAAGGTTCCCGTGATATGCCGGAAGAAAGGTTTTTACTGCCTGAGGCAACAGTCTTCGCGCGGTGTTGACGGGCCGGTTTGGCCCCGCCGGGCTGCCTGGTCCTAAGGGCCTCAAAAATCTTGTTGCTCAGCGACTCGGCCGTGAACGGCTTCGTGAGGTATCCGTCAACGCCGTGTTCCTTGGCCTCCATCACCTTTTCGCGATCGCTATCGGCCGTCACTACAATAAAAACCATTTCTTTGAGCGCAGGGTCTTCACGGACGGAGCGGAGCAGCTCAAGCGCATCCATGTCCGCCATGTGCCAATCGGTCACAATCATGCCGTACTCGCCGGTGGCGAGTTCCTTCAGGGCATCGCCTCCATCCCTGGCGGAATAGATAGCCTTGAAGCCGGTCTGCCGGAGAATGTATATGATTACATTCCTGCTGGCAAAGGAACTTTGGATAACCAATACTTTGCTTCTAGGCGAATCCGTCACAATGGGGATATTTTAACATTAATTCCGCGAGTATACATTAGGGGGCCATCTAATGAAAAATTCAGGCCCGGCCGATATCTATCGAGGAATCCTGGCTATTAAAATCTTCCTCTGTTGCATCAGACCGGCCGTCCAGTCGTCCTGTTTTGTTTTTTCAATCTTTTCATCTTCGCCGGAAATCCTTATGTCGGCGAAAGCCGTGCTTTCGGTGTTCTTTATAGGACAAAACCTTATGCCGTTCATATAAAAATGTTCCTGCCCGTCTTTAGCCGACTCTTTCACGGCTGATCTAATATCAAGAAAAGCCATCTTATAGCCGGTTTCGAAGACCCCGCTGAAATTTACTGCTACAAGCCAGCCTGCGATAAAAGCAGGCACACCTACAGCCAGTGCCATGAATATGACGCCTTTGTATAATTTCCCCTGAATTGTTTTCATTGAAAACCTCCTTTGAGTCAATGCCCATCCCGAAAATATTGTGCCTTAAATGGTTCCCTTGCTGAGAGGGAGTGTCGCAGGTGTGTGCTGTATTTCAGCAGGCTATAGTTCAGAAACAAGAAATCCGGTTTGCGACAATGTGGGTTATTCTTGATTTATTACGCCGCAATATTAAGCGGCAGATTTAGTGTTCAGTTTCATATTGAATTAAACGAAGTGTCGTTGAATTTAAGCTTATGTTAAATGTAGCACATAATAGCCGTTCTGTCAAACACGGCCCCGCATATATCTCCGCAACCGATTGTTCCCCCAGGCGTAATTACCTTTCAAGCCTGTGTCCAAACACTGATGATTTTGAGGTTATAAAAATCCGCTTAACAGTCCTGGCAGGCAGCATGCTCCTGTCTTTTGACCGGCGCTGGTGCCGACAAGCTGCCAAAGTTTGAACAAGATTCAAAGCATTCTTTAAAACACTTTTGTTCGAGTTCAAAGATACTCGGGACATAAGGAAAATCTGATGCGCTGCAGTAACCTATATAACTCTCTTTAAAAAAAGGACACGCCATTGTACACCTCCGCGTAGTATGAAAATAGAATAATCACTATACTTTAATAAGTCTTACAGGATGCGACTGTTCGTCCGCCAATTCTATGGGCGCCGAATTCTTTCTTTGTATGCGACTGTTGCTTTAAAACACCTCTGACCATAACCAGCATCCCACCCTTGTCATCGGAAGTCATGTCAGCGATTTCCGAACAGATGCGATAGCCTTCACCGCTAAAAAAGTCAATACTTGCCGGCCTTTCTTCCTCACTCCATAAATCCTCAAACGATTGCAATAATATTGCTTCAGCAAGTCTTTTAACCTGCATGCCAGGGTCTTTTTTCTTTAAAGCGGTCTTGCTTTCACTAACAGGGCGGCTTTTCATTTGATAACTCATTGTTCTGCTCCTCTTGTATAAAATTGCATCTTGCGAATGATGGATATAAAGCATTTAACATGCCAGCTAAACACCATAATGCAATTGCCTCGCCAAATCAGAAAAATACATGAATATTTGATAACATAGACGCTTGCAAAGAGGTGTTAACAAAGTTGTCAGCAAGTTGTTCGAAAGATTTACTTCGCCAGTCAATTCAATACGTTCAACTGTATGCAATATATGTAGCAAATATTAAAAAAGTTTCATGTATTGGCATTTGACGTGCGGAGATAATCATAAAATCCGCATCTGTATCAGCAGCCCGTTTTCTTGACATACTGGACCTTTTAGTGGTAGTTTTTAATTCATGCCTATAGAATATAAAGATACACTTAACTTGCCACAGACCGGCTTCCCCATGAAGGCAAACCTCAACCAGCGAGAGCCGGAAATATTGAAATTCTGGGAAGAGAAATCTATTTACAAAAAACTACAGGAAAAGAACTCCCAAAATACGAAATATATTGTCCATGACGGCCCTCCTTACGCTAATGGAAACATACACATCGGCCACGCGCTCAACAAGATTCTCAAGGACAT
Organism: Nitrospirota bacterium; assembly: GCA_015233655.1. Lineage (GTDB taxonomy): Bacteria > Nitrospirota > Thermodesulfovibrionia > Thermodesulfovibrionales > Dissulfurispiraceae > JADFXI01. Next base: position 7,322 of record JADFXI010000027.1, on the reverse strand, counting down.
TATTGTAAAGTATAAATCGATGCAGGGCTTTTATTCGCCCTATGTGCCGGGCTGGGACTGTCACGGCCTGCCTATCGAACTTCAGGTTGACAAGAAGTCAAAAGAAACCTTGCAGGCAGCCGCATCGCCTGAAGACATGCTGCTCAACAAGAGAAGGCTCTGCCGGGAATACGCAGCAGGTTTTGTAGCTGTCCAAAAAGAGGAATTCAGAAGACTCGGCGTTTTCGGAGACTGGGAAAAGCCCTATCTTACCATGACTTTTGATTATGAGGCATCTATTGTAAGGGAATTCTTCAAATTCGTCAGCAACGGGTCCGTTTATAAAGGGAAAAAGCCGGTACATTGGTGTTCATCCTGTGTAACGGCTCTAGCAGAAGCTGAAGTGGAATATGCGGACAAGGAATCTCCGTCGGTCTATGTCCGCTTCATGTTATTGGATGAAGATGTAAAAAAAGTGCTTCCCCAACTTGCAGGCAGCAGCGTTTTCATCGCAATATGGACAACCACGCCATGGACCCTTCCGGCAAACCTGGCACTTGCAGTCCATCCGGATCTTTCGTATGTTGCGGTCCGCGACGGAGATGCGGTAATCATAGTTGCCGAAGACAATCTTGCTGCTCTCAAAGAAAAAGAGGTCATAAAAGGCGAAGTTGCTCTAAGAATCCCCGGCAGTACGCTTGAGGGGATTCGCGCCATGCATCCATTTATAGAAAGAGAATCAAGGATTGTAGGGGCTGATTTTGTTACTGTCGGCGAAGGCACCGGTGTAGTTCATATCGCGCCTGGTCATGGGGAAGACGACTATGAGGTAGGGCGCGCCCACGGCCTCGACATATACGCTCCTGTGGACGACAGGGGCAAGTTCACCAAGGCCGTACCCCAGTTCGAGGGCCAGTTTGTTTTCAAAGCGAATGATGCAATTATCGAATTGCTCAGGGAGAAACAGGCGCTCCTGGGAGTCGAGAAGATACGGCATTCCTACCCTCATTGCTGGCGATGCAAGAAACCTGTCATCTTCAGGGCAACGGCGCAGTGGTTCATATCAATGGAGAAAGGAGATTTAAGAAAGAAAAGCCTTGAAGAGATAGATAAGACCAGGTGGGTGCCTTCATGGGGAAAGGACAGGATCTCCGGAATGGTTTCGGGCAGGCCTGACTGGTGCATTTCGAGACAGAGGGCGTGGGGTGTTCCAATAACATTGTTCACCTGCGACGAATGCGGGACTTTTGTGGAAGATGCGGCACTGTTCTCCAAAATCACATCGCTCGTCGAACAGCAAGGCGCGGACATATGGTTTACGCTCGACACTCAGGATGCCCTAGGTGCCGGTCATGCATGCGCCAAATGCGGCGGGACTGCGTTCAAGAAAGAAAAGGACATCCTCGATGTATGGTTCGACTCCGGCGTAAGCCACGCGGCAGTGCTAGAACGCGACAACAGGCTCTCATGGCCGGCGGCGATGTATCTTGAAGGGAGCGACCAGCATCGCGGGTGGTTTCAAAGTTCACTCCTCGCATCAGTCGGGACTCGCGGTCGGGCTCCGTACGATACTGTACTTACCCACGGGTTCACTGTAGACGGCCAGGGCAAGAAAATGTCAAAGTCGCTGGGCAATGTCATAGCGCCGCAGGAAATCATAAAAGCCAACGGCGCAGAAATTGTGCGCCTTTGGGTTTCGGCAGAAGATTATCACGATGATATCAGGCTCTCGAAAGAGATCATCGACAGGCTGACAGAGGCATACAGAAAAATAAGGAACACAGGAAGGTTTCTCCTGGGCACGCTCAACGATTTCGATGATGCGGACCACAGCGGCAGCCTGCTTGAGATCGACCGGTGGGCCATGTCCAGGTTACAGGGACTTATAATAAAAGTGACAGCGGCATACGATGACTTCGATTTCCACGGGGTGTTCCACTCGCTTTACCAGTTTTGTATAGTTGATATGAGTTCGTTTTATCTTGACATACTGAAAGACCGCCTTTACACTTTCAGGCCCGGGTCTCCTGACCGGCGCGCAGCTCAGTGGGTGTTGCACAGGATACTCTTGGACATGACCCGGCTCATGGCGCCAATACTTTCTTTTACGGCAGAAGAGCTATGGAGCTATATTCCCCGAAATCAGAAGACATGCGGGGTACTGGGATGTGAAAGCGTCTTTTTATCCGGGTTCCCTGTTGTCGATGAAAAGTTTTTGGACCTGCAGCTGGAAACAAGATGGGACATGCTCATTGCCCTGAGAAACGAAACCAATAAGGCCCTCGAAATAAAAAGGAAAGAAAAATTCATAGGCAACGCTCTTGAGGCAAAACTTGTCCTTTATGCACCCGAGGAAACTTACCGGCACTTGCAGGACTACCTGGACTTTCTGCCGACACTTTTTATTGTTTCGGATGTCGATATCCAGGCTTCAGACCTTCATGCCCCGGACTCCCGCGAAAGCACTGAAATCAAGGGTCTGTATATAACAGTCGAAAGAGCGCCGGGCAAGAAATGTGACCGGTGCTGGAACTGGCGACTCACTGTAGGCACTATAGCCGATCACCCGCAGATATGCGAACAGTGTTTTAATGCGATAAAATGAAGAAAGACCCCTCTATTTTTTTCATCTTCTCCATGATCATCGTTGTTCTTGATCAACTCACAAAACATTTTATCCAGACCAATTTCCGTTATGAAGATAATGTCACCATGCAAGTGACCTCTTTCTTTAACATTGTTCATGTCCATAATATAGGCTCCGCCTTCGGGATGTTCAAAGGTCTCGGCAACACTGTATTCATTATTATTGCGCTGGCTGCAATATTGTTGATCACCGTGCTTATCGTCAGGGACAGACGCAACAGATTACCGCTTGCGCTCATATTGGGCGGCGCAGTGGGAAATATTACGGACAGAATTTCCCTTGGACACGTTGTAGATTTTCTGGATTTTCATGCCGGCAGCCATCACTGGCCGTCTTTTAATGTTGCGGATTCAGCCCTAACCGTAGGTATTTCGCTGCTGCTCGTTATGACCTTAACTGAGAAAAAGACCGATAGCTCAAGTTAGGGCACACGTTTCGTCCCCTCGATATAATCGTCTATCAGCCTCCGCGCAATCGTTCCGTTGCGGGGCAGCGACGGCAGATTGTCAGCCGTAAACCATCCGGCATCTGCGATTTCTGACTCATCTATAGCGATTTCACCGCATTCATAGTCACAGACGAACCCAACCATAAAAGAATTCGGAAACGGCCAGGACTGGCTTCCAAAATATCGTATATTCCCGACTTGAATCCCCGTCTCTTCCTTCACCTCGCGCCTGACTGTGTCCTCGAATGTTTCGCCGGGCTCTACAAACCCTGCCAGTACGCTATAGAACGGCGTCTGAAAGCGGTGAGACCGGGCCAGTAAGATTTCATGCCCCCTGATCACGGCAACTATTATTGCGGGAGAAACTTCCGGGTAAATTATAAGACTGCACTGCGGGCAGACCCTGGCCAGTTCCCCGGCTTTCGGTTCAGTAGCGCTTCCGCACCTGCCGCAATATTGATGCGTCTTTTCCCAGTTGAGAATCTGAAGGGCGCGGCTCGCAGCCGCAAAGAGTCTCTCGTCGAGAACACCGGGAAGCGTGCGCAATTCCCTGAATGCCATGCCATTAGAATCCGCTGTTTGGTCATCCACCTCAATTGCGCAAACGTTGATGCCGTTAATTGTCCCGACGTCTTGTCTTCTTATTACATGCTCATTCAGTCCGGCCATGTCCGGAGATAGCGGGACATGAACATCGCCGTCTTCAGTTTTGACCAGCAGCTTGTCTCCCTGAAAAATGAAACTCGAATATTCTTCCGACACTGCTTCCTCTCCAGTCAGTCTGAAGCCGCTATTGCAGGTATACTTTAATTACATGAACAGATGGCGCTATCAAGTTTCCTGTAAAAGTAAGTATAGCATTGCCTGGGATTGTCCGCGTAGACAGCAGATCGAGCTTATGCGTATCATCCACTATATAATGTTCATATACTACGGATTGGGATGAAGTCCAGGGCAGGTTATTGATCGTAATATTGTACCTGCCATAGCTGCTCGGAGCGCCGTAGCTTGATACGTATGAATTATATTCAGGCCAATCCGAAACTGCAGGTTGAGAACCTTCATATGCATTCAGATAAGCGCTTATATCATAATCCGAGATAACTATGATTATCCCATTTGAGCTTTTGCCTGCTATTGCCGCAAAATTCATATGGTCGGTACCCGTTGTGGCGAGTTGATTGGTCCCGTACAGCCAATTAAAGCCCTGAAACGCATAGAACGACGGCTTTGGCTGGCCATTGCAATCGACTAGCAGGAAATCGTGACAGCCTCCCTGCCCCCCATTAAAGGTCCCTGTCATCGGTACGGATAACTTGACCCCTTGCTGCACCATATTAATGAGGGCATTGATATTATGGGCGGCAGCCCAGGCGGTATCGAACTGCTTATGATAACTGCCTGACCATTGGTCTCCAAACATCAAATTCCATTCGTCACTCGCGAGCAGGGGAGCGCCGTATAACGGACTCAAAGAAGCGTATTGCTGGAGCACCGATTGCAGCAGCAGCGCATTCTCATAGAAGAGATAATACGGCAGCGCCGAGTATGCGTGAAAGGAAAAGAAATCGACCGGCACATTATTGCTGTTGCAGTACTCCAGGAAGTTGGTAGTCCAGGAACTCATAGACAACGAATTATAATTTGTCCTGGGCATCATCAATGCCGGGGTATCGAGAATAAAATTCTGGCTTACACCCTTCAATGCCTTCGCCCATGCCGCATAAGTGTCGAAAAAATCCTGCTGTGTCCCCTGCCAATAAACTGAACTGTCAGGTTCTCCGCCGAAACGGAAAAGCCTGATGTCCCATGTATGGCCGCTGCCCCAGCCCTGAGTAAGGTGCTTCGCAAAATTTTGTATATACGTGGAGTATATGCTCAAGTCTTTTGGTTTCACTGAAGGAGCAAATAAAATAATGGGTTCAGCGCCTATATTTAATATGGCGTCAATTTGTTCGTCTATCACCGTGAAATTGTATTGCGTCGGGTCATTCAGATTGGATGGTAATCGCCTTGACGGGTTTGCCTGTACCAGGATCAATCTCGCGCCCAGATCAGAGCTTGATTGAAAAGCCGACTGATCAAAATAGGGGCCCGCCATAACGCCGAAGATAAATGGACTAAATGTCCCCAGCGTCTGCGAATAGTCCACTGCAACTGAGGCTGTTACAGGCGCCGCATCAGCAGTGCCATATCCCGCCCCTGACCCTGGAAAGCCACCCTTTATGAAAACGCTCAGAAATAATATCAGACATGTTGAAACAATCCTTTTTTTCATGGAGCCCTCCTTCTGATAGGCTCTCATATCGGCTGTTGTCCAGCCGGTACAATTTCTTCACACTCTCTGGCTTAAATATAACTAAATTAGTCCTCTTTTAGCAACGAAAATAAAAGATGAACAATACAGGCATTGAACCGATTGAATTTAAGGGACAATTAAGACGAGGCTAAAGCTTTCCCTTTGTCGTAGGCAATCCTTTCATCCTCGGGTCAGGCGAGACAGCCTCGCAAAGCGCTCTGCCGAAAGCCTTGAATATCGCCTCATGCATATGATGGAGGTCTCTCCCATATTCAACATTTATATGTAGGTTCATCATTGCATGGTTGCTGAGGGACCTGAAAAAATCTTCGAAGAGCGAAAACTCAAGACCCCGCGATACACCTCTGGGAGCTTTAACCTTGTATACCAGGTAGGGCCTGCCGCTCAGGTCTAACACTACTCGCGCAAGGCTCTCATCCATGGGAATGATAGCGCTGCCGTATCGCCTGATCCCTTTCTTGTCGCCGAGCGCCTTCTTTATGGCCTCACCGAAGGTTATGCCAAGGTCTTCCATCAGGTGATGATAATCAATTTCTATGTCTCCTGAGGCTTCAATGCGCAGGTCTATGCCGCCGTGAAAGGCGAGCAGAGTCAGCATATGATCGAGAAACGGTATTGAGGTATTTACAACAGCAGAGCCCTTACCCTCAAGAGTCAGCTTGATACTTATATCGGTCTCCTTGGTCTTCCTCTCTATTGTCGCGGTACGCATTATTTTCCTCCTACGGCTTTCTTCAAAGCCCGCATAAATTTATCGTTCTCGTCCGGGGTCCCGACAGTGACCCGCAGCGCTCCTCTAACCGCGCTGTTCATATTCCTGACAAGCACTCCCTGGCCCAGCAGTTTTTTATGGACCGCCTCAGCATCACGCACCTTAATAAGAATAAAATTAGCTTCTGAAGGATATGGACGCACCCCCGGCAAAAGAGAAAGGGCCTCGTAAAGCTGTTCGCGCCCCGAGACTATAGCAGAAGTCACGTCATGCAGAAAACTACCCTTGAGCGCTCTTTCGGCAACGGCTTGTGACAGAGCGTTAAGATTATAGGGAAGCCGCACTTTGTTAACTTCATTCAGCAGCGCATCGTCAGCCACCAAATAACCGACCCTTAACGCAGCCAACCCTATCTTGCTCAATGTCCTCAAAATAGCGAGGTGCTTATAATCCTTCAGCAATGAAAGAAACCCGCGCTTGCTCGAAAATGGCTGATATGCCTCGTCAAGGACAACAATGCCGCTTGCCATCTCTATAATCTTAAGGATTCTGTCCGTAGAGAAACAGTTCCCTGTCGGATTATTAGGGGAGCTGAGAAATATCAGACCCGGCCTGAATTTTTTTATATACGCTGCCATCCTGTCCAGATCGAGATCAAAGTCTTTGTCCAACGGAATCCCTTTGTGGCTTTCTCCGAGCGCCTGCGCAATAATACCGTACATGGAGAAGGTCGGAACAGGATAAAGTACCGGACCTCCAAAGGTCATTATCAGGTAATAAATCAGTTCATCGGAACCATTGCCCAAAACCATAGCGTCCGTATCAAGCCCGAACTTTCGCGCAATGGCCTTTTTTAATCCCTTTGCCTCAGGGTCTGGATAGCGGCTAAGCGCAGTCGATGAGATCCGTTCAAGTGCGTTTTTTTCGAGATTGAAAGAATAAGGGCTTTCATTAGCATCGAGCTTGACAGCGCAACGTATGTCTTCTGCGTGATAAGGCTCCAGCTCCCTGACATTCTTGCGAACAAGTTTTGAAAAATCCGGCTTTTTCATCAGCTTTTATAATATAGAGGGCAAAAAGACCTTGTCAATTAATAGAGGCTGCGATAAGTGACGCCAAATTATTCTAATGCAGCAGGGAGAAAAATTTTATTGGCAAGAACAATGTAAAATGTGGTATTTTATTAGAGCTTGGGGCTGTAGCTCAGTTGGGAGAG
>JADFXI010000026.1 GCA_015233655.1 Nitrospirota bacterium | reverse complement strand
GGTGGATGATCGACTATAACGAGCAGCGGCCTCACGATTCTCTGGGCGATTTGACACCTGCTGAATATATGGAACAAAATGTCGGAACCTCTACTTTACAACTGTCAACCTAATGGGGAAGCTTACGCCCTGTAATGGACGGCATTCAAGAGGTCGACGGTTCAATCCCGTTCAGCTCCACTTTGAATTTCAATATGTTAATAACTCTGCCACTCTGATGTTTTCTTCCGGTATGATAAAATTATGATAATTTTTCTCAGTACCTGCTTTCTTTTCATTCAAAACAGTATTAAAGACCTCGACAGCTTTTTTCGGCATAAGAAAAGATTTATTGTCTTATGATAGAATTATCTCATAGGTTCGTTATATTCAAGAGGTTATTATATAAATGGTCGATTGGAATCGATTCATTCCGACAGACTTCGAGTATGATTTTGAGCATGACAAACTACTTGCTCATGGTATAACTTTTGAAGAGACAGTTGAATGTTTTTTCTCGGACTACGAAGTCAGACGAAATAAAGCATATAAAGACCGTTATCAGCTTATTGGCAGTACAATTGGAGGAAGAAACCTTAAAATCATTTTTCAACTGAAACCGGGCAAAGTGGTCCGGATAATAACAGGATGGGAAATATGAAAGCAAAACGTAAAGTGCTAACAGAAGAAGCAATCGACAAGACCGTTGTTGCACAAGCTGAGGATAATTCCTGCTGGGAAAAACCGGTAAGAGTCCGGAAAGCGAAATCCACATCATTAGCGCTTCCTTCTGCACTTGCTGCAAGGGCGTCATTTTTTGCCCGTCTGCATCGTGAGGCCAACCTGGAGGAATGGATAAAGCGCGTAATTCAGGAGAGAGTAGACATAGAAGAGGCCGCTTTTGCCGGATTTAAACGTGAACTTGTTGGACGGCATTTTCGATAAAGAATGAGCGGGACGGTTCGATCCCGTTCAGCAAGCTGGCGCAGATATTATTGCATGACAATATCTGTGAAATATATATTCTTTACGGCTCCGTCTTTCAATATCTGGTTGGCCTGAAGAAGTATTTCATCCTTGAGCTGTATTTTTCCGTCCTGGCCCAGAAAATCATCTGAAGACCTGGCTGATACAAGAGCAATGATTGCATCTCTCAGTTGAGCCGTTCTTGCTTTAGCGCGTTCCTCGAATGAGCCATTTGCAAGTTCAAGCGCGAAAGCTATTTTGAGAAATCGGGGCTGTCCGTGATTAGCGATATTCAGTATAAAAGGATCGAGGATGAAGTTTGCGACAGCTTCCTTTTTCTCGACATTTTCGTGGGCACTTGTTGTTTTGGAGCATGCATTTACACCCATAAATAAAACAAGGACAAAGAGAAAGCTTATGGCCTTAGATAAATACCTACTTTGTATCATCAACCCCTCCCCAGCCTCGCCAAACCGGACTTGATTTTCCATAACAGCTTAATTCGATACGGCAATTTATATCAAAAACTCCAAATTTACAGGCCGAAACTTATCTTTGAATCTATATTACTCTTTAACACATTGCAAAGAGTATGATGCATATCATAGAAAACAAAGGATGTCGTAAGAGAGATGCAATAAATGGCAGGAAATCAAAAGGGAATTGCGTTTCGCCGTTTAAGGGGTCGAATATTTAACATTCAATATACAAATTCATTTGCCCATTGACAGGCTTCAGCGTATATGTCTGGGAGCGAATCTTCCTTGACAGAGACTTGAGAGGCATATTTCTTAACGTTGTCCCAATCCCCTCTTTCGTAACACTCGGCGAGCTTTAAGTACGGCAGCGCCTCACCTTCGCCGTTCACCAATGCATCCGAAATATTCTTTGAGACCGGTATGTTCTCCATTACCATGCTCATCGGCTGATCAAGTATTGCATCTATATGAGCAAAGAGCCCTAACAGGAACAGCTCGCTCTTTATTTTGGTGGAAGTGCTTGCATGGCCCAGTCCTTCGCAGAACCTTGCCTTGATGCAGGAACTCTTAATTAATTCTTCAGGTTTATTGACTGCTGCCTGAGACAGCAGGATCAGGGATACCATACGCTTCAACTCAACCAGGCCGATAACCATAAGGGCCTTTCTTATCGAACTTATTTCGGCTCTCCTCTTCAATGACGCCGAGTTGACATACCTGAGCAGTTTATACGAGAGCGAAACGTCATGCTCCACGATCTTTTCGAGTTCGTCCATATTTACCTCTGGTTTGCTTATGGCAACGACCAGGTTCAATAATTGTAAGGCGGAATCGGCAATCTGTGAGCCTTTTATGATTTCGGGTTTGCTGAAGAAATAGCCCTGGAAGTATTCAAATCCCATTTCCAATGCGCTTTTGAATTCTTCATAAGTTTCTATTTTCTCAGCAAGGAATTTTATATTTGCATATTCCGGGTCGCGTATTATTTTCTGTATTTCATCAACTGTCATTGCCCGGAAATCCATTTTTATAATATTTGCCAGCTTTACTAGAGACAGCATGCCGCTCTTTGGAAAATAGTCGTCGAGCGCCAAATGATAGCCGGCTGCAGACAATTTGCCGCAGGCTTCAATTATCGAAGGGTCGGGCTTGACGTCTTCAAGTATTTCAATCACGGTTGTTGCAGACGGAAACATAAAAGGAATGTCGGAAGACAATATATTCTGAGTGAAGTTAATAAAAGCCTTCTTCTCTCCGGTAATGCGCTCCATGCCCACGGCAAAAAGGCTTCCCGAAAGCACTTTCGATGTTGCCTTATCACCGTCCGCACGCGGAAAGTAGTTCGACAGACTGTCACGAAAAAGCAGTTCATAAGCAAAAACCACTTTTTTTCTGTCGAAAATAGGCTGCCTTGCAATATATACGTCCATGCCGCCAATCCTCCATATTGCTGATATATATTAATTATACAACATATCAATCGTTACGCAGATTATTCAATTTCGGGCCTGTTTTTATTCCAAGGCCGATAAGGGCCGTCTGATATTCCTTTGCAATTTCATGTACAACCTTACCGAATATGGAAAATTGTTTTTTGGCGTCCGAAATGTTCGCTTCGGAGGCGGACAGCAGATACGTGTAAGTTTTTATCTTGCCGATTTCATCATATTCTTCCACGCCATCACGCACTGGTATCTTTTCGGGGAATTCAATGTCCCTATATGCCTGTTCAGTCATAAGGATATATTCGTCCGATTGCACGGAATTTTTCAGGAGCCGGTGGGCAACTATGACATCGACCCCGGACAACTCCTGGAATTTGCTGATGCTGTAAAAAAGGGCATCGCCGCTGTGAACTATTACCTTGAGTTTCAGTAGAGTTACATTTTTGCACGCTTTGCATACACATAAGTTGGTTGCGCTCAACTCTGCAATCTTGCTTGAGAAGGCATCGAAGAATTTAATCAGTTTGCCTCCTATGGCCTTTCTGGTATCATCCCATGCGGTTTTGGAGTCATCCTTAACGGAATAAAGGAACACTGCATCCCCTTCCAGTTTTGAGACTTCGAGTGGGATTTCAACCTGGTCTATAATTGTCTTGATCAATTCTGAGATTACTACCTGGCTGTGCAATACTTCGAGCTTGTTCGTAACCATAAACCGCGTATACCCGCTGATATCGGCAATGACCAAAACGACTTTTCTTGTATCACCCATCAGACATCCCCCCTTAGAAGACAGATGTTGTATTCAGGCATATATCTTGCCCTAAAATACCAAAATAAAGCAGAGCATAGCAAGTCGTCGGTTGTATTAAGCCCGGTAAATCCATGCCGCTGACATTTCGCCGGATGTGATGCGGTGCTGCTCATTGACCATTTAGGGGTAATTATGTACTATTTATGGCAAGGAAAGGTTTTAGGAGGCCGTCGGTGATGAGCATAATGACCGAACGGTCAACTGCAAATCCATACTAAAGGAGAATAGGAAATGAAAAAAGCTATCGCAACTCTGGCAGCAATTGTAGCAGTTACAGCACTCATGTTAAGCGGCACTTGTTTTGCGGATTCGGACGATACAAAATGGATTTCACAGTGTATCAAGGACAACAAGAATGAGGGAGCCAAGGAAGAGGTCGTCTACAAATATTGCCAGTGCATGAACGACAAGATGGATTCAAACGAAACTCAGTCCATTTCCCAGTGGGAAAAAACTCACCCTGCTGAAATGAAAGCATGCGAAAAGGCAGCAGGCTGGAAATAAGCCGGGACAAGGTGCTCATTTAAAGTAAAACAACGCAAATAACAAGGGTTGACCACAAGGTCAGCCCTTGTTTTTGAGATGAAAAACAGGCGAGAAATGAGGTCTGCATCAATGAAGCGAAATCTCTTTCGCGTTGCATTATTTTCCCTTGTTGTAGTGTTTTCTTATTGCAACAGTGAAGGGGCATTGCCGGGGAACTACCTCATGGCATTCCATGCCTGCGACAAGTCAGCTTATGACTGCTCGCAAACAACCAACCATAAAATATACCTTGCTTACTCGGAGGACGGCCTGACATGGACACTTGTTCCAAACTTTACTCCGTTTCAGGGAAGTGTCCCTGACATCGTGATACGTGGCAACACACTATATTTTTACACCCCTGATCCCGACAAAGTCACCAAATATAACATCTCATCCGGAACAACCACGAGTTCGCTAATCAGCATGACACTTTCAGATGGTTCGACAGACAATCTAGGCGATGTTTCCGCATATCTAGACCCGACGACAAACAGGATAAGTATTTTTTACCTTTCGACCTCAAACTATCCATCAAACCAGGATCCGCAACTTTGCACCACATGCACAATACGTTCCGCCACGGAAGTTGTTGGGTCCGACGGTGTACAATTCACAGTTGATGATGGCGATAGAGTTTCATCTCATTTTTCCGATAACAACATCTTCTCGGATGGCACACAATACCTGTTGTATTTTGGACAGAATGCAAATGTGACCGGTTCAAAATCAGAAACCTTAGTGTATGCTTCGCCGACATATAAAGGGACTTATACACGGCTTTCGTCTCTCACCAGCGGCATACTAACGCAGAGCGGCAGCGTTCCTTCCGGTTATTATGACAAGAATACGGGTAAATACTGGACTTATATAACTGTCTTATCTCCAAGTTCTCCGGCTGTCATAAAAAGGGCTGTCCATGCCGATTTCTCCAGACAGCTAACCGACTCTGACTTCACAACGGTTATGTCAGGTACTATTGCCGGCCTGGGCTCGAATTATACCACTGAAAGTCCTGATGTTATTCTGAACACCTCATCTTCGATTAGTCATACCCTCACAGCCCCTTCTACAACCACAGTTTATCGCGGAGAAACCTTTGGTCCGATAGTTTCTTCAATTACAAACGGCACGAGTTCAAGTTATTCATTAAACTTGTATGCGTCTGTATATACTCCAAAAGGCTCATGGGTCGATACTGTTACTCTGCAACTGACGCTGCCCGCAGGTCAGACAGTCATCAATAGTAATATTATGCGGTATATCCCTTCTTTTGCTGATGCAGGCACTTATTATTTCTGTGAGTACCTGTACGATACAAGCTGGACCCAATTAGATTACAAATGCATTAATTTTACTGTCCAATAATTCTATGGTTTCGATCCACATGATTCTTTTTCCTTTATTTGCGGCTACCTCGATTCTTTATCTCCTCGGAGCCCCTCTCGAATAAATTATCGGTCCCGATTCCTATGGGAACACATTCATCCGGCGCATCTTCGGGATTCTCAAAGATATTGCCGACGACCTCAAAGTGAGGGATGTTACGTAAAGGAATATCTTCCCTCACCCCGAAGCAGGCGTATCGGGTGAGATAATGGACCACTGACCTTTCATGCGTGCCGGCAGGGGAGTGATAGTCGATAATATCCCCTTCAAAAATCTCTCTATGGGAACGGTCGTAAACGCCGGTAAACTGCATATATATAATCTCATTTTCGATTTGAGGATTCTTGGAACAATGCTCCTTCCACCATTCTGAGAAATTGACGTTACCGGCCGGGAGGTCCAGCATGCGCCGGCTTTTTTTGTCCCATACCCTGAAGATTATTGTCCGTTCCATTTTCGTTATATCCTCTCTTGATTCCTATGATACTCAGAACTAATATGTGCGTCTGTGTCGTGCGTCACAATCAGGATAACTTTTATCTCCTTTCTGCGACTCCTACGCCGGTATGGCAAATATGGCTGCTTAATAAACTGATAACCGGCGGTTGACCCTGTCGTGATAGTCGTCACATCGTCCTATGTTTGTTATGTGCTATCATGGACTATAAATTCTGCCCCGGAGTGTGATTTTTATGACCCAAAAAGGCAAAGATGCCGCAAAACCGGGAAAAAAAGATGTATCCGTCGGAGTTGATCGGGCAGGTAAGCTACTGCGTGGCCTTCCATTTTTTGCGTCCCTGACGGATAAAGAGTTCAGTGAGGTCACACATATTCGCCGCGACATCCGCTTCCTGCGAGGGCAGACCATACTCTCCGAAGAAGATACCCACAAGTATATGTATATTGTCCTGTCAGGCAAAGTGAAGGCCGTTCATTTCGGTCCCGATGGCAAGGAACACATTCTCGCCTTCCATAATAGGGGAGAATTTTTCGGCGAAATGGCCGTCCTCGATGGAAAGACGGCCCCCGCAGCCGTAGTCGCGGTGGAAGACACCGAGATATCGTTGATTTCAAAAAAAGACTTCGATGCGCATATGATGACCAACCAAAAAATATGCCGGCAGATAATCGATGTCCTATGCTCCAGGCTGCGGGAAGCGTGGATGATGCTGATAGCCCTGACACTGCCCGACGCGGAAGATAAAGTCAGGGCTGTCCTTAAACTGGTTAGCATGCAGATCGGTATTCGCGACAGCAGGGGGACCATCATTGCCTCAAATCTCACCCATCAGGACATTGCGGACTACGCATCTGTCTCAAGGGAGACTGTGACTCGCCTTCTGACAAAACTGATCAAGGCCGGGGAGATAGAAATCATAGGTAAAAGGGACCTGCTCCTGAGACCGTTGTTTATGGAAAGGTCAAACTTCCTGTTGCCCTGATTACAGCGGCGCTAAAAAAGCACCTTTAACACTTCGTCTGTTCTCTTCAGCGCATTCACTATCGCAACTGCCTCTCCAGGCCCGACTGACGAGACACTCGCATGCATGACTGAATTGTAAATACCGTCAAAGGACTGCCTGACATTCAGGTCTTCGTCCATATGCTCCCCAAAGTCCGCCAGTATGGTCCGGGATATGACGCATGGTGCCGGCTTATGACGGAGCCCCTTTCTTTCGAGCGCCGCAATGACCCTGGTGACATGCCGGAGCTTCTCGACCGCTGCCCTGATTGCCTGGTCAGAGTAGTTGAGCGTACGGCGGTAATGGCCGTATATGAGAAAGAAGCGCATCTCGCGCGGCGTGTAGCCAAGCGCCTGAAGCGTTTCTATATAATGTATGTTCCCCTTGCTCTTTGACATTTTCTGACCGTTGATACGGAGATGATGGCAATGCAGCCAGTACCGCGACGCAGGCTGAAACCGGCAACCGGGATAGTCCCTGAGCGATTCTAGTATTGCCAGGTTGTAATCATGGTGACGGTACAGGTTATCTATCCCGCCGCAGAAGAATGAGAGTGTTTCACGAAAACACCTGACCACCATGCCGGGGTCCTGTATATTCCAGGAGGGACGGCCCTTGCCGATTTTTGTGTCCCAATATACACTATCGCCCTCCTTGCCGCCGTGCCACAAAACAAAATCCCCGAGGTTCCACTGAATGCCCGGATATGTGTCCTTATGAAAACGTTTTTTCTTTCTGGGCCACCGCTTCATATCGAGTCCATAAAGTTTTCCAAATTCAGGAAATGACAGCGGATCGAAATACACGTTCCCCCGATACCAGTAAGCAACACTATGCTTGATAAGGTGTCTTATGATTTCAACAGCCTCCTCGACGCTCTCTGAGGCCTTGGGAAGAAAGTCGGGTATTTTCATGGCAAGGAGGCCCATCTCTTTCAGAAATATCTTTATGTTCTTTTCTGCAAGCTTTTTCAGTGTTGTTCCCTGCAGCCCGGCTTCGGCAACGGCCTTGTCCTCAACATCGGTGAAATTCATACCGCGCCTCACTGTATAACCCAGGTATTCCAGATACCGCACGAGTATGTCCTCGAAGATAAACGTCCTGAAATTTCCTATATGGGACCTCTGGTAAACTGAAGGACCGCAGGTGAACATAGTTACTGTTTTGTTGCGACGCTGAGCGAACGGCTCGAATTTGCGTCCCATAGTATTGAATAATGTCAGCATAAGACGTCTCCCTTTATCATCACTCCAGAGTTATTTTTTTCCATAATCCGCGGTGAAATCTATATGCCATAAGTATACCCTGAATTACCATTGATGTTACCATGGCGGCCCATACGCCGGGGGCGCCATAACCCAGTACGAGGGCAAACAACCATGCGAGCGGAAGCCTGATAATCCACATTGCAGTGACAATGATACGCATTGTTCCCCTGGTGTCCCCAGCCCCCTGAAGTCCTCCGCCAAGTATGGCGCTCAATGCCATGAAAGGCTCAGATACCATGTTAAACCTCAAATACAGGGCTGTACCTTTAAGCACCGATGGGTCGCCGCTGATTAGTGATGCCAGGTCCTCGGCGAGTATGAATATAATGACAGCCATAATGCTGACCAGGGCTATCCCCGACAAAGCCATCTTCCATCCCACTTCCGTGGCCCTCGCAATATCTTTTGCACCAAGATTCTGACCTACCAGCACTGCGGCAGCCATATTCAGAGCAAAAGCCGGAAGATAGACGATGGCCTCTATTCTGAGGCCATTGGTCAGGGAAGCCAGCGCAGTGATGCTGCCGCTGCCAAGTCTGCCCAGTATGTTATAAAGGACGATGCTTCCGGCATTCCAGGCGATCTGAAGAAGCGCCGCAGGCCAGCTGAGTTCCAATATTCTAATGACGATGCCGCCGGACATATTCGCAGGCGTTCTATAGATAGCTTTCCACCTGCCGCGGCTGAATAGTACAAAATTAACCATCATCCCAACCGTAACGGAGATGGCTGTAGCGAGTGCGATGCCAATATACCCCAAGCCGGGAAACGAAAACAAGCCGAACACCAGCAGGAAATTACCGGCAATGTTCACTGCGCTGACAAGGAACATCGTGAGAAGGACTTTCCTAACCTCTCCGCTGGCGCGGAATACGGCATTTGAAATTATGAGCACATAATTCGGACCGAGAGACAGGGCAAAGATTTTTATAAAACGCTCGGCAATGGGACGAATATTGTGAGGGAACCCGGCAACAGCAATTATCTGACGATAAAATATAAGACCGCCGGCCATCAGAATCACGGCTGCCACGATGCCGAATATGAGTGACTGGCGCGCTATTTTTACAGCGCCGTCGAAGTCTCCCGCGCCGATGGAGCGTGCAGTCAGGGCTATAGTCCCGATACTGATTGCATTGGCAATAATAATATTGAGGAAAAAAATCTGGCTGACAAATCCTACAACGGCCTGGACCTCAGGGCTGATGAATCCAGCCACATAAATGTCGGTCATGCCGACAAAGAAATTCAATATCATGATGAGCAGCATTGGCCACGAAAGCTGCCATATTGAAACCCACAAATTACCCGAGGTTATATTTATGCGCTCACCCGAAGACAAGAGAGCCCCTCCTTTGCGCCTCTTTGTTGACGGCAACGTCCTGATTGTTACGCGGCAGGCAGGTAAATGGAAAAAATAGTACCTTTGCCGACAGTCGAGTCGGCAAAAATGTATCCACGGTGGTTCTTGACAGCGAAATAACTGGCAGCAAGACCGAAGCCGGTTGCCTTGCTGCTCCCAAGCTTTTTCGTCGTAAAATAAAGATCGAAGATTTTCGGCAACATCTCTCTTTCGATGCCTTCTCCTTCATCCTCGATCGTTATTTTAACGTAATTCCCGTGTCTGACTGCATCAGTGCTGTTAACACCGACTATTGCGTTTTCCGCACTAATTGTTATACGACCGCTGCCGTTCATTGCATCACGCGAGTTGGCCACTATATTATAGATGGCCTGGTTTATCTGCTCTTCGTTGACTGTAACCGTCCATATATCATCCGGGATATTATATACGCATTCTACCTGAGAGCCGCTCACTGCAAATTCCGACGCCTCTCTTATGAGCCCTGCTATTGAAATAGTCTTCTTGGCCGATTCATCGCTCTTTGCTACCGTGTTCAGCTGATTGGTCAGATGCTCGGCGCGAACACAGGCGCTTTCGGCTTTAGTAAGAAAAGCAAACGCAGGATCGTCAGGCTTAAGCGATGCCTTTGCCAGAGAAACATTGCCAAGGATGCCTGTCAGCAGGTTGTTGAAATCATGAGAAAGACCGCGGGCCAGGACCCCGATTGATTCAAGCCTCTTTGTTCTGAGCACATCGCTTTCAATCTTCTTACGGAGGGTAATGTCCCTGACAATCTCGATCCCCCCGACTATATTGCCTGCGGCATCCGTGAGAGGAGAAGCAGCGGTCTCAAAATAGCGGACCCCTCCATCAGCAGGATAGCACCTCTCAGCGCTGTGGGTCCCGCCGTCACTAAACGCCAAGCTTACAAGGCAACCCTCACAGATACAGTCCCGCCCGGCATAAGCATTATAGCAGTGTTCACCCGTGTGATGGCCCAGGGAATTGATATGCGCCTTGTTCTGATAATCGATGATAAAGTCTTTGTCGATGATACAGATGCCGTCTCCTATGGCATCAAGCATAGCCTCGGATTTGGCTTTTTCATCTTTTATTTTGGCGAGTGACGATTTGAGCGCCTCTTCAGATTGCGTGATTAAACGCAAATCCCGCTGTATCAGGACATACAGCATCCAGGAAGTGATTCCTACATAAACCCATCCTTTAAAAGTGCTTATTCTTAAGATTGTAGGTATATCACTGAAGAATCCGGCTACCAGGTTATCAGAGAAGAGTATCCACAGGCAACCGACAACTGCATAGATGCCGGTTATCTTTAAAGCGGTAAGTCTATTTTGCGGCATATCTCCCCGCAAGACCGACTCCTTTGGATTCCAGCCAATGTCCTAGAAAAAAATGCGCCCAGGAGGATTCGAACCCCCGGCCTGCGGATTCGTAGTCCGACGCTCTATCCAGCTGAGCTATGGGCGCACGGTTTTGAATCAATAAGTTATCCGCCTTCAAAAATGTATTTTAACACAGACTGTCACATAATCGTCACATAAATTTATTGCCTGTCAGACAGACAGTTTTGCGATGCATTCTTCCATGTCCGAGGGCAAGGGGCTTGAAAATTCCATATACTGTCCTGTACCCGGGTGCGTGAAACCGAGCAGTTCGGCATGGAGCATCTGACGCGGAAAGTGCACCAGGTTTTGCTTTACCTCTACTGACGTCTTCTTTCCGTAGGTTGTATCACCCAGCACCGGATGACCTATGGCGGCAAAATGGACCCTGATCTGGTGTGTCCTGCCGGTGCCGAGTTTCGCCTCAATCAGCGTGGCGATTCCGAATCTTCGGGTCGCTTTCCATCGGGTCACTGCTTCTTTCCCGCGGCGTGTGCGGGTAGACATTTTCTTCCTGTCGGATGAGGACCGTCCTATGTTCAGGACAATTTCACCGGCATTGTCCTTTATGTTTCCATAAATGAGAGCGCGATAGAGCCGGTTGATCGTTCTGTTTTTGAATTGGTCGGCAAGGTTGTAGTACGCCGCGTCATCCAGGGCCACAACCATGACCCCTGAAGTGTCTTTATCAAGGCGATGGACGACGCCTGGACGCAAGGGCCCACCGATGCTGGCCATTTTAGTGAAGCGTGAAGCCAGCGCATTCAGAAGAGTGCCCTGTTTATGGCCTGCCGATGGGTATACCACCATCCCGGCCTGTTTATTAACCACTGCCAGATGCTCGTCACTGTAGAGAATATCCAGCGGGCATGGCTCGGGGATGAGTATGTCGGCCTCCGGCTCCGGCCTTACTATTTCGACGGCATCCAGAGGCTGCACTTTATACGCCGGGTCGGCCGTCCTGCTATTGACCAGAAGGTGTCCGTTATTAATAAGGAGCCTGATCTGGGACCGTGTAATACCGGTCTTCTCGGCAGCAAATATATCGAGCCGTTTTGAACGGTCTGAGGCCGTAACGCGAATGATTTCCTTCACAGATGAGATTCCCCTATTGTAGTTTGCGTGGAAGTTTCCTGCCATCAAAAAAGTGGTAAAAAGCTAAAATGGGATGTTTATATGCCATCTTCGGACCGGAATGCCTCATAACTTCTTTGACCTTGTCCCTCATGGCAGGTTTATAACAGTGCACCCGGCAATTCGCGCATGTCGTCTTCGCCTCCTGAAAAGGACACTTTTGCAGACGCGATAATGCGTAGTCCCTTAATTCTTCACATGCCGGGCAAAGCTGGTCTCCCAAGCCATGTTTATCACGGCAATAAATGCTTATCATGGCACTGATGGTGTTTTCTTCGCGGCTGATCCTCGGATGATTTTCGGGCATAAAGCAATTCGTCTCCTTCGGTATTTTACCAGAAATCCGATTTGCCGGGGGTCAAGGGTCTGTCGAGGGTCCGGGCACGTTGCAAATCTTAATACCGGAGTGATAAAATTGTCGTTGCACCACAGCACCCGGCGGGGTACCCCATATTTGGGCTGCCCCGGCGCTCGACGCAAAGGGGGCCTTAAATTGAAACTTAACGAACTCACTGTTTCCGATGTGAGAAAGTTGATTGATAACCGGGAAATTACTGCCCGTGACGTCATAGACGACACCTATAAGCGCATTGACGAAGTTGAGGACAGGGTCAAGGCATTCATAACGCTTACCCGTGACGATGCTTACAGGATGGCTGATAATGCCGGAGATACTATCAAGTCCGGGAAATCGTCCCTGCTTGCCGGAGTGCCCATTGCCGTCAAAGACAACATGTGCACTAAGGGTGTACTGACTACCTGCGCATCGAAAATGCTCTATAATTTCGTTCCGCCCTATGAGAGCACTGTCACAGGAAGGCTGTCAGCACAGAACTATGTCCTGGTCGGCAAGACTAATCTTGATGAATTCGCCATGGGGTCTTCCACTGAGAATTCAAGTTTTCATACCACAAAAAATCCATGGAACCTCGAATGCGTGCCTGGCGGAAGCAGCGGCGGGTCCGCAGCTGCGGTTGCCGCGGACGAATGCATAGCTGCACTGGGTTCAGACACCGGCGGCTCCATCCGGCAGCCGGCTTCATTGTGCGGGGTTGTAGGACTAAAACCCACTTATGGCCGTGTGTCCAGGTACGGACTCGTTGCCTTTGCGTCATCGCTTGACCAGATCGGCCCGATTACAAAGAATGTTACCGATGCTGCCATCATCATGAATGCAATCGGGGGCCATGACCCGTCTGATTCCACTTCTGCGCCGCTCGAATTGCCTGATTTTGCCCTGTCGCTGGGGCAGGACATCAAAGGGTTGAAGATAGGCATCCCGAAGGAATATTTTGTAGAAGGCATGAATGAAGACGTTGAGGCTTCGGTACGCGCTGCCATAAGAAAGCTTGAGTCCCTTGGAGCTGTTATTGTCGAGGTCTCACTTCCGCACACGGGCTATGCGATTGCAACCTATTACCTTCTCGCAACGTCTGAGGCTTCGTCGAACCTGGCCCGTTATGATGGCGTCAAATACGGGTTCAGGGCCGACGGGAAAGACCTTCTTGATATGTACATGAATACGCGGGCACAGGGTTTCGGCCCGGAAGTTAAGAGGCGGATAATGCTCGGCACTTATGCCCTGTCTGCAGGCTACTATGATGCATATTACAAAAAAGCGCAGCAGGTCAGGACATTAATCAAACAAGACTTCGATAAAGCCTTTACTCAGGCGGATGTAATAATTACCCCGACCTCTCCGAGCGCTGCATTCAGGATTGGCGAGAAAGCGACCGACCCGCTCCAGATGTATCTTTCAGACATTTTCACTATCTCGATCAATCTTGCCGGGGTCCCGGCCATGTCCCTGCCCTGCGGTTTTACCAAGGACAATTTGCCTGTCGGGCTCCAGATAATAGGAAAACATTTTGATGAACAAACCATTTTTAAAGTCGCTTATGCTTATGAGCAGAGCACTGATTGGCATACCAGAAGGCCAAAACTATAATGTCAGAAGACAGAAAACAGAATACAGTATACGGTAAATACGAAGCGGTGATAGGGCTGGAAGTTCATGCCCAGATGCAGACCGATACCAAGCTTTTCTGCGGCTGTTCCACTAAATTCGGATCAGGCCCCAATTCTCAGACATGCCCTGTCTGCATCGGCATGCCTGGGGTGCTCCCTGTTCTTAACCGCAAGGCAGTAGAGTTTGCGATTAAAACCGGACTTGCCATGCACTGCAGCATTGCCCCGTACAGCAGGTTCGCAAGGAAGAATTATTTTTACCCTGACCTGCCTAAAGGTTACCAGATTAGCCAGTACGAACTGCCATTGTGCGTGGGCGGCCATATCGAGATCCTGGTGGAAGGAACGGTCAGGAAGATCGGCATTACCAGAATACACATGGAAGACGATGCAGGGAAAAATATTCATGAAGCAAAGGGAAATTACAGTTTTGTCGATTTGAACCGCGCCGGCGTGCCCCTGATGGAGATTGTTTCAGAGCCTGATATAAGAAGTCCGAAAGAAGCTGCGGAATACATGAGAAAAGTCAGGAGCATCGTCAGGTACCTTGGAGTATGCGACGGCAACATGGAGCAGGGCTCCCTCAGATGCGATGCTAATGTATCAATACGCCCTGTCGGTCAGGAAACATTAGGCGTTAAGGCTGAACTGAAAAACATGAACTCATTCAGGTTTGTCGAACGAGCGCTGGAATATGAGATTAAGCGCCAGATAAAGGTCATTGAGGATGGCGGGAAGGTAGTGCAGGAAACGAGGCTATGGGATTCTGCCGCCGGCGTAACACAGTCCATGAGGTCAAAAGAAGAGGCGCACGACTACCGCTACTTCCCTGAGCCGGACCTTGTGCCTATGGCAACGGCACCTGAATTGATAGCTGAAATAAAAGCCGGACTTCCTGAATTGCCGGACGACAAACGCAAACGCTTTGTGTCACAGTTCGGTCTTCCCGAATATGATGCTGAACTTCTGACCTCTGAAAAGGCCCTGGCTGCATGGTATGAGAGCGCTGTAAGCGAGGGCGGACAGCCCAAGGCCGTCTCGAACTGGATTATGGGTGAGGTAATGAGACTGCTCAACGAGAGCAACAAGACTATAGAGGAATGCCCCATAAGGCCCGGACAGCTTGCCGCAATGCTCAGGCTCATCGATAACGGGACAATCAGCGGGAAAATAGCTAAAACGGTCTTTGAAGAGATGTTCATGAGCGGCAAGGATGCTGAGACAGTTGTCAAAGAGAAAGGACTTGTCCAGATCAGTGACGAAGGCGCCATAGAGAAAGCGGTTGATGAAGTCCTGGCAAAGAGTGCAAGTGAGGTGGAACGCTTCAGGGCCGGAGATGATAAACTGCTGGGGTTCTTTGTCGGCCAGGTAATGAAAGCGACAAAAGGCAAGGCAAACCCGCAGTTGCTGAATGAGCTGCTCAGGAAGAAGCTGGGCTGATCCGATATCATTCTTTTTTGAGGGTGTCTTTCCTCAAAAGGGGACAAGAATTTGGCCATTTTGCCTTTAATGTAGTAGAATGTAAGGACTTACGTTGTCTTGCATGCTTTTTGCTCATTGTGAGTTAAATATCATTGTTAGAAAGGGGGTGAAGAAATGAAATATTTTTCAGCGTTATTGGTTGTAATCGTTGCTATCGTTTTTGTCGGCAGTGCAATGGCGGTTCCTTCAGGAAAGACTCTTGAATTCGCCGGCGGAGGCAACGGAAAAGTTGAATTCAGCGGTAAAGTTCATGCTGACAAAGGTCTGAAGTGCGGCGATTGCCACACCAAGATATTCCCTATGAAGGGACCTGGCAAGGACGGTGCAGCAGCCATCAAGATGGATGCTATTAAAGAAGGTAAGTTCTGCGGCGCGTGCCATAACGGCACCAAGGCTTTTAATGCTTCAGACGCAGCTAACTGTTCCAAGTGCCACAAGAAATAGTCTGCTTATTATAAAAAAAAGGCGACTGCATAAGTCGCCTTTTTTTTATCCCTAACCCTTTTTGCTTATTTAATATAAGTCAGCCATGACTCATATTTCCTGTTTTTCCCCTTTACGGTATCGAAAAAAACAGATTGCAATTTCTTTGTTATCGGGCCTGCCTTGCCCTTTCCGATGAGCCTGCCATCGAGTTCCCTTATAGGTGTTATCTCGGCCGCCGTTCCGGTAAAGAAGGCCTCATCGGCAATATAAACTTCATCACGGGTGAACCTTGTTTCGATAGTTTCTATGCCGAGGTCTTTCGCAATAGTAATAACGCTGTCACGAGTAATCCCTTCAAGGATCGAGGTCAAGGGGGTCGTCTTGAGCGTATTATTTCTTACTACAAAGATATTCTCACCGCTGCCTTCAGAAACATATCCCTCGGTATCGAGAAGCAGCGCCTCATCATAACCGCAGGCAATCGCCTCTTTCTTGGCGATCTGGGAATTTACATAATAGCCGCTGATCTTGCCTCGTGACATATTCGAGTTAACGTGATTTCTAATGAATGAGGAAACCTTTACCTTGATCCCGTTCTTCAGGCCGTCCTCTCCCAAATAGGCCCCCCACGGCCATACAGCAATTGCGACGGATATAGGGCACCCTTTCGGGTATATTCCCATGACCCCATAACCTATATACACCAGGGGCCGTATATAGCATTCTTTAACCTTGTTTGCCTTGATGGTCTGGATTATCGCCTTTTTTATTTCTTCCTGGGTGTACGGAATATTCAGGAGAAATATATGCGCCGACTGAAAAAGCCTGTTGATGTGCTCATCCAGCTTGAAGATGGCAGGGCCTCTCGAAGTGTTGTAACACCTGATCCCTTCAAAAGCCGAAAGACCGTAATGCAATGAGTGCGTCATTACATGCACTTTCGCCTTGTCCCAAGGCACCAGCTTGCCGTCCATCCATATTTTGTCCGTTTTTTGCATAAGATATTATTTATAACAGTACTATATACGACATGTCAACATCCGTCACTGAAATCAGTTACTGAAAGCATCAATACGGGATTACCGCATCATACCCTTCGAGCTTACGCGCTATCTCATCAGTGGACAATAACAAAAGCCCATTAACAGGCATGGTTGAGAATATATCAGCACCCATCTCCGCGAGACTCTGGAGATTCAGGTCTGTCATTTCGCCCTTCTCGAGGGCCCGGCCCATCACAAACACGCTTACCCGGTTGTCGGCAAGAGTCAAGCCTACCGCCATTCTGAGGGCCTCGTGCTGTCTGTCGGTAACGATAACCGCAACTCTCTTTTTCATTTTGCCCTTCCTGATTCCCATATTTTAACACACCTGTATTCAACCCCGGTCATTCCACCCCAACAAGTCTCAGACTTCTTGGGGACCCCGGTTATTGACTGAGCATCGACCGGTGTGATACTTTTAGTTAAGAGTGCCTTGAAGAGTTGCATATACTATCCGTGAAAAAGTTTATTTCTGTAATTGTCCCCAACCACAACGGAAGCGCTACCATCGGCAAATGCCTGGAGGCCGCGTTTGCTTCTGCGTACGAAAATTTTGAGGTCGTAGTTGTTGATGATTGTTCAAGCGACAATTCTACCTCAATCATAAAGCGCTTCCCGTGCAGGCTTATTGAACTCAAAACCCATGCGGGCGCGGCAAAGGCCAGGAATGAGGGGGCACTGGCCGGCAAAGGCGAAGTGTTCTTCTTCACAGATGCAGACTGCCTGCTACAAGCGAATTCTCTGGCTCTGGCAAACAGTGCGATAAATGAGGCGGGCACTGACGCCGTTATCGGGGGCACTTATACCCGATTGCCCCTTGATAAAGACTTTTTCAGCACTTTCCAGTCGATTTTTATACATTATTCAGAAGCAAAGAACTGCGAACGGCCTGACTACATAGCAACCCACGCAATGATAATCTCTGCGGAAACATTCAGGAGGTTCGATGGTTTTAAGGAAGATTTTATGCCGATCCTTGAGGACGTGGAATTCAGCCATAGGCTGTATCGCGGAGGCTGCAGACTTTTGATGGACCCGGAGATAACGGTCCGTCACATATTCGCCTTCACGCTGAAAAAATCCTTTCTTAACGCCTACAGGAAGGCGCGATACTGGACCATTTACTCGATCAGGAACCGGGACATGCTTGCTGATTCAGGCACCGCGTCAAGGGAGTTGAAAGTCAACGGCATCTCATATTTGGCCTGTCTCTTATTTTTGCTTTTATCAGTTGTGACCCTGGATTCAGCGTGGCTTATCATGGCGGCTGTTTTTACGGGGCTCAATATTTTCGCCGGCAGGGGGCTGTTGGCCCAATTCCGTAAAACCGGCGGTCCCCTGTTCGCTTTGAAAGCGGCGCTTTATTATCTGCTGCTCTATCCTCTTCCGGTGTTGGCGGGTTCTCTCTCAGGGGTGATGGAATATGCTAGACACAGATAAACAATTCATCGGCGATGTATTATAAATAATGTACTCGCCTGCTCGTCATATCCCTCAGATTTTCAGAAAAACAAGGCCGATTCACCTGACTTTTTTCCTGACACGCAGGTGCAATTCGCAATGCCCCTTTTGCTTCTATCTCAGAGATAAGCAGCGCGACACTGCGGGGACTGCTCCTGAACTCTCGCTGGATGAAATAAAAAAAATATCACGCTCCATGGGCAGCCTCCTCTGGCTTGCCTTCTCAGGCGGCGAAATCTATCTGAGGGACGACCTGGCAGATATAAGCAGGGTCTTCTACGACAATAACAGACCCGCTATCATGCTTTATCCGACAAACGGCCTCCTGCCCGGCGTTATACGCTCCAGGACTAAGGAGATACTTAAGAGCTGCAAGAATAGCGTTATAGTCGTAAAGCTTTCTATCGATGGCCTCCGCGGCGCGCACGACGCTCTGCGAAACATGCCGGGGAGCTTTGAAAAGACAATGCTCACTTACAATATGCTGGCAGAGCTGGCTGAGCGTTACCCTAACTTCGAACTCGGTGTAAACACTGTGTTCTGTTCCGAAAACCAGCATTACATGGATGGCATAATAGATTATGTGAAGACCCTTGAGCATATAAAGACCCACACTATATCGCTGGTGCGGGGGGACCTGTTAAACAGTCAGTATAAAGATGTCGACCACGGTCTTTACAACCGCGCCATAGACCGCCTCGCGAGCGATCTTAAAAGCGGCAGGTCCGCGTGTTACCGCTTCAGGGGCGCCAGGATCAAGGCGGCCCAGGACATAGTACAGCGCCGCCTGATTCATAAAACTTTGTATAAACAAAAAAGGCTTATACCCTGTTATGCAGGCAGGCTCAACCTTGTACTCGGCGAGAGCGGCGAGGTCTTCCCATGCGAGATCCTTGGCGAGTCCATGGGAAATGTCCGGGACTTTGACGGCGATATCGGGAAATTGCTTCGCACAGAAAAAGCGGCCAAGGTCATCCGCTCGATAAAGGACCAAAAATGTTATTGCACTCACGAGTGCTATTTTATGACCAATATTTTATTCAATCCTGCACTATTTCCGGCAATAGCAAAAGAGTACCTGTATCTTATCAATTTTCGTTGAATTCAGGTATTATAAAGCACATTAAATAACCGAGGGAATGAATTATGAAAAAATCATTTTATGCTCCATTAGTTGCAGCACTCTTCATAATATGCAGCGCCGGCGCCGTACTGGGTGCCGATGCTCAATTATACTTTGACAGGGCCACAGTGCTTTACAACGATGCGAAATACGCCGAAGCCGTCAAAGAATACGGGAAGGCTATTTCTCTTATTCCTGACCGCGCCGAGCCATACTATTATCAGGGCAAGGCCTATTACAAATTAGGCAGCTACGAAGAGGCTATCGCGGATTTTGACAAAGCTATAATCATCAAGTCTGACGATTCAGACATGTACTTTGACCGCGGCCTTGCGTATTTCAGAAAAAATATATACGCAAAGACAATCGAGGATGACACAAAGGCCATCGAGCTGAACCCGAGATTTGCGGCAGCCTATCAGAACCGCGGCATCGCTTATTCCAGAAGGGGACAGTACGACGAGGCCATTGCGGACTTCAACATGGCCCTGTCAATCAGGCCTAAATTTACGGAAGCATATTCTTCGAGGGGGTTTGCTTATTTAAAAAAAGCAGCCGCTGACTATAAAAAGGCTTGCGAAATGGGAGATAACAACGCCTGCGACAACCTGAAAGAACTTTCGGACCCGCAATAAAATGGCCGCAGGCGGCGATCGCCGGGCAGGCGTGACAGTTCGCTTAATCTACCTTGTCAGACGGGCTTTCGACCTTCGTTTACAGACTTCCTCAATTCCTCCTATAGAACTTATATAGTCCGAATAGTTTCCCTCAAACCATACACCCTTACTGTCTCCCTCGAAAGAAAGGATGTGTGTCGCAATCCTGTCGAGAAACCAGCGGTCATGACTTATCAGGACAACACAGCCGCCAAAATTTTCGAGGGCCTCCTCAAGGGCGCGCATGGTGTTCACATCAAGATCGTTGGTCGGCTCATCGAGCAGCAGCACATTGGCCCCTTCCTTCAGCATGCTCGCAAGATGCACGCGGTTCCGCTCTCCGCCTGACAGGGTGCCCACTTTTTTCTGCTGGTCTGAACCTGAGAAGTTGAATCGCGCCACATATCCGCGGGAGTTGACCTGTTTTTTGCCGAGCTGGATGGTGTCTTCCCCTCCCGAAATTGTCTCCCATACGCTCTTTTCAGGGTCCAGGGAATCACGGCTCTGGTCTATATAGGCCAGCTTTACGGTCTCACCGATCTTGATTGTTCCTGAATCAGGTTTTTCCTGACCGGTAATAATTCGGAAGAGCGTTGTCTTGCCGGTGCCGTTCGGGCCGATGATGCCTATTATTCCGCCGGGAGGCAGAGAAAACGACAACCCTTCAAAAAGCACCTGATCACCGAATGCCTTGCTTAAATTGACGGCCTCGATGACCGTATCTCCCAGACGCGGTCCGGGCGGTATATAAATCTCAAGTTCATTTGCCTGTTTTTCCCTTTCCTGGCTCAATAGAGACTCATAAGAGCTTATGCGGGCCTTCGATTTAGCATGTCTTCCCTTCGGCGACATCCGAATCCATTCAAGTTCGCGCTGCAGAGTTTTTTGGCGTTCGCTTTCGGTTTTTTCTTCCTGCGCCAGCCTGTTCTTTTTCTGCTCAAGCCATGACGAGTAATTTCCTTTCCACGGGATACCCTGTCCCCTGTCCAGCTCAAGTATCCATCCCGCCACGTTATCAAGAAAATAGCGGTCGTGCGTTACCGCGATAATTGTACCCTCGTAACTCCTGAGGTGGTTCTCAAGCCAGGCCACAGATTCCGCATCTAAATGGTTGGTCGGCTCATCGAGCAGCAGGATATCGGGCTTCTGAAGTAAAAGCCTGCAGAGCGCAACACGCCGTCTTTCGCCTCCTGAGAGCACCTTCACCGGCGTGTCCCCGTCAGGGCAGCGCAACGCACCCATAGCCATTTCCAGGTGTGAATCGAGGTTCCACGCATCGAGAGCATCAAGTTTCTCCTGTACTATGCCCTGACGTTCTATGAGTTTGTTCATGGCGTCGTCGGACATAGGTTCAGCAAACTTGTCATTAATCTCATTATATTCCTTGAGAGCAGAAACGATTTCCTGCACACCCTCCTCTACGGTTTCACGGACGGTCTTTGTCGAATCAAGCACCGGCTCCTGCTCCAGGATCCCTATGGTATAACCTGGCGAGACAACGGTCTCTCCGACGAACTCCTTGTCAGTTCCTGCCAGAATACGCAAAAGGGAGCTTTTCCCTGAACCGTTGAGTCCCAGAACACCTATCTTGGCACCGTAAAAATATGAGAGATATATATCTTTCAGTACCGGCTTTTTATCGTAATATTTGCTCACGCCTACCATTGAATAAATCACTTTATTGATTTCTGTGGCCATCTGGACTGATCTCCTCCTGCTGTACTTGTTATGATGTAGTATAATGACATGATGCACGAACTATCAATGAGCAAAGCGGCATTCAGCCTTTATGAACTGAATACAGCCATTAAATCCGCCATCAGCGCGGTTTTCCCGGAGGCTTGCTGGGTCACCGCTGAAATAGCTGAACTCAAATGCAACCAGCGGGGCCACTGCTATTTAGAGTTGGTCGAAAAAATGGACGACAAAACCATAGCCCAGAGCAAGGCCACCATATGGGCTTACGAGTACCGCAAACTCATCAATAAATTCCAGTCAGCCACAAATGAAACTCTGCGGCCTGGCATGAAAATCATGTTCCTTGCCGCTGTCAATTACCATGAGGTATATGGCCTGAGCCTGAATATCAGGGACATCGATCCGGCTTATACCCTCGGCGAAATGGCCCTGAAGAGAAAGGAGGTCATCGAGCGGCTTAGAAAAGAAGGGCTTCTCGATATGAACAAAAACCTCCGGCTGCCCACTGTTCCGCAGAGGATCGCGGTCATATCGTCACCGACAGCAGCGGGACATGGAGATTTCTTTAACCAGCTCGACACAAACCCGTACGGCTATAAATTCATGCACATCCTCTTTCCTGTTGTGGTGCAGGGTCCGGATGCAGGAGGGTCAATCATTGCCGCATTGCTCAAGGTCCGCAAATACCGTCATCTGTTTGATGTTGTGGTCATAATCAGGGGCGGTGGCTCCGCGGTTGATCTGAGCTGCTTTGATGCTTATGAGCTTGCGGCGCAAATAGCGTCTTGTCCGCTCCCGGTCATTACAGGAATAGGCCATGAAAAAGATGATACGGTTGCCGACATAGTCGCGCATACGAGAATGAAAACACCGACAGCTGTCGCCGAATTCCTGATATCGGGACTAAGGAGTTTCGAGGACGGCATTAATGACCTGCGGAGGAGAGTGAAAACATACAGCGAAAAACTCCTGCTGGACCTCAATTACCGCCTCAACTCGCTCGCCCGGCATCTGGCATACATTCCCGGGAGGGCGGTTTCGAGTCGTCTCAACAAGCTGCTTCTGCTCCAAAGCAGGACCATCAACTCCGCAAAGCAGCGCCTCCAAAAAGGGAGCCATGCGCTGGATACGATGGAACAGGCCTTGAGGCTGCTCGACCCGGCTAATGTGCTTAAAAGGGGCTACAGCATTACCAGTCATAACGGGAAACCGCTGAAAGATTCCTCCGCTGTCGGCGAGGGAGAGGTGATCGAGACTACTCTTTTCAAAGGAAGCATCGTAAGCATTACAAGAAAACAAAGGGGGACACGGAGCCATGAGCAAAAGCAGTCAGCCTTCCTACTCCCAGGCTTTGACGGAGCTGGAACAGATAATAAGTGAGATTGAATCAGAAGACATAGATGTCGATATACTTGCAGGGAAAGTTAAAAGGGCGGCCTTTCTTGTTAAACTCTGCAAGACGCGACTGAGGAGTGCGGAGGAGGAGGTCAAGAAAGTCCTGGCTGAAATAGAGGCTGATTCCGACGAAGGCGGCGTGATTACGGAAGAGGATGGGCCGGCAATAGACTGACTACGTGCTATGGTCCTGTTTGTTTTCGTTCTTCAACATGACCTTGTATTGCTCAGGATAAAGCTTTTTTACACATTCAGGACATATGCCGTGAGTGAATTCCGCTTCTGAATGTTCACTTATGTAGTATTCTATCTGGTTCCAGTAACCTTTGTCGTCGCGTATCTTCTTGCAGGAAGCGCAAATGGGCAGCAGCCCGCTCAACGTCTTTACTTGTTCGAGTGCACCCGTAAGCTCAAAAATAAGTTGCTCCTTTTCAGCCTCTGAGCGCCTCTGTTTCAATATTATCCACATATTGTTCATGAAGAGGGTAATCTGCCGTACATCTGTTTCATTGTACGGTTCCTCCTTATTGCCCACCCCTGTCACCCCGACAATCTGATCACCATCAAAAATAGCGACGCCCAAGTGCCTGGCCAAATGAAAATGTCCCTCCGGGTATCCTCGTTTGTCGGAGATATTTTGATAATCATTATGTATTACAGGTTTCCTGAAGCGAATACTGTCCGCCCAGATGCCCGCCTTATCAAGCGGATAATGAAGAGACGGCACAGCCGTGCAATATTTCAGCACATCTCTTGACCAGGAATAAAGTTGTATTGTTTGTTGATCTTCATTGAAGAAATGCAGGTATCCTCCCTTGCTTTTTGTAAGCCTGACAACTTCTTCGAGGGCAAAGTCGGTCAGCTCGTTTTCGGATTCTACTTGCATCTGCGAAAGTTTCAACAAGGTCTCAAGCCGATCTTCATCCATCCGCAGCAGTTCCTCCGCCCTGTCTCGTTCAACATGAGCACGATCTATCTCGCTGCCGATCGATTTTGCCAATGTGGTTATTATCATGCCGAATACAATGACAGATAAAATAGTAATCAAAGACGTGATTAATGCGGGATTGGCAGCTTTGAGAAATGCCGTGCGATACAGGAATCCATCGATCAGGATGAAACTGATTATAACAGGGAAAAAGGCCTTCATTAAGCGATCGCTGACAGTTGGGCCTATAAACGCCCTGATAAGAGGGGCATCGAATCCCAGGGACGTCAGCATCCCCAAACCGATGAGAACAAAAGCAACAGCAGTAGGAAGGGCCACGGGTATTATGATCCCGCCGTATAATAGAGGCGTTCCATACAAATACCCCAGAAATATTATGGACCCGATTGAAGCCACCGTAATGTCAATAAAGACCTGTATGCGTTTAAACCGTTTTTCACCTTCAGAATCAAAGACCTCAAACAAAACCGACAAAGCCGACATCAAAAAAATTGCTGCTGTTATCGGCGACATATGTCCTATAGGAACATTCGTAAATGACTCTGTAGTCCGAATCCCCAAATTCTCGAAACTGAAAGTTGTCCCTATGGCAAAACCAACAAGTACGATTAGAGATGTCGAAAGAGTCAGAATCGCCCCGGCAGCAGCTGCCTTACGTCTGGCGCGATCCCGGGGACCGGACATACAAACCAGCAATGAACCGCTCAGCATGCCGAAGCAGAAGGCGCTGCTCGGGGCCATGGGAATATACGCGGGATTTACTCTCGCCAATATGAGCAGACCGGAAGCCCAGCCGAGCAACGAAAATAAGCTGATGCCTAACGTTATTATAAAGCTCCACTGCGATATGCGCTTCAGCGTCATCTGTATATTATTCTTAGCGTTCATTGAAATGTTTATTTCTTCATTGCCGAGAGGAGAATTCCACTGGTTACAATACTGTAATATTATCATATTACCAGGGGGACATACCAGAAAGAAGTGATGCAAATTTTAAGAGTTTCTTCAGGGCCCTAAGGTCTTAATTCATCCGAGATTTCTTCTATATATCTGGATTCCGTGGCGAACATTGCATCACCGAAACGCATCCTGTACCCTGCAGAGCTTAGGTAAAGCCTCTCCTTGGCCCTCGTTACCGCCACATAAAACAGCCGCCTTTCCTCTTCCATGGCTGCCGGATTCTCCATGGCGCGACCCGACGGGAATATCTCTTCCTCAAGGGCCATGACGAAGACAACTCTGAATTCCAGCCCTTTAGCCGCATGGATCGTCATCACTTTAACCGAATCGGAACTTCCTATCCTGTCCTGGTCAGAGGAAAGAATAGTATCCTCCAGAAATTCGGAAAACGGTTTACCGGCTGTCTCCAGGGCTTTCAGGACATTGGCCAGTTCCGATATGTTTCCTTTTCTGTCTTCGTAATCGTCCTTATAATGCGCTGCCAGGTATTCCGGGTATCCGAGGTCGCGGAGGAGTTCCATCAGCACCGTATAAGGCTTTTCCTCGATGCTGTCCTCATAAGACGTTAGGGTTGTTATAAAACGGTCCGCGTTAGCGCGCTGCCTTGGCGGCAGCTTTGTGTCTTTAAGTGCCTGTATCCAGTCAGTGACATAGTTGCCGGCTACCTTGAGAAGGGTCTTTGCTCCCACGGACCGCGGCGGCACGTTTATCACCCTGTCAAATGCGGCCTTGTCCTTATTGTTGCTTATGAGGCGGAGATAGGAGAGCATATCTTTTATCTCGGCCCTGTCATAAAATGCAGGCCCGCCTATTATTTCATACGGTATGCCGTAATTGATGAAAGTGTGTTCAACACCCCTCGACACAAAAGACATCCTCATAAGTACCGCCATGTCCGAGTACAGGTATCCCTGCCTGCTCAGGGACTGGATTTTTTCTGCAATAAACGAGCATTCCTCGCCGCTGCTTTCAGACCTTTCGTAGCCCACTTCACCCTCATCGCTCCGCACAGTGCTGAGTTCAAGTATCTTGCCTTCCCATATACGGTCAGCCCCCGAGATGATCCTGTTTGCGATGTCCAATATTTTTTTTGTGGATCGGTAGTTTATGTCGAGTTTTGTCTCTCTCGCGGCGTGGTCCTCCGCAAAATTAAGGATATTCAGAGGGTGCGCTCCTCTCCATGTATAGATACACTGCTGCGGATCACCCACAACACAAACCGCCCCATCCTTTCTGATAAGAAGGTTTATAAGCAAATACTGGATTTTGTTCGTGTCCTGGTACTCATCCACAAGGATGTAATCGAAGCGCTCCTGCCATAGCTTTCTAATGTGAGGTTTTTTAAAGAGGAGGTCTACGACAAAATAAATGAGGTCATCATAGTCCATCGCATTGCTCTGCTGCAGGATTGCCGCATACTGTTCAGCCGCTCTAGCATAGGCCGAAGCAGGGTAAGGAAGTCCGGCAATGTAATCGATGATGTTGTCCCTGTATTCCTGTTTAGCTTTTGAAATGACCGATTTTGCCGCTTCGGCATTTTTTATGTCCATGTTCATGTTGCGGAGGACATCTTTCAGCAGCTTATTGCTGTCGTGTTCGTCGTAAATATTGAAACGTCGGTCAAAGCCTTTTTCGAGGTCGGCAATATTTTCTCTCAACACCCGCACACAGAATGCGTGAAAAGTAGAAATCCATTTGGGCCTGCTTCCCAGGAGATGTTCCACCCGCTCCTGCATCTCTGCAGCGGCCTTTTTGGTAAAGGTGATGGCAAGAATTCTGTTGGCCTTTATCCCCTTTTCCTTCACAAGCCAGGCGATCTTATGAGTGATGACCTTTGTCTTCCCTGAGCCCGCGCCCGCAAGCACCAGAAGGGGTGAGCCGAAATGCACTACTGCTTCTCTCTGCTGTGGATTAAGACCGTCCAGGATCACTTCTTAGTATAACAACAGTCACGCCCGCAAAGTCAGCTTGACATTTAGACGACCTCTTTAAAACTCTCAAAGTTTGCGACCGCATTTAGGACAACCATACAACCGTCATGAAGGTCTTTAATTCTGATGAATTCCTCTGTTGAATGCACTTTCTGCATGCCGTTGGACATATTGATGGCCTGTATCCCGTTTTGATTTAAGATATTGGCGTCCGATCCTCCACCTGTGACCGTGTATACGGGCGACAAAGAGCATTTGGTCAAGACGCCGCCCATATAAAACAGAAATGGCGATTCGAGGTCAACCCTGTAAGCAACGTATTCTTCCCGTTCTGTTATATGAATTTGCGCATTGCATCGTTCGGCTATCTCCCGCGCAGTTCCGAAGATAATTTTTTTTGTCTGTTCGAGTATCTCCGCGCTGTGCCCCCTGATCTCTCCCTTTATGAAGACCTCCTGGGGGACTACATTCGTGGCTGTGCCCCCTCTGATTATACCGACATTCGAGGTGGTCTCAGGGTCAATCCTTCCGTCCGGTATTTCGGAGATAATGCGCGAGGCGACCCGGATGGCGCTGATCCCACTTTCCGGCTCCAGGCCTGCGTGGGCCGACTTTCCAGAAATCCTCATTTCATAAGTGATGTGGGTAGGAGCGGCTATGACCAGTCTGCCGACGCTGCCGCTGGAATCCAGGACCAGCGCGTGTTTGCCCCTGAGGCCGGTAAAATCGAGGTTCCTGGCGCCAAGCAGTCCTGTCTCTTCTGCAGAGCTGAAAATGATTTCGAGGTCTCCATGAGGAGCGCCTGTTTCCTGAAGCACGAAAAGCGCTTCAATTATCTGGGCAATGGCGCTCTTGTCGTCGGCACCGAGGACGGTCTGTCCTGTTGTTCTTATCAAGCCGCTTTCGACTGCAAACCTGATGCCTTCGGTAGGCTCTATTGTATCCATGTGCGCGCTCAAAATAAGCGGTGATATGGACCGAACAGCGCCTTCTTTGGAAGCAATAAGATTAAATGATTCGCCATAATGCTGCATTGCAACGCGGCATCC
>JADFXI010000262.1 GCA_015233655.1 Nitrospirota bacterium | reverse complement strand
AACTTAATCAGCTCCCTTGCCACAACTACATAGATTGTATTTATGTCAGCCTGCGTCATTTGTCGAACTTTCTCCTGTATGAGCGTATGGTGTCTTTTATTTCATTATTGCCCGACATCGATTCGGGGCGTATATCTTTCCCGGTGAGTTTGAGAAAGACATCGTTCAAAGCCGGCCTTTGCATACGCACGGCAATGACGCGCTCGCCCAACGCGCTGATGAGTTTCGGAATGCAGGCATCGCCATTGCCTATGACAGGAATGAATATCTCGCTTCCTACTTCTTCGGCATCGAGGTTTAGCAGCGATTGTATATCACGCAGCGAGCTTGCATTGTCGCTGGTCTTCAGGTAAATGACGTCCCCGCCGACCATTTTCTTCAGTTCGTCGGGGGAGCCGCGCGCGATAACTTTGCCTTTGTCTATTATGGCAATTTTCCTGCATATCTCGGCTTCTTCCATATAGTGCGTGGTCATAAATATAGTGACTCCCTGTTCTTCTGGGAGCTTTGATATGAATTCCCACAGGTTTGTTCTGCTCTGCGGGTCGAGACCGAGCGTGGGTTCGTCCAGGAAGAGTATTTTAGGCTGGTGAATCAGGCTCCTGGCAACCTCCAGCCGCCTCTTCATTCCGCCCGAGAACTTCTTGACCTGATCGTCTTTTCTCTCGTGCAGGTCTACAAAATGCAGGGCCTCGTCGATCCTTTGCTTACGGACGCCCTTGGGCACGCAATAGAGATATGAGTGAAAGAGCAGGTTTTCGTAGGCCGTCAGTTCCTTGTCGAGCGTATTGTCCTGGAATACGATGCCTATTTTTTTTCTAACCTCCGAGGATTCTCTTGCGCAATCATGGCCATCGATTATGGCCGTGCCGGAACTTGGGGACAGAAGCGTGCAGAGTATGTTTATAGTGGTGGTCTTTCCGGCGCCGTTGGGTCCCAGGAAGCCGAATATTGAGCCCTGCTCCACCTCAAAGGATATCCCGTCCACGGCTGTGGCGCTGCCGAACTTCCTGCTTAGATTTTCAACTGTTATGATAGTGGACATAAATTTAGAAAGCTCCTACGCGTTAACAGGATTATAACATAGAGGGGCATTGCCACTAGAAAACTGATATGCTAAGGTATAAGAAATAGGGGGGTGGCTAATGCATGGAATGAAAGAAATAATACAGGAAGCAGAGTCTCTTCCAGTGGAAGAAAGGGCCATAATTATCGATTCTTTACTTCGATCTCTTAATATTCCAAGAACGGAAATCGATATTGAATGGGCAAGGATTGCCAAACGTCGTCTTGCCGAGCTACGGTCCGGTAAAGTTAAAGCCATTCCTGGGAGCGACGTGTTTGCGAAAATCCAGAAACGTTTTGAGAAATGACCTTCTCGTTTCATCCTGAAGCAGAAGCGGAGTTTAACGAAGCTATCGAATATTACGAGGGATGTGAGCTTGGCCTCGGTTACGATTTTTCAATCGAAGTGCTTGCTGCTATTCAAAATATTATCAATTATCCAATTGCCTGGCTGATCATAGTAGACGACGTCCGGCGCTGCCTTGTAAATCGTTTCCCTTGTGGCGTAGTTTATAGCATTGAGCAAGACGAGATTTTCATTCTTGCAATTATGAATCTACGCCGACAGCCTGATTATTGGAAAAACAGACAATGAAACAGAAACCAAAAGGTATGTATGCGTTAAGTGCTGAATAAATAGTATGGGAATAGCGGTTAATACCACTCGGCCCGGGTTGCGGGCACATGCCAGTGTATAAAATCGTAGTCGATGCCTGCTGGGGCCTTTACCACGCCCTTGAAGCGCTTGTGAAGGACAGGAAGGGCATCAGGCACGTAAAGGAAGGCCACAGGCTGCTCTTCGGCAAGTATCTCGTGTATGCGATGGTATATCGCTTTACGCTTTTCGATAGAGAAGGTGCGCCTGCCTTCCAGCAGAAGACGGTCCACTTCATCGTTCTTATAGGAAATGAAATTGAATTCGCCTTCTTTGGTCTTC
>JADFXI010000261.1 GCA_015233655.1 Nitrospirota bacterium | reverse complement strand
GCTGAGGCCTTGATAAAAACCCTTGAATATTTGCATCAATAAGCTGTAATAGTGTATGTTAACAACATCTGAATTTTGTTTAAAATATAAGCGGGAATCCTAATGAAAATATCATTTTCGAAGAGAATAACTAACAGACTCCTGTTCTTTCCTTTCCTTTTCATACTGGGGATGTTTGCTGCGCTTGCCTGCGGTTTTTATTTTCTGGTCCCGCAGAACCCATTTGAGGATTATCACAGGCAGCATCTTATGAATCTGTCGTCAGAGAAAAGGCTTGTTGTTGATACGTGGTTTGAGCAGGCTAAAAAGAATGTCGAATATCTCGCAAGAAACGATGTTGTCAAAGAGGCCATCTCCATAAATACTTTCCTGGCTACTGCGACCGACAAGAGAAAGAAGAAGGCGGCTGATGCCGCAAGGGGGGCCATTGAGGCAGCATCTCTGAGATTGCTTGACGAGACAGTCCTTTCTTCCCCATTCAAAATGGCCGTGCTCTTGTTAAAGGACGGAAGCATTGTTTCTAGCACTCAGAGAGAGTTGACAGGCAGCAACTGGTCGGACAGAAGTTTTTTTTCCGGAGCAGTAGCTGAGCTGAAATCTCCGTCGGTACGCACATTTTACAGCATCGACAGCGGAATGGGTTTTCTGGCGCCTGTTTTTGATGACAAAGAAGGAATAATAGGTCTTGTCTATGCTGTTCCGAATATCGACAAGCTCTACAGGCTCCTTCACATTGAAAACCCTGTTTATAAAACAGAAAAGGTCGAGATGATCGACAGGGAAGGAAACCTGATCCTGACACAGAAGGGATTTCCTGACAAGAGAATGAAATACAACGTTCCCAAGGAGGGAAAGGGCAACGCTGTGGAATTAAGAGACAATATTTTTTTCGATGTTATCTCCCTGGAGAATGCCCCCTTCCGTCTGGTAGGAACTATCGACAACGCAGAGGTGGGACGGCCTTTGCTTATTGTATTGGTTCTGTGCGCCGTATATGCCGGTGTGGTCCTGATAATTATGCTCTTCAAGAGTGCTTTTTCGGGGCCTAAACTTGTTTCAAGACCGGTTGAAAAACTTATAAGCGCAACTAAAATTGTAACTGACGGACGTCTTGGCGATATCAGCCTCGGAAAGGACTTCAGCGGGGAATTGCTTGCGTTAAGAGACGCTTTTGAGTCGATGGTCGATGAACTGAAGACCAGGGAAGCTATGCAATCGGAAAGTCTCAATACTGCAAAAGCAAAGGTGTCCTGCGCTCCTTACGAGGGTCTTTCAGATGAGTTCAGGGGGCCCTTGTCTGACATGGCTGCTTCGGCTGATGTGTTGATCATGAATGAGCATCAGCTCGGTGCTAAAGGCAGAGAGGCGCTCAATGATATGTTGAGCGTGTCAAGAAGCCTTCTCCTGTATGTAGATAATCTTTATGATATTGCCCAACTCGAACAGGGAAGGCTTGCTAAAGTCAATGAAGAGTTTAATCTTTGTGAGCTCATGAGTGAAATTGAGTCCTACGCAAATGGATTGAAAGGCACAAGAGAAATAGAAGTGATTGCGGATTGCCGGGAAGAGTTTGAGCACAAGATACTGCGTACCGACCGGCTGATGCTCAAAAAGATTCTGATGAATGTCGTGAATAACGCCCTGATTAATACCAGGGCCGGCACTGTCACCATATTAGCTACCGAAAAATTAAAGGATGGGACAGAGTATATAGAATTATCGGTTGCCGATACCGGAAAAGGATTCAGTAATGATGAAATTAATAACTTGATCGGTGATGAGGCATTGGTCCAGTCCCCATCAGGTCTTGGCATGGCGCGGAAAATGTCTGAAATCCTTGGAGGCAATCTTGCTGCTGAGAGTATAGCGGGCAAAGGTTCGGTTTTTACCGTGACTGTTCCGGTCACAAGCGTTGGTCAAATTGCCGCAGGACAACACGAATAAATTCAAATCTCTTTGCTGTTTTTTCTTGAAGATTGCGGGTTGTTAATGTTAATATTAAAATTCGTTGTTGGCATGGTCCACTTTGCAGAGGAGGTAATCTTTAGCCGGTGAGTAGCGAAAGGAAAAACAATAGCCTAACATACACTACCGGCAAACTATTTCCCTCCG
>JADFXI010000260.1 GCA_015233655.1 Nitrospirota bacterium | reverse complement strand
CACAACAACTTGCCAAGATGATTTTAAAGGACAGGGAACGGAATTTTTCGAGAAAGCTCCGGGAGATGATTATCGCGTTGAGGTTGGAAAGTAAATATTCTAAAGAGGAAATACTTGGCTTATACATAAACCTTGCATATTTCGGAGAGAGAGTATACGGGATAGAGGCTGCAGCCAGGACCTACTTCAACAAATCTGTGACGGACCTCAGTGTTTCGGAGGCGGCACTCCTTGCCGGACTTCAGAAGGCGCCGAGCAAGTATTCTCCTTTGAAGAACCCTGCATTGGCTCGCGAAAGAACGACAACGGTTTTAGGTGAAATGCTGGCCCTTAAATTTATATCCCATGACGAATATTTGCGGGCACTTGCTGAGCCCCTTCCGGAAAAGACTTACTTTGAGCGCAAATACGATGCCCCATATTTTGCTGATTATATCAGGGAGAGGCTGTCCTCAAAGTATGGGGAAGCCCTTTATAGGACCGGATATCATGTTTTTTCCTCTATTGACCCCGCAGTGCAATCCCTGGCTGAACTGTCTGTGCTGAACGGTGTTCGTCAAATAGAGCGTGGGACAAGACATGGTGTTCAGGCAGCCCTTATTGCCATAGATATGACGACCGGAGGGATAAAGGCCATGGTAGGCGGAACAGATTACAGTGTGTCTCAGTTCAACCGTACAACTATGGCGTTAAGGCAGCCCGGATCTGTCTTTAAGCCTTTCGTGTATGCCGTGGCCCTACAGAAAGGCATGTCTTCCAATGACCTTATTCTTGATGAGCCGATCCATATCCAGGACCCGGACAGCGGCCGCTTATGGTCTCCGAGAAATTCGGAAGATGAATACTACGGGTATGTTCCGCTTAAGACCGCATTGGCGCTCTCCCTTAATTCTGCCACTGTTCGGCTTGCGCAGAAGGTCGGGATTGACAACGTAAGGGAAATGGCCGAGAAATGCGGGATACACATTAACCGGAAAGCACACCTGTCAATGGCACTCGGTTCCTTCGAAACGACTCTTCTTGATATGACCGCCGCCTACATAGTTTTTGCCACTGGCAAAAAGGTGGACCCCGTTGCCTATACTCTGGTTCGTGACAAGAATGGAAAAGAAGTGGAAAGGCCTTTACTTTCTAGTCGGGAGATTTTACCTCCGGAGATTGTCGACAAGATAAGGCTGCTTCTGCGTGGCCCGATAGAGCAGGGGATCGCCGGCATGGCAAGAGCGGTAGGTCGGCGCGTTTATGGAAAAACCGGCACGACCAACGATTATTCGGACGCATGGTTCGTAGGGTTTGACGAGCATCTTGCAGTGGGAGTATGGGTGGGCAGGGACGACCATACCACCCTTGGGATAGAACAGACAGGCTCCGAAGCAGCCCTGCCCATCTGGACAGAATTCATGAAAAAAGTGAAGTATCGGGATTGAATAGTGATTCCCTGATACACCATCAAAATAAATAAAACCCCACGTTGTTCCCGTGTTGACGGGATGTTACAATAGTCGAGCGTGCAACAAATATCCCGGCGCACTTAAGCTTCATTCCGCTGCGAAGTTGCGGATTGACGCTTAACCGAAAGCATACATTTCAGATGATGTCGTGAGCCTCTCGATTGCAGGAGGAATAAACACTTTTGGGCGACTAGATTTGGTCTCAATTATGGGGAGAACTTAATGGCATCTCCGGTCGTCCAAAATATTGACTATCACTGGAAAGAAATAACTTCAGAAAACTATGTTGCGGTGTGCCGCCACTAAGTCCCTGTTTGTATTGATTCAGTCCCAACGCAGCCTATTCCTCTCCACGGCCATGATCCACCATGGTCCTGAAC
The DNA here is from genome assembly GCA_015233655.1 of Nitrospirota bacterium. GTDB lineage: Bacteria > Nitrospirota > Thermodesulfovibrionia > Thermodesulfovibrionales > Dissulfurispiraceae > JADFXI01. The sequence goes on along the minus strand of JADFXI010000260.1, from coordinate 312 downwards.
CATGGGTTGAGTGCATATACTTCATCGTGGGTACCAGCGGCCAGCACGCAGCCTTTTTCCAACACCACCACCTGATCAGCCCCTTTGACCATGGAATACCGATGAGCAATGATCAGAATCGTGGTGGTTTTTTCAATCGGGCTAGGGTCTGCTTGATTTCCAGTTCTATGGCGTAATCCAGATTAGACGTGGCCTCGTCCAGCAGCAGGATACGGGGTTCAGCCACCAGGATGCGGGCTATTTGCAGGCGCTGGCGCTCGCCCAGGGACAAGCCCATGCCTTGTTCTCCGATCTCGGTATCCAAGCCTTGGG
>JADFXI010000025.1 GCA_015233655.1 Nitrospirota bacterium | reverse complement strand
GTAAAAAATCATAAGTAAAAAGTAAAAAGTTAAAGAGAAATAAAACTCTTTTGTCTGTTTCTCTTCACTTTTCACTTTTTACTATTAACTTTTCACTTTTTTATCGGCTGTTGTGGTATTGCCTGCTGTTGAAGCGGCTGCTGCGGCATAGACTGCGGGTTTTGCTGAGGAATGGCTTTTCCCTGTGGGGCCGGTGCAACTTCCTTGATGACAGAAGCATGTCTGTTCGCCACCATGGACAGTGTAAGAGATGTGAGCATAAAGACAACCGCCGCTGCTGTTGTCAGCTTGTTCAGAAAAGTGGAAGCTCCCCTGCTGCCGAAAATCGTCTGGCTCGATCCGCCAAAGGCCGCACCCATTTCAGCGCCTTTGCCGCTCTGGAGCAGAACTATGGAAATCAAAAACAGGCAGCACATTACGTGTATAACGATCAAAAACGTTGTCATAAAAAAACCTCCGTATAAATAGCTGTCAGCTCAAAGCTATCAGCGATTGAATATTACGATTTTTGAAAAACTGTCGGCTTTCAGGCTGGCGCCGCCAACGAGAGCGCCGTCTACATCGGCGCATTTCATAAGGGCATCTATATTGTCCGGCGTTACGCTGCCGCCATAGAGTATCCTGATTTCATCGGCCTGCGCCGGACCGTAAAGCGCAGCGAGTCTTTCACGTATATAACGATGTGCTTCCTGTGCCTGTTCCGTTGTTGCCGTCTTGCCGGTGCCGATGGCCCATATAGGCTCATAGGCCACGATGATGCCGGCAGCCTCGACTTCTTTCAGCCCTTCTTCTATCTCACGTTTCAGAACGTCGAACATCCTGCCGGACTCACGCTCTTCAAGTGACTCGCCTATGCAAAAGATGACCTGAAGATTATGTTTCCTCGCAATTTTGGTTTTTTTGTTAAGTGTCTCATCAGACTCCTTGAAATACTGGCGTCTTTCGGAATGGCCTATAATGACGTAACTGCAACCGGCTGCAGTAAGCATCGAAGGAGCGATTTCACCGGTATAGGCCCCTTTTTCCTCATAGAAAATGTTTTGCGCGGCAAGCCCGACATTAGTGTTTGAAACGATTGCCGCGGCAGCGTAAAGGGAAGTGAAGGGAGGAGCGACAACTATGTCCACGTCCTTTACGTTTTTTACGAGCGGAACGAACTCGTTAAGGAACGCGCCGGTTTCGGCAGCGGTCTTGTTCATCTTCCAGTTGGCAGCTATACAAGGTTTACGCATCTGTATACTCTATACGAAAAACGCTTTCACCGTCAAGCGCCCTTGACGCTTCACGCGCATGGCGGGTATAATCAAAAACTCATGGAAGAAATTAATGATCTTATAGAACAGCGCTTTAAAAAACTCGGCGAGCTGCGTTCAGGCGGCGTCGATCCTTATGATGGAAAATTCGATCCCGAATCCCATGCCGAAGACCTGAAATCGGCCCATCAGAATTCCACAAAGGAATATCTGGAGCAAGAGGCTGTTTATACCTCTGCTGCGGGCAGGATAGTGGCGATGCGGGACTTCGGAAAGGCGTCTTTTGCCCATATACAGGACTCCACCGGGAAGATACAGATATACCTTAAGAAAGACGTGCTGGGCGAGCAGTACGCGCTTGTAAAGAAACTGGACATCGGTGATATAGTCGGCATTGCCGGAAGGGTCTTCAGGACTAAAACCGAGGAACTTACCATACAGGTCGAAAAAATCGTTTTGCTCAGCAAATCTCTCAGGCCCCTGCCGGAGAAATGGCACGGACTGAAAGACATCGAGATGCGCTACCGCCAGCGTTATGTTGATCTGATCGTCAATCCGGACGTAAAGGGTGTTTTTGCCAAGAGGAGCGCCATCATAAAGGCCATAAGGGACTTTCTCGAGTCAAGAGGCTTTATCGAGGTCGAAACCCCGATGATGCACCAGATACCCGGCGGGGCGAGCGCCAGACCGTTCAGCACGCATCATAACGCTCTCGACATAGATCTTTTTCTGCGCATAGCCCCTGAGCTTTACCTTAAACGCCTGCTCGTAGGCGGTTACGAGAAGGTATTTGAGCTGAACAAGAATTTCAGGAATGAAGGCATATCCACAAAGCATAATCCCGAGTTTACGATGCTAGAATTCTATGTCGCTTATAAGGATTATGCTTATTTAATGTCTTTTACAGAGGAGTTTTTTGCTTATGTTGCAAACAGGGCTGTAGGAGATTTGAAAATACCGTATGGCGATGCCGTGATAGATTTGACTCCGCCCTGGCCCCGAATCCCGATGATCGAAGCTCTCAAACAAAAAGGTGTTCCTGAGGACGTTGTCACAGACCCCGGGAAAGCGCGGGACTGGGCACGGTCAAAGAAGCTTGATATTCCGGCCACCGCCTCTCATGGTAAAGTTCTTGACGAGATTTTCACGGAGTTTGTTGAACCTGAATTGATTCAACCGACATTTATAACAGATTATCCGGTTGAACTTTCTCCGCTGGCTAAGAGGAAGCCGTCTGCCCCTGAACTGGTGGAACGGTTTGAGCTTTTCATTGCGGCCAGGGAGATTGCCAACGCTTTTTCCGAGCTGAACGACCCGATTGACCAGAAAGAAAGGCTTACAAAACAGGCGCAGGCAAAGCAGGCGGGTGATGAAGAGGCCCAGTGGATGGATGAGGATTTTGTCCGGGCACTGGAGTACGGCATGCCGCCGGCTGCGGGCGAGGGGATAGGAATTGACCGTCTCGTCATGCTGCTTACCGGCTCCCAATCCATAAGGGATGTAATTCTCTTTCCCCAGTTGAAACCGGAACAATAAGAACAAGTGAGAACTCTTCCTTATCCTTTTTTTATCGCTTTACGCTACCTGAAATCAAAGCGCCAAAACCGGGGCGTATCTTTCAATACTGTCATTTCCATAAGCGGCGTAGCTGTCGGGGTAATGGCGCTGCTGGTGGTGTTGTCTGTTATGAGCGGCTTCCATGAGGACCTCCAGAGAAAAATACTCGGCGCAAACGCTCATGCGATAGTTCAGAGCTTCCATGGCCCGATAGAAGATTACGCGGCAGTCATTGAAAAAATCCGGGGCGTTCCTCACGTAGTATCTGTTTCACCTTTTATTATCGGTCAGGTCATGGTCACTCACGGCAAGCGGGCTCACGGCGTTTTTCTCAGGGGGATTGATCCTGTTACGGAACATGGCACGACCGATATCTTAAAACATATTGTCTCCGGCTCTGCCGCTGATCTTACAGAAACAATCGGCGTCCCATGGATTATAATCGGCAGCGAACTGGCTTCAATGCTGGGGGTATCAGCGGGAGAGAGTATTACCATTCTTTCGCCTTCCGGTGAAGTCGGGCCTCTCGGCATGCTGCCTAAAATAAAACAGTTCAGGGTTGCGGCCATATTTGAGATGGGCATGTTCGAATATGACTCGAGCCTTGTCCTGACGGATATGAAGGCTGCCGGTAATTTCTTTGGAATTGAACATGCGGTCTCGGGCATAGAACTGCGGCTCGATGATATTTACAAGGCCCCTGAAGTTAGCCTGTCAGTAGTCAATACGCTAGGGTTCCCCTATTATGTCAAGGACTGGATGCAGATGAACAAGAACCTTTTTTCTGCACTGAAGCTCGAAAAGTTTGCGATGTTTGTCATACTGATCCTGATTGTGCTTGTAGCGTCGTTTAATATTGTAAGCACGCTTATGATGAGCGTTATGGAAAAGCAGAAAGAGATCGCGATATTGAAGACCATGGGAGCCACGCACAGGGGCATCATGGCCATATTTGTCCTCCAGGGTCTTCTCATAGGCCTTGTCGGCACTGCTTTGGGCGTATCCGGCGGTTATATTTTAGGCAGGCTGCTTAACGATTACGAGTTGATAAAACTCCCGGCGGATGTGTACTATCTGAGCAAACTTCCTGTGAAGATGAAGCTTGTCGATTTTATTGTCGTTTCTGTCTCGGCTGTTACGATCAGTTTTCTCTCCACTCTTTACCCGTCGTACTATGCCGCGAAATTGAACCCTGTAGAGCCCTTGAGGTACGAGTGATGTGCAAATTAATTAAAAGGATTATATGTCTGCTGATGCTTGCATTGATTGTTTTTGTTGTAATCGCTTTTTGGAGCGGCGGCGAAAAATTCAGGTGGTTCGGCAAGAAGACCGGAGGCATAGTAGAGGACACCGGTGAGAAACTGGGCAACAAGGCTGATGAGATCAAAGGGAAAAAGGACCAGGCTGAAGGCGTGTTAAAGAAGTTGACTGGCGCAAAGAACGATGCTGAAGCCGTATTAAAGAAGTTAAGCGGTGCAAAGAACGAAGCGAATGAAACCTCTGCTGAGAAATCAGAAGGGAAGGCATCAAAGCCCGAAAAAAACAAGGCCGAGACTGACGAGAACGAGGCTACGGCATTTTCACCTCGTGAGGTCCTGAAGAATATTATGGATAAAATTATGGGATTGATAAAGAGATAGGACACGATGAATGCACTGATAACGGTGGCTGGGTTGAAAAAGTCTTTCCACACGCCTGCCGGTGAAATAAAGGTATTGAAGGGAATAGATGCGGTCTTCACTGAGGGTGAAATAGTCAGCATTATCGGTGTTTCAGGGGTGGGGAAAAGCACGTTTCTCCACATTATGGGGACGCTCGATCGGCCTTCGGAAGGCACCGTTTCCTATAACGTGAAGGGAGAAACGGTCGACCCCTTTACTTTCGGAGACGGGCGGCTTGCATTGTTCAGGAACAGCTTCATAGGTTTTGTGTTTCAGTTCCACTATCTTCTGCCAGAGTTCAGCGCGCTCGAAAATGTAATGATGCCGGGTTTGATTATGAAGAGCGCGAGTAAGCCGGAATACGGAACTGATCAGGTCCACGAAAGGGCCAAGCAGCTTCTGAACGACCTGGGAGTTTATGGCCGCAGACACCATAAGCCGGGAGAGCTTTCGGGCGGTGAGCAGCAGCGAGTGGCTGTCGCAAGGGCGCTCCTGCTTGGGCCGAGAGTCGTGTTTGCCGATGAACCGACGGGAAACCTCGATACCGCCACAGGCGAGGAACTTTTCAGGCTTTTAATGGACGTGAACGCAAAGAACGGCGTTACTTTTGTTGTCGTAACTCATAATGAGTCTTTGTCCAGGAAGTGCCACAGAACGCTCGAAATGGTTGACGGCATCATGGTACATCATTAATTTTTATTGAATAGAGGGTTTTAGATGGGTTATGATATTACGCTAAAAGTTCAGTTGGAGGGAATGCTATCAAAATAATATTGCCTGACGGCACCGAAAAAGTCACAGACCAGCCCGGACTGCAGAAACTTATTGAATCAGCTCACGCAATAGCGATCAAGGTCGACGGCGAATTCAGGGACATATCGTCGATGGACACGCTTGCAGACGCTTCGGTCATAGAGCTTGTGACCGCGCAGTCCAAAGAGGGTAAGGAATTATACAGGCACAGCACGTCTCATATAATGGCCCATGCTGTAAAAGAGTTGTTTCCGGATGCCAAATTTGCGATTGGCCCTGCCACTGATGAAGGTTTTTATTATGATATCGAGAGGGCGGAGCATTTCACTCCCGAGGACCTCGATAAAATTGAAAAGAAGATGAAAGACCTTATCAAGCAGAACAAGCCTTTTGTGAGGAAGGAAGTTTCGAGAGAGGAGGCCATAGCTCTTTTCAAAGAAATGGGAGAGCCTTACAAAGTGGAGTTGCTTGAGGAGATCCCGGCCGCAACCGTATCTATCTATGAAGAAGGCGGGTTTACAGACCTTTGCAGAGGGCCCCATCTTTACCGGACAGGGAGGGTGAAGGCCTTCAAGCTCTTGAGCATTGCCGGAGCGTACTGGCGGGGCAATGAAAAGAACAAGATGCTGCAGAGGATATATGGGACCGCTTTTGAAACTAAAGAGGAACTCAAGGCTTATCTCGATTACCTCGAAGAAGTGAAGAAGCGTGATCACCGCAAGCTCGGCAAGGAACTGGACCTTTTCAGCATAAGCGATGAAATCGGCCCCGGACTGATCCTATGGCACCCTAACGGCGCAATTATCAGAAAGACCATAGAAGACTTCTGGAGGGATGAGCATCTGAAGGCGGATTATAAGATCCTTTTTTCGCCGCACATTGCGCGGCTGCACCTCTGGCAGCAGAGCGGGCATTGGGACTTTTACCGGGAAAACATGTATTCGCCTATGGAAATAGAAGACATAGCCTATGAGCTGAAGCCGATGAACTGTCCCTTCCACATCGACATATATAAGAGTCAGCTACGCAGTTACCGCAATTTGCCTATAAGGTATGCGGCACTCGGCACCGTATACCGTTATGAGAGGTCCGGAACGCTTCACGGCCTCATGCGGGTCAGGGGGTTCACGCAGGATGATGCCCACATCTTTTGCATGGAAGACCAGATCGAAGAAGAGATCGTAAAAATACTGGACTTTACGCTATTTATTCTGAGGACTTTCGGCTTCGACTCATACGACATATATCTTTCAACAAGACCCGAAAAATATGTTGGTGCTATTGAAAACTGGGAGCGCGCAACGACTGCCCTGAAACTGGCGCTCGAGAAAAAGGAGTTGCCTTATACCGTCGACCCGGGTGAGGGAGTTTTTTACGGCCCTAAGATAGACATTAAGATAAAGGACTCTCTGAACAGGTCGTGGCAATGCAGCACCATTCAGGTCGACTTTAATCTCCCGGAGAGGTTTGACACCACCTACCGTGGAAGCGACGGCAAGGAACACAGGCCGATAATGATACATCGGGCATTAATGGGGTCTCTGGAGCGCTTCTTCGGTGTTCTTATCGAGCACCACGCTGGTCTGTTCCCTCTGTGGCTTTCCCCGGTGCAGGTGTCGGTGCTGACTATTGCGGAGAGGCACGATGCGTATGCGGGGCAGGTCTGTGACGCACTCAGGAACGCCGGTGTAAGGAATGAAGTCAATTCGGATAACGAAAAGATAGGCTACAAGATACGTGAAGCAACGATGAGAAAAGTCCCGTATTTGATTATAATAGGCGATAAAGAAATTGAAGAGCAGAAAGTTACCGTCAGGAAACGTGACGGTGAAAATATAGGGCCATTTACAATTGATGAATTTATCGGGATAATATTAGAACAAGTTAAGAGTAAGAAGTGAAAAGCGGAAAGCGGAGGTGAGAACATAAGCAAAGATATCAGAGTTAACGAAGGGATCCGGACTAGAGAAGTGAGGCTGATCGGTGAGTCCGGTGAACAGCTGGGAGTAGTGGCCATCCAGGAAGCGCTGAGGATCTCGAGGGAAGCCGGCTATGATCTTGTTGAGGTCGCTCCCAACGTCAGCCCGCCTGTGTGCAGGGTGATGGATTTCGGAAAGTATAAATACCAGATGAGCAAAAAGCATACGGCCCGCAAGACAGCGGACCTTAAGGAAGTGAAGATCAGGCCGCAGATAACCGACCACGATCTTCAGCTCAAGGTAAAGAACATCAATCGCTTTCTCGAAGAAGGTGACAAGGCCAAGGTCACGATGTTTTTCAGGGGAAGGGAAATAGTGAGACCAGAGATGGGAATGAAGGTGTTTGAGAAACTTGCAGAGTTGCTTACGGGCAAATTTAATATAGAACAGCACCCCAGGCTTGAGGGCAATCATATAACCATGGTGATTACCCCCAGCAGCAAATAAAACGCATTGTCGTTCAGAGCTGTAAGTTAAAACTATTGAAAGGAGAAAAGTCATGCCGAAGATGAAAACCCACAGAGGCGCTGCCAAGCGCTTTAAAGTTACCGGCAGCGGTAAGATAAAAAGAAGCAATGCATACAGGAGCCATCTCTTGACCAGCAAGTCTTCCAAGCGGATGAGGGGGCTCAGAAAAAGCTCTTTAGTGCCCGACGTGCAGTATGATAACGTCAAAAAGCTTCTGCCGTATATGTTCTAAAACCGTCACGCGTCAAGGCAAGTCAGCGCTGTTTTAGTTGATTTTGCGGCGTTGTTTCCTGACGCTTGACGCCCGGCCTGTGTAGCCCGGCTTTTTTTGGGGCTTGACGCATTGGTGTCGGATTAATTAAAATGTACGTTATTAGTTTTATTAAATAAGTATTGCTGTAAAGCAGAGGAGGGGAAATATGCCTAGGGCAAAAGGTGGCTTTAAATCAAAACGATATCATAAGAAGGTCCTTCAGAGTTCTAAAGGTTATTATGGCGCAAGGAGCCGTCTATACCGTATAGCCACTCAGGTGGTCGATAAGGCCCTTATAGCCGCATATAAGGACAGAAGACTCAAGAAACGTGAATTCAGGGCGCTCTGGATAGCCAGAATAAATGCCGCAGTAAGGTCGCTTGACATGACATATAGCCAGTTTATGAACGGGTTGAAAAAGGCCAATGTGAATTTGAACAGAAAGGCCCTGGCGGAGCTGGCTTGCAGCGACTTCGAGACCTTCAGCAAACTGGTCGCGCAAGTAGCGCAAAGCAAGTAGTAATCAATTAGAAGACAGAAGTCAGAAGTCAGACGACAGACGAAAGAATAGATGTTTTTGAAGAACTTGGTCTGTACTCTGTTTTCCGGCTTCTGTCTTCTGATTTTTTATAATAATGATCGACGATCTGAAAGAAAAATTTCTTAATGAACTTGAGTCTGTTATAAGTCCTGCTGATCTGTTTCAGCTCAGGGTCAACTATCTGGGCAAGAAAGGACATCTCACTTCAGCGCTTAAAGCGCTTTCTTCCGCAACTCCTGATGAAAGGCCGCTGCTTGGCAAGAAGATAAACGATGTTAAACAGTTTGTCGAAGCCCATATAGCTTCCAAAGAGGCGGCTTTCAAGAACGAAGAGCTTAAGAAGCAGTTGCTGGCCGGTGCCATTGATATTACGCTGCCGGGCAAATACGCTGCTTTCGGCAAAGAACATCCTATTAACCAGGTCCTTTTTGAAATAACCGATATTTTTGTGAAGATGGGATTCAGTGTCGAAGAAGGACCCGAAGTGGAAACCGACTATTACAACTTCGAGGCGCTGAACTTCCCCAAAGACCATCCTGCGAGAGATATGCAGGACACATTTTTTGTGAGCGACGATATTGTTCTCAGAACTCATACATCGCCGGTGCAGGTGAGGGGAATGGAAAAGAGAAAACCCCCTGTGCGTTTTATCGCGCCCGGCAAGGTGTATAGGTGCGACGCCGATATCACGCATACCCCGATGTTCCATCAGGTCGAGGGGCTGATGGTGGACAAGGACATTACATTCAGTAATTTGAAAGGCATTCTTGAGGCATTTCTTCATCAGATGTTCGGCCCCGATACAAGGGTGCGGTTCAGGCCGAGTTTTTTCCCGTTCACCGAGCCGTCGGCAGAGGTAGATATAGGCTGCATTCTATGCGGCGGCAGCGGTTGCAGGGTATGCAAGAACTCCGGGTGGCTAGAAATCCTCGGTGCGGGCATGGTGAACCCGGCAGTTTTTAAAAATGTAGGATACGATACTGAGATATATACTGGGTTCGCATTCGGGATGGGAATAGAGAGGATAGCTATGCTGAAGTATGCCATTGACGACATAAGGCTGTTTTACGAGAACGATATCAGATTCCTGAGGCAGTTTTAGATGAGGGCGTCTCTGGCGTGGCTAAGGGAAATGGTCCCCGGCAGCGAATCCGACGTTGATACCGCTCACCGCCTGACAATGCTAGGCCTCGAAGTCGAGGGTATTGAGAAGGTTGAGGGAGATACTGTCTTTGAGATAAACGTCACCCCGAACAGGCCGGACTGCCTGAGTATTATCGGGATTGCCCGCGAACTGTCGGCAGCCCTCGGCACCCCGCTTAATTTCCCCGAGCATGAGGTAAACGGCAATACAGGGGAACTTGATTTCAATATAGATATCCTTAACCCCGCTCTTTGCCGCCGGTATGCCGGGAGGATTGTCAAAGGGCTCAAAATCGGCCCTTCTCCGGACTGGCTGAAGCTCAGACTCGAAAAAAGCGGGATCAGATCGATAAACAATGTTGTCGATGTCACAAATTACGTTCTCATCGAACTGGGCCATCCCCTGCATGCCTTTGACCTCGGCACTATAAAGGGGCACCGCATACAGGTGGGGACGTCGGGCGATGTTAAGGGCAAGGCCGAAAGATTGCGTTTCCGCACACTCGACGGGCTTGAGCGCGAGCTGCTATCCGATGCCCTGCTTATATGGGACGCGGAAAGACCTATAGCAATCGCCGGTATAATGGGCGGAGGCGAAACGGAAGTCAGTGACTCGACGACAGATATATTCATCGAGAGCGCCTGGTTTGACCCTGTATCTGTCAGGCGTACGGCCAAGGCCACGGGCCTTAAGACAGAGGCCTCATTCAGGTTTGAGCGCGGGACCGATATAAAGATGCTGAAGAAGGCCCTGGACAGGGCGGCCTTTCTCATGCATGAGATTGCAGGCGGTAAGGTCTATGGGAAAATAGATATTTATCCCGGACAGCTTCCCCCTGCGAAAATCATCATTTCAGCTGAAAAGATAAACAGCGTTCTAGGGCTGGACCTGCCGGAAACTCAAATAATCCGGTACCTGAATGATTTGGGCTTTGTCGTGGAAGAGGGAAAGGGATGTTTAAATATCACCCCGCCTGCTTACAGGGTGGATGTACAGGGCGGCGCTGATATTATCGAGGAGATTGCGCGTACCTACGGATATGAGAGGATACCGGCCGTTCTTCCGATGGCGTCTGTCGGTATCGAGACGCAGGACAACTCGCAGAAGGCATTTTCTGAATCTCTTCTGAAAGAGCTGAAGGAATCTTTTTTAAAGTCCGGTTTTACCGAAGTAATTAATTACAGTTTCATGGGAGATCAGGATTTAGACCTTCTGGGAATAGATAGAAGCGACTTGCGTCACTTGCTGAAGGTGCCTATAAAAAATCCTCTCCGTCTTGAGGACACCTATATGCGGACGATGCTTGTACCGGCTTTAATCAGGAACATTGTGTATAACGTGTCGCACGACAACAGGGCGTTCAAGCTTTTCGAAATATCTCGGGTTTTTTCCGGCAGCAAGGACGAAAAACTGCCCGAACATAAATACCATTTTGCCGCTGCATTATATAAAGAGAAAACACGGTCACTCTACAAGGACGATACAAATGACTTTTTCGTGGTCAAGGGCATCATTGAAGCGCTGTTAGAGGCCCTTAAAATCAGGGATTATTCTTTTGGCAGGTCTGTCGAACCTTTTTTACACCCCGGGCAATCTGCGGACTTATTCATAAGCGGCAGCAAGACAGGATTTGTCGGTGCGTTGTCCCCTGTTATTGTTGAGCGTCTCGATATTAAGGCGCACGGCCCTTCGATAGTCCTTGCTGAGTTTGATATTGATTTCCTGAGACCTTACGCAATGCAGGTCATTAAATATCGTCCATTGCCCAAGTATCCTGGCAGTGAGAGGGACACGGCGCTGGTTGTAGATGAATCTATCGCATCATCAAAGATTGTTGCATTGCTAAAGGAGTTTGATTCCGACCTGATTGAGGACATAACTCTGTTCGACGTTTACAAGGGGAAAAACATCCCTGATGGAAAAAAGAGCATCGCTTTTTCGATCCGGTACAGGGCCGCAGACCGGACGCTGACAGATGACGATGTGGAAACCCTTCATAATCGTATCGTCGGATTTATCTGCGAAAAGACCAACGGGCAAGTACGGAGCTGATGACTGACAGCTATCAGCTGTTGACTGTTTTGTAGCCTGCCTTCTCGATAGCTGCTATTATGTTTTCGCTCTGAACTTTAGATTCGTCGTACTTCACCGTTGCGCTGCCCACTGTAACATTCGATTCCGTTATACCCGCTATGCCATCCAGCGCCTTTTTCACTCTCGCAACGCAATGCTGACAACTCATACCGTCTATTTTTATTACTATTTCAGCCATATAAATGCCTCCTTAAAATTATTTACCTTGTCTGCCGTATTAAATGCCATAGATCGAGGATGATTCTCGGCTCGCTATTGTCTGAAAAAAGTCCGGACAAAATCACATTGGAATCGAGAAAAATCTTAACTTTTTTTCTTCCGGCCATAGGTGTCTCTATATAGCTCTTCCCTTTCCTCTTTGGTCCCTTCAACAAGGGCTTCCACTGTCAGCCCGGATGCCTTAAGCAATTTCTTAAATTGTCTGCGTGCCTCGTCAAGTCCCAATCTCTGCGGCGTAATGAACAAAGAATCACCAATCGGCAGTATCGAGACAACATTCCCTTCCTCCATATGACTTGTTTCCCGTATTATCTTCGGTATAGTAAGCTGACCGCGGGCTTTTATCTCCGCCGTAGCCGCTTCCATATTAACATCCCCCGTATTTAATTTACTGATTTCAAAATATCAGATTTCAAATTATTATGCAATAATGTGATGCATTTTTATATATTTTATAATTTATCATTTATCAAAAGGGTTGATTACTTCGAGGCCTGGATAATCAAAATCCCGTGCATTGCGCGTAACCAGGCGCAGTTCATAGTGCAAAGCTGTTGCAGCCAGAAGGCTATCGATGGCCGGAAGAGGTCTGACTGCCTCTGCAAGCAAACGGCCCCAGCGGTCTGCCACCGCGAGATTAACCGGGAGCACCCGTCCCTCAAACCAAGCAGGAAGCTCGTGCTCCAGCCAGAGCCGCAGCTTCTCCCGGCGTTTCTTGTCGCTTAGTGCTTCGATGCCCTTGCGAATCTCTCCAAGCGTCAGCACGCTTATGAAGAGTGCTTCACCAGGAATATGATCGAGCCATGTGATGACCGATCGGTTCGGGTTTTTTCTGATGGTCTCGGAGACAATGTTAGTATCCAGCAGGTAGCTCATGCGATGTCAGCCTCGCGCGTGAGCGTCTGCTCCCGTTTAAGGTCGAGGTCTATGCCATAGAGCGGCGATCGGCGCATAAACTCAACGAAACTCCCCTGGGGGTGCTTCAGCCGTTCATACTCCTTGCTCGATATGACTACTGCTGTCGGTGCCCCATGGACTGTGATGCTCTGCGGGCCTTCCTTTTTTGCTTTCTTGATTAGCTCGCTCAAGCGGGCCTTTGCTTCCTGAAGCTGCCAACTGCTCATAATGACCTCCTTTATCTGGTCAGTCTAGTCAGAATATTATAGCACTTTCCCTGTCTTCGTACATTATTCCGCGCTATCTCGGCTATTCTGGTCGGCAGCCTGCAGTAATGCGTGTCACGAAAAGCTGACAGGTTGGAAATAACCGCACAAGGTTCTTATTCTCTCTTCTGTGTCCTCGCTTAGAAGCGCCTGCCTAGACGCAGCAAGCTATTATACTACCCTCGCCAGCCAGTAAGAAGAGTTGTCGCTCGTATTAACTGACTGATAATTAAAGCAAATCAGCATGTCCTATCAGTAGTTCCCATAAAATACCCCTATAAATAAATCTTATTTGACATCATCATGTCATTATAATATTATGATAATATGATGCAAAATGAAATACCTGCATTGCAAAGTAAAACGGTTGATAGGTTCAACCAGGAAAAGCTTTATATGCAGCTTACCAGAATAATTCTGGATGAGATCCATTCCGGAAGGTGGGAACTGGGTAGTCAAATCCTCACCGAAGAAGACCTCTGCAAGAAATACAATGTCAGCAAGATAACTGTTCGGCAAGCAATTAATAACCTTGTATCGGATGGTTATCTCATCAAAATACAGGGCAAAGGAACGTTCGTCAATTCGGCCTTACCGGCGGTGGGACTTTCGATGAAGACAAGACTTACTGAAGACATGTTCGGCAAAGAGGTCCAGGTAAGGAAAACGGTTTTATCGAGGGGTTGGCGTGAGCCGTCTCCCGATGCAAAAGGTTTTTTAAATGCTGATGGCGACGTTTACTGCATTATGTGCATAAGAGCGGTCGGAGGGGAACCGGCGTATCTTGAAGAGTCATTCGTTCCAGCCGGTATGCTGACTGATGAGGACAGTCTGGACATCGAAAACAGTTCACTGTATGCTGCCCTGCAGGAAAGAAGCTCAAAAAGAATTTTTAAGGTTGTGCAGACTATCGAGGTTGCCAAGGTGTCTGGAGATGCTGCGCGTCATCTCAAGATCAATGAAGACGAGTCGGTGCTTGCTGTCCACAGGCTGCTGCTGAGTTCTGACGCCACCCCGGTCGCCTATACGCTGTTTCAGGGCAGAAGTGATAAATATAAGTTTCAGATAGAACTCGAGCGAATACGATAAATAAAAAAACAGGAGGAAGAGTAGAAATTATGGCAAGACGTCATGCGGCAATCATGTTTCTCGTCTTATTTTTTTCCGTTGCTCTCATTGCTGTTGATTATGTTTCGGCATCAACCGATGCGGCAGCGGTATCAGCATCGGTAGTATCACCTGCAGCATCCAATGTGGCCTGGTGGGTGTGGCCTTTAAGTCTATTTGTCGTAACATTTTTTCTGGGCATCGTCGCGGTATTGGGAGGTGTTGGAGGCGGAGTCCTTTTTGTCCCGATTATCGGGGGCTTCTTCCCGTTTCATCTTGATTTTGTGCGAGGTGCCGGTCTTCTTGTGGCACTGGCAGGGGCGCTGGCAGCCGGTCCTGGCCTGTTGAAAAAAGGCTTGGCTGATTTGAGGCTCGCTCTTCCCGTTGCAGTTATTGCATCGGCATGCGCGATTGTCGGGGCCATGGTGGGTCTGGCACTGCCTACTAACGTAGTGCAGACCGCTCTGGGCGCAACTATTTTGGGTATCGTGGCCATAATGATAATGGCAAAGAAGTCGGAATATCCGGAGGTCAGGCAGCCGGACGCGCTTTCTACGGCCCTCAGGATAAACGGGATATATCATGAGATGTCCTCCGGTCAGGAAGTGAACTGGCAAATCCACAGGACGCCTCAAGGTCTGGCCACATTCATTATCATCGGCGTCATGGCAGGTATGTTCGGACTCGGTGCAGGATGGGCTAATGTCCCGGTGCTGAACCTGATGATGGGAGCGCCGCTGAAAGTATCGGTTGCAACGAGCAAATTCCTGCTCTCGATCACAGATACATCGGCAGCGTGGATTTATGTCAATAACGGCGCTGTTCTGCCGATGATGGTGGCACCTTCCATTATCGGCATTATGCTCGGCTCAATCGTTGGAGTCAGGATACTGACAAAAACAAAACCGGCAGCAGTGCGGTATATCGTGATTGTCATGCTGCTCTTTGCAGGCTTGCGGGCCTTGCTTAAGGGACTTGCTATCTGGAACTAGAAAAAACTGAAGGAGAAATTACATGGACAAGAAATTAAAGGCAACAGAAGAACAGCTTGCATACGCCGGCATCCTGGACCTCGGAATGAAGTCGGGACTGCTGATGCTGATCGGGACATTCGTCATTTATCTAAGCGGCCTGCTTACGCCGCACGTCCCGGTGAACGATCTGCCAAAATACTGGAGCATGCCTGTCAAGAAATACCTTGCCGCCACCCATATTCATACGGGCTGGTCTTGGTTGTACATGATCGGCAAAGGCGATTTTCTTAATTTTATCAGCATTGCCTTCCTTGCCGGCGTGACTATATTGTGCTACTTACGGATTATCCCCATATTCTTTAAAAAGAAAGATTCCGTATACGGCGCTCTTGCAATCCTGGAGGTTTTAGTCCTGGTCCTTGCCGCATCCGGTATTCTCAAATCAGGAGGGCATTAAAGACATCCTTCGCATATAATAGGGCATTCCTTTAAATGTAAGATCAGACGAGCCCAGTTATATACTACTTTCGGGTAATTGCCAGCCTTGCACACAATCTGATATAACAGATACAGTCTCAAATATCTGCATCTTGTTAAGGAGTTACAGAGGTTCGTTAAATGGCGTGTGCTCGGCTGATGGCCTGAAGGGGGGTGCTGGCGATGAAAGCAAAACGTTTCTCGGCATTAGTATTCCTTATTATAGGCCTTAGCGTCGGTAATGTGTGGGGACAAAACGAGTCCTCTTCTTCTCAGGAGATGCAGGTGGCGGCAAATGCTTCGACTGAGAAAGAACTGCTGATGTTTTTTGAAGAGAAAGACCTTGTCACTGCCACCAAACGTGCCACTCCGCTGCGCAAAGCACCTGCCATTGCAACTATTATCACAGCCGAAGAAATCAGGAACATGGGCGCGAGGGACCTCATGGACGTGCTTAAGATGGTCCCCGGCATCGGGATTTCTATCGATGCTTACGGCAGGTACGTGTTTGAGGTCAGGGGCATCAGGACGGACACATCTGAAAAGATACTGGTAATGATAGACGGGCACCGGCTTAACGAATCTTATACGGGGAGTGCGCTTGCCAACTTGTTCAGCGCCCTTAGCGTGGATTTCATAAAACAGGTGGAGATTGTCCGCGGCCCTGGATCGGCGCTCTATGGAGCAAATGCTTTCTTAGCGGTCATCAATATCGTTACCAAAGATGCTGCCGATGTCGACGGGCTGGCTGCAAGCGCTGCAGGCGGAAGTTTCAATACGAGAAAGTTCAACCTCCTCGGCGGCAAGGAGTCCGGCGACTTTCAAGTATTGGGTGATGTCGACTATATTAAGACAGATGGCGACAGGCTCCTCATTGAGAAAGATCGCCTGTCCGCTTCCCAACCGAAGGTATCAATGGCGCCTGGAAATTCTAATTTGGGTCTTGAGAAGACTGAGGGGTTTTTCAAAGCGGCCTATGGCAATCTGAGTCTGGAGGGCCAATATATAATAAATCACAGGGGAGCTTTTATAGGAAACGCTTCTGCCCTTACCAACAATAATTTTATCACCTACTCCGATTTTTGGAGCGAGCTGCGTTATAATCAGCCGATTACCGAAAAACTATCCTCCAAGTTCAGGTTGTACCTCGATCAGTTCGATCAGGATGTGAGAGTCGAGCTTTTTCCTCCGGGATTCAGGACATCTGCAACCAACGTCTTCCCTGATGGAATGACCGGTCATGCCCTCCTCAAGAACAGAACGCTCGGAGCCGAGATTCAGTTTGAATACGAGCCGTTTGAAGGGAACCACCTGATCCTCGGCGGCAATTACGAAAATATAAGTCAGTTCGGAGTGACAGAATATACCAACTTCAATCCTCTTACGAATGCATATCTCGGCTCTATACAGGACATATCCTCATGGGGGAATTTTAATAAGGACGTAAAACGGGATGTAATGGCCATGTACGTCCAGGATGAATGGGCGATACGGGAGAACTTGAATGTCACTGCGGGTGTCAGGTATGACCATTACAACGATTTCGGGGGGACGACAAATCCGAGGGCCGGCATTGTTTGGGGATTCATGAAGGATGCCGAGCTAAAGCTCCTTTATGGGCAGGCCTTCAGGGCGCCGAACTTTGTAGAGCTGTACAATGCGAACAATCCGACAGTTGTCGGTAATCCAAGGCTTCAGCCTGAAACGATCAAGACGTATGAGGCCGGTGCGGGATACAGGTTTGCAACATCATACAGGCTAAGCGCCAATTATTTCTACAGCAGGATAGGGAACCTGATAGTCAGAGACACGTCCGTCTCCCCGGCCATGTACGAAAACAAGGGAGACGTTGATGTAAGCGGAGTTGAGACGGAACTCACGGGCAGCTACTACGGCGCAAACTACTGGAAATTGAGCTATACCTACCAGATACCGAAGGACGCTGTTACACATAAGTTGTTAGACAGCGTACCATCTCACCGGGTTGCGGCTGGTCTGAATTATGAGCTTACGAAATATGTGAATTCTCATGTTGACGTATTATGGACAGGATCGAGACCGAGGGCACTTACCGATAAAAGAGACGCGATACCGTCATATGCTACAGTGGATTTGGCCCTCATCGGACAAAAATTCGTAAAAAATCTGGAAGTTGCATTAACTGTGCATAATCTCTTTGACAAACGATATTTTGACCCCGACCCTTCGGGCTTGGTCCCTACGGATTTTCCGAGGCCCGGGAGAGAAATCAGGATCGGGACTACCTACAAGTTCTGAGGAGTTTCTTCTCCTACCTGCCCCATCTCATGACGACTGAAGCATAATGAAATCCGGCGCCCGGGCCGCACATCACTACGAGGTCGTCGTCCTTAATCTTTCCCATGACGACGGCCTCATGGAGATTTGCGCCTATTGTAGCCGCGCTCATGTTGCCGTATTTTTCGAGCGTTATATGTGACTTTTCAGGGGGAATGTCGAGTGCTGTTCTCCATGCCTCTGCAAGCGCCATAGTCGGATTATGTGTAATAAGAAAATCGATGTCTCTCTCTGTATACCCGGCCTTTGAAAGGGCTTTCCTGGCAACTTCAGGTGTCTTTACCGGCCCGGAGCGTTTTATCTCGCCGATGCCGGAGTCTCCACGGTCTATATAAAAATATACTTTCTCTCTCGGCCCTTCGAGATAATTGCCGGGAGTGTAGTTTGTGAGCAAAGACCTCGGCAGCCTGAGGTTCCTGCCTACGGCGTTCCAGCAACTCCCATCTGTCTCGAGATGAGTGCTGAGTATACCCCTGCCTTCGCTTACCGGTTGAAGGATAACGGCTGCGGCGCCGTCGCCCATGAACATACAGTTCTTTTCGGTAAAGTCGGCGGTCACAGTCCAGTTGGTCGCCCCGATGCAGGCAATTGTTTGGTACATACCGCTGCCTATAAGGGCCCAGGCAACGGTAATTTGTGAAAGCAGGGAAGTGCAGGCACTCTCCACATTGATTGCAGCCGCGTTGACTGCCCCTGATTTGTATTGCACAAGGGCTGCGTTGCCGGGCTGGGGCTGATCACGAAGGTTCGGACCATCGAGAATGAGATCAATGTCCCTGATACCGATACCGGCATTATTGACAGCCTCCAGGAGCGCCTTTGTCTCCATGTCGGACGACTTTTCTCCGCTAGCGCATATTCGTCGTTCCACTACGCCTGCATTATCGAAGATCTCGTCGAACGGCAGTAGATCAAGTTTGCTGAACCATTCGTTTTTTCTGACTTCTTCAGGCAGATAAAGTCCCGTCCCGACTATTCCAGCCGCCCTCATGTTCTTGCCGTCTCCTCACACCAAAATTTCCTGACTCTATTTGGCCATTATTTTACAGAAGGAGACCTCCTCTCGTATATACTACTTTCGGGTAATAGGCGCGGGAAACTATTTTTGATATAGTAATGGGGATAATTATGTGTCTATTACCAGTTTGAGACGAGGGCAGGCGTTAGACACAAAGGAGGATACGATGACTGCCGCAGAAGCCATTGTACATTCGCTCGAAAGACATGGCGTAGAGTATGTCTTTGGCGTTCCCGGAGGAGCGATTGAACCTCTCAACAGTGCCCTTTATAAAAGTTCGATCAGGGTCATTGTTACGAAGCATGAGGAAGGTGCTGCTTTCATGGCGGACGGATATGCGAGGGTGAGCGGCAAACTGGGGGTCTGCTGCGGCACCTCCGGCCCTGGAGCCACTAATCTTGTGACCGGTATAGCGTCTTCCAATGCAGATTCTATTCCGGTGATGGCCCTTACGGGACAGGTCGCCACATCAGTATTCGGCAAGGGGGCTGTCCAGGAATTTTCCGTACAGAGCTTCGGCATTGTGAGCATGTTCAGGCAAATAACGAAGTATAGCGATATTATCATTAACGAAAAAAAGGCCGGAGAAATGATAGCGAAGGCAAGGAGGATAGCCCTGACCGGCAGAAAGGGCGCCGTGCACCTGAATCTGCCTACCGATATTATGAAGCTCAAGGTGACTGAAATGGACCGCATATGCAGTACTACGCAAGTCATGGGCTTTGACAGAGAGAGAGTGAAAGAGGCTGCCCAACTTCTCCTGAAGGCAAAAAGACCGGTGATAATTGCCGGATGGGGCACGGCGCTCTCAAGGGCCCATATCGAGCTGTTGGAGCTTGCAGAGATGATGAATATCCCTGTTGCTACTTCACCGAAAGGGAAGGGCATAATGAATGAGCTGCATCGTCTCTCGTTGGGAGTGCTCGGATTTGCCGGATCATCAGCTGCGCAGGAATACATTATCAAGAAAGATGTCGATGTAATGCTCGCGGTTGGAACGAGCTTTAACGAATGGATGACGACGGGGTGGGACAAAAGATTGTGCCCTACCAAGGCCATGATCCAAATAGACATGGATTACGATGAGATAGGAAAGAACTATTATGTGGATGTCGGTATTGTCGGCGATGCAAAAACGGTCCTGAGAGAGCTTATCTTTGAACTGCGAAGACAGAGCGATGAGGGGGTGGCAGGGGGAGTCAACAGGACCACATCTTTAAAAGTGCCGGAAGAAAGGTCCGTGAAGAAAACCGGAAGACTTGGGGGCCGTCCCTGCAAACCGCAGAGATTGATAATGGACCTGGTCGCCAGCTTGCCGAAGGATGTGGTATATTTCGTGGATAACGGCAGCAGTATGGCATGGGCAATCCGCCATATCCCGATATCCGTGCCTTACTCATTTTATGTCGGTCTCGGCTTTGCATCTATGGGGTTTGCAGTGGCGGCGGCGATAGGGGGCAAGCTCGCTGCGGGAGAAAGGCCTGTTGTGGCCCTGGTTGGTGACGGCTCCTTTCTGATGAACGGAATGGAAGTCGCCACGGCGGTCAATTACAATATCCCGGTGATTTGGGTGGTGATGAATAATTCAATGCTCGGCATGGTATACCACGCAAGGAAACTTGCCGCTATCCCTGAGGGCATCATATCCACGTTCAGACGGGTCGATTTCGTGAAACTTGCAGAGGGTCTCGGCGCGAGGGGAATCAGGATCACAAAACCCGGTGAGATAAACAGGAAGATGATGGATAAAATTATCTCATCAGGGAGGCCGACTGTTCTTGATGTCATTATTGATCCGGAAGAAGTCCCTCCTATTCACTCGAGGATTTCATCGCTTGAAAGAACATACAATTAATAGAAGATGCCTGTTTAGCGGACGACTGGTGTTCCTGGCGTTGCTGTTGCTCTGCCAGGCCCTTTTTTCAGTCTCGCCTTCGCTAGCCGCAGAGGTGTTGATCATCGGCGATATCCAGTATAAGCCTGTGGCCGATGTTGTAGGGGAGATTAGAGCCAAAGTTAAACTGCCGCTGAACGTCTATTCAACGTCGGACGCCAGGGGAAAGCTGAAAGCGATTGTGGAACGGGAGGACGCCCGGACCGTCGTAGCCCTGGGGAAAGATGCTGTTGACGAGGCACTCTTGCTGCCTCCGTCAGTCGCAGTCATTTACGGTCTCGTCATAGCGCCTGTAAAAACCTCCCGGTCCAATATAACCGGGGTATATATGGCCACGCCCATAAACGAATACGTCGGCACAATCAGGAAGTACATGCCCTCTATAAGGAGAATCTCTATTGTGGGCAGCCGGTATCTTATGAGTATTTTGGACGGCAGGGCCTATGCCCAGGTTGCCGCATATAATGTCAGCAGTTCGTCTGAGCTGGTCAATACGGTGAACGGTCTTGATGAGTCCAATGCGCTCATTCTGCTCCCGGACGTTGCCTTTCTTACTTCCGCTGTGATGGAGAATGTCTATCTGTTTTCATTCAGGAAGAACATACCGCTGCTCGGCATCTCTGAAGGGAACGTTAAACAGGGGTCTCTTTTTGCGCTCGTGTTCGATTCTTTGAAAATAGGAAGGCAAATCGGAGAGTTGGTGATGGGTGCCAGGAACGGCGTGGATATGGAGGAGATGCCTCCTGCCCCTCCGGCGGAGTTCGACCTGTTCATCAATACTAATACGGCAAGGAAAATGGGGATAGTCATAACTGATGAGATGATAAGAAAGGCGAAAAAAATCTATCAATGATTAGTGAAGAAAACAATATAAATGGGATCCCTCTGGAACGGCGTGGTGTCGTGCGCTCCAAATGGCTGGGCGCTTTTTTCAAGCTGTCATTCAGAGGAAAGGCAGTCCTCTTTCTTGTCCCAACAATTGTAATAATTTCGCTGGTCTACACAATGGAAGCCATACATACCGAGAGAGTAATGCTCAAGAATGAGATAATCAAAAAAGGCGAGACGGTTTCCATCCTGGCTGCCAGGAACGCTGAACTCGCGATACTTTCGGAGAGCATGGAGCAGCTTAAACGCTCGGCTGATTCCCTGATGGAGATCAAGGATGTCTCCTCCGTATCTTTCTACAACAAGAATTTCAGGCCATTGATACAAGCAGGCAAGCGCTATAACCCCGTGCCTTCTGTGACGATGAGTCCTGACATGTCGGTCACATTTTCAGAGCACAGCGATTTCTTTGAATTCTGGGTGCCGGTATTCGCTGTAAGGGCGAAAGAGGAGATCGCTTTTTTCCAGGACAAGACATCGGCGGCTAATATCAGGGAACACATTGGATGGGCGAGTATAGGTCTATCGAAAGAAGTCATGAGGAAGTCCGAGAGTGCAATCATAGCCAGAGGCGGCTTGCTGGCGGTCCTTTTTACATCGGTGGGCGTTTTACTTGTTTATGGAGTCATAACTTTCGCCACGCGGCCTCTGCAAGAGCTTTTCAACGCGGTCAAAGAGATGAGGGAAGGTGAGTATACCGAAGTGAACGTTATGTCGTCCAGGAGCGAAATCGGCAGGCTTTCCGCGGAGTTTAACAGAATGAGCCGTGCGATCAGGGAGAGGGAGCAGAAAATTATAGAGTCCGAGGTGAGGATAAAAGCCCTGTTCGAGCGCGTGGAACACGCTATCTTCGGACTTGACTGTGAGGGCTTAATAACAGTGGCGAACAAGAAATTCAGCGAGCTGTGCGGAGACATAAAGGATTTCCGCACCCTTTTCACTGGTGACGACGGCCAACAGTACTTCGAAAGAGCGTCCCTGGGACTGATGAGGCAGACCGAGACAGTGATAAAGGGCTGCGATGGAAGTGAGATGATCGTTGTTATGTCGGTTTATCCGGACATCGACGAAAACGGAGCAATTTCCCGGTTCGATGGATATTTTATGGATATAACCGAGAAGAAAAGACTTGAAGACCTCCTGATACAGACCCAGAAGATGGAAAGCGTGGGGCTTCTTGCCGGAGGCATCGCCCACGACTTCAACAATATATTGACTGGAGTGCTGGGTTATTCGTCGCTGATGAAGGACCTTGTTCAAGGTGACGAGAAATTATTCCGCTATGCGGACGTCATCGAAAAATCCGCTGTCAGGGCATCAGCTTTGACGAGACAGCTTCTTGGTTTTGCGAGAAAAGGCAAATACAAGATGGACAGGCTCGGCATCAACTCTATTGTGAAAGAATTAATTGCATTCCTGAAGGAGACATTCGACAGGAGCATAGCTATTAATTGTTATATGGAAACCAATCTGCCGCCGGTCATAGGGGATTCAAACCAACTTTATCAGGCCCTCCTGAATCTCTGCATAAATGCCCGCGACGCGATGCCTGACGGGGGAAGGCTTTATGTAAGGACTGAGTTCTATGCTCTCAAAGATGAGAGGGTGATAGATTTCTTCAAAGTGCCTGCCGGTCAGTACATAAGGATAAATGTAACAGATACCGGGGTCGGCATCCCGGCTGAAATAAAAAAGAGGATATTCGAACCGTTTTTTACTACCAAGGATATCGGCAAGGGGACCGGGCTGGGGCTGGCTATGGTATATGGTATCATAAAGGGTCACAGGGGCTATTTAAATGTATATTCGGAGCCTGGCCTCGGTACGACTGTGCGCATTTACCTGCCGACTGCGGAGGGTGCCGTGGAGGAGATAAGGATGGATGAGTTCGGTGAAAAAAAGAGCAAGAAAGGGACTATTCTTATCATCGACGATGAGGTAATGATCAGGGAATTGGCCAAGGACATTCTCGAGGCTTACGACTATCATGTTCACCTTGCCGTGCACGGTAATGAGGGTATCAGGATCTTCAACGAATATAAGGACAGCATCGATCTGGTGATGCTGGATATGATCATGCCTGGAAAAGGAGGGAGGCAGGTATTCAAAGAACTGCGTTCCATCAAGCCGGATGTGAAGGTGCTTATTTCGAGCGGGTATGGAGAGGACGAGTATTTCCAGGAGCTTTTCAAGTCGGGGACTGTAGGTTTCCTCCAGAAGCCTTTCCAGCACACTGAACTGATCCACAAGGTAGAGGAAGCAATGGAGCTGTAATATTGACAAAATAGTCCGCAATGGAAAATACTATCAGTCCATTGTGTAAAATTGAAGTTTTTGCGCCTATAAATGTTGCTTCTCTGTCGATTGCACTGCTGTTACTGCTGCCGGCTCTTGCCGCGATATTCAGACGCCGTCAATCTGCGCTTGTTGCTGCCTGTTCAGCTCTAATAGGATTCTCATCTTTATTGAGCATTATCGCCGGGGTATGGACGGTCTCCAGCCACATTACCGGTCGGCTTGTTCTGCCGATCGGCTTGCCGGACCTCCCATTCCATCTCAGGCTCGATCCTCTCTCAGGTTTTTTTCTTTTTGTCGTCGGGCTGCTCTCTTTTTTTGTGTCCGTATACTCGGCCGGTTACATGCGCGGGATAGCGGCGCACAGACCTGTGACCAGGCTCGTTTCGTTCTACGGTCTCTTCGTCGCCGGGATGTTCATGGTGGTACTTGCGGATGACGCGCTTTTTTTCCTCGTCTCCTGGGAAGTTATGGCTGCCGCCTCATATTTCCTGGTTATGTTCGAGGATGAAAAGGCCGTAAATCGAAGGGCTGCCTTCCTTTATATGGTGATAGCCCATGTGGGAGCAATCGCAATCCTTCTCTCTTTCGGTGTCATGGCCGGAATCGCCTCGGGCTTTGAGAGTTTCAACGGCTATACTTTTGATGCAATGCGTCAAGCGAAGTTTCCTCTTGAATGGGCCACCGTGGCTTTCCTTCTATCCTTTTTCGGTTTTGCCGCAAAGGCCGGAGTCGTGCCTCTCCATGTATGGCTGCCTGAGGCGCATCCTGTGGCCCCGTCAAATATTTCCGCGCTTATGAGCGGCGTAATGCTCAAAACAGCCATTTACGGTATTGTCCGCATAACCTTTGATATTCTCAAGGTGTTTCCCTGGTGGTGGGGGGCCATAGTCCTCGTCCTGGGCCTGGTGTCTGCCGTAATGGGTGTCCTTTATGCGCTTATGCAGCACGACCTGAAAAGACTTCTGGCCTACCACTCGGTCGAAAACATAGGGATTATTCTTATAGGCATCGGACTCGCCATGATTTTTACTTCGTTTAATCTCTCGGTGCTGGCTGCCCTTGCGCTGATCGCCGGTCTTTACCATACCCTGAATCATGCCATGTTCAAGGGCCTGCTTTTTATGGGCGCAGGCGCGGTGCTGCATGCAACCGGGGAAAGAAATATGGAAGAGATGGGCGGACTTATCCACCAGATGCCATGGACAGCAGCGCTTTTTCTGGTGGGATGCATATCTATTTCCGCCTTGCCGCCTTTTAACGGTTTTGTGTCGGAATGGCTCACCTTTCAGGCGTTTCTTCTGTCGCCGTCACTGCCGTCTTCTCTTATAAGATTGCTGGTCCCATTGGGTGCGGCCCTTCTTGCCCTCACAGGGGCGCTTGCCGCGGCATGTTTTGTGAAGGCATTCGGAGTGACTTTCCTTGGTCACTGGAGAGGCCACGGAAGACCTCATGTGCATGAGGCTGACTGGTTTATGCGGGCAGGCATGCTGATGGCTGCGGTCACATGTCTCTTGCTTGGAATATTTCCGACTATGGTTGTAGAATGGCTCGATATAATTCCCGGACAGCTTTTAGGTGCGACGATTAGCACGTCGGCCGGGGCAGCCGGATGGATGTGGCTGACTCCCATAGCACCCGAGCGAGCTTCCTATTCCGGGCTTGTAGTGTTATTCGGCTTTATCATGATTTTCGCCGCGGCTTATTTTATCCTGCACATAAAAGCCGGCAAGATACAGAGAGTGCCGGTCTGGGACTGCGGGTTCGAGAAGATGACTGCCAGGATGCAGTATAACGCCACCTCTTTTTCGATGCCGATACGCAGGATCTTCGGCTTCCTCTTCAACATCGGCGAGCATAAGAGACTTTCTCCGCAATCCGCTCACCCGGCGTTTCCTGCTAAGATGCATTATTATCTCCGTGTGAGAGACCGCTTCTGGAACTGGTTATATATGCCGGTCACCAAGACGAGTTTCTGGTTCTCACGGGGAATCGGCAATCTGCAGCGGGGCCGGATACAGACGTATCTTATATATTCATTTATAACAATCATTATATTGCTTGTGTTTGTGCGATGAACCCATTTTCATTTTTCATAGAAATAGTGCAGGTCGCTACTCTCCTCGGTCTCGCGCCGCTTTTTATAGGATGGGTCAGGATGCTGAAGTGCTGGACGCAGGGGCGTTCTTCTGCCAGCATACTGCAACCATACATGGACCTTGCGAAGCTTTTTAGAAAGAACGTCGTTCTTGCGGAAAACGCATCATGGGTATTCCGTTTTACTCCGTATCTCGTTTTTTGCACGGCGGTCCTGGCTGGCGGCATAATACCCATATTATCCGTTGATCTGCCGTTCGCTCCCACTGCCGATGTCATAGTACTGGTCGGGCTCTTTGCGACTGCGAGGTTTTTTACAGCCCTGGCCGGGATGGACATAGGAACAGCTTTCGGAGGGATGGGATCGAGCAGGGAAATGACTATTGCCTCACTTGCTGAGCCGGCCATGCTTATGTCTATATTTACCGTGTCACTCGCAAATAAATCGACCTCTATCGCTCAGATAGTGCAGGTAATATACAGCGGCCAGTCTGTTCTCAGGCCGTCGCTTGCGTTTGCGTTTTTTGCTTTTATACTTATTACCCTTACGGAGACCGGCCGCATCCCTGTCGACAACCCTGCAACGCATCTTGAGCTGACTATGATTCACGAGGCGATGATACTCGAATATTCGGGACGGCATCTCGCACTTATTGAATGGGCGTCGATGATGAAGCTTTTTCTCTTCGTTATGCTCGGCATCGCCTGTTTCGCTCCGTGGGGAATAGCTGAGAGTGTCGATATTGTTACGGTGCTGTATGCGTTCATTTTCATGGTACTTAAGTTGGGCATTGTCGGCGCAGGACTTATTTTGATAGAAACAGGCCTGGCCAAGATGAGATTGTTCCGATTGACCGAATTTCTAGGGGCCGCTTTCCTGATGGCGACCCTTGGAATGCTATCTTTCTTTATACTGGAGTGATATGAGTTTACAGGTTGCGGCACAGATAAACAGTTTTTTGGCGGCGATTGTACTGCTCACGGCATTTGCCATGTTAATGCAGAGAAGAGTATATGGCCTCATACATCTGTTCACCTGGCAGGGGCTTTTCCTTTCGATTAATACCGCCATAGTCGGATATGTCGCAAACAGGCACCATTTGTACATCTCGTCGATATTAACGCTATCGCTTAAGGTGATACTGCTTCCCTATATTCTGCACATGCTCATTATAAAGCTTAAGATCCACAAAGAGGTGGAGACTGTCGTGAACAGCTCTTTTACCATGTTTATAGGGATAGCTTTGGTCATATTTTCGTATTACCTGACCGCCCCGGTGACGGAGCTGTCTACATCTATAACGCGCTCGACCCTGGCAGTGGCTCTTGCGACAGTCATGATAGGTCTGCTGATGATGATAACCAGACGACATGCCGTTACTCAGATCATAGGTTTTCTAGCCATGGAGAACGGACTCTTCTTTGCCGCCACGAGCGCGACATATGGAATGCCGCTGGTAGTCGAACTGGGCGTGGCCCTCGATGTGCTGATAGCGGCATTCATTTTCGGTATTTTCTTTTTTCACATCCATACGACTTTTGACAGTCTCGATGTCGACCAGATGGCTCGGCTGAAGGAGGGTGACTGACGGTATGACTCTTCTGGTTCTACTCGGAGTTCCTCTCTTCGCGGCAATCGCACTAGCCTTTATAGGCGACAGGAAGCTGGCCCCTGAAATTAATATCGCGGGGTCTGCCGCCACCTTTGCCGCTGCTCTATATCTCGCCATGCAAGTTTATGACCGCGGGATGATAATGGCCGGAGGGAAGTTCTTTTTTGTAGACGCATTCAATGTTTACCTTGCGGTACTGACTTCTTTCGTGTCCGTGACAACAGCGATATTCAGCAGGCGATATATGAGAAGGGAACGGGAACACGGACGGGTCGGCTCCGTCCGCATGCGTTTCTATCACGCCATGTACCAGCTCTTTATCTTCGCCATGCTCCTGTGCCTGTTGACTAACAACATAGGCGTGTTATGGATTGCCATGGAGTTGGCGACTCTTTCGACTGTGCTTCTCGTGTCTCTCTATCGTACGCCGACTGCCATTGAGGCTGCGTGGAAATACTTTATCCTTTGCGGTGTGGGTATTGCCCAGGCCCTTTTTGGAACGGTCCTGCTCTACTTTGCAGCCGAAAGGGTCCTCGGCGAGGGTGGAGAGGCCCTGCTCTGGACGAACCTGAACCAGGTAAGCGGCAGGCTTGAACCCACGGTATTGTCTCTCGCCTTTGTCTTCCTCATGGTCGGTTACGGCACCAAGGTCGGGCT